>CALCKX010000042.1 GCA_937966115.1 uncultured Chloracidobacterium sp. | reverse complement strand
TTATGACGTTTGACAGAGTTTTTTTCGCTGAGCTTTCAAAGCAAGTGCTGGGCCAGCTTCCGCCGGAGGACCGCGTTTCGGAAGCAGATGGCAAGCTCATCCAAGCCAACGCCGACCGTCTCATCGCCATGTCGGACGATTTGACGCAAGCGTTTTACGAGTCGCTCTACGGGCATCCGGCCACCCAGGCCATTTTCCGCGAGGGCGAGCGACCCATGCGCGAGGAAAGCTTGCGCGACTGGTGGGAGCGAAGCGTGCGGGGGCCCTTCGATGAGGATTACTGGGCGTGGCAAGCTTACGTGGGATTACTCCACGTCAAGCGAAAGGTTAAGAACCCGATGATGCTCGGTCACGCGGCGCTGGTGACCCGCGTGGCATCGTCCCGGCTCACGGCTCCTGAGGACCAGCCGCTGCGCGAAGCCATATCGCGTCTCATGGCGACGGTTTCAGGGATGATCGCCTACGGGTATGAAAAGGTTTACGTGGAAGCCATCGGCGAGGTGACAGGTCAGGAAGGCGCATTGATTGACCGCACCGTGGAAGTCGCCGTGCAGTCAATCGGCAAGCTCGATATGAAGAACTAAAAGGAGAGCACCATGAGCAAGCAAGATGAGCTGAATGCAGTCCTGAGCAAGTTGCGCAAGGAAGCGCCCGACGTTCAAGGCTCGATTCTCGCGACGCCCGACGGGTTGGCCCTGGCATTCGACATCGCTGAATCAGAGGCGCCGCGCGTCGCGGCGATGGCGGCGACGGCCTTGGGGCTGGGCAAGCGCATCATCCAGGGAACGCAAAATGGCGAGCTTCAGGAACTGGTCGTGCGCGGGAGCACGGGGTATTTGACCCTATACGCCGTGGGGACGATTGGCGTGCTAGCCATTTCGACGGCGGCGGCGACCAACATTGGCTTGGTGCATTTGGTCGCCCGCCAGTTGGTCGGGGAGATTCAGGGCATCCTATCGTAACTCATCACTTGAGCCAGCGCGGGGTCTGCGCCACGCTCGGAAGCGCGCCCGCGTCTCCGAAGGCGGCCCCGCAAGGCGCTTGCGCATTCGCAAGGCTCGGCCAAGCGCAATCTCGCCGGCAGAGTCCCCGCCCGAGGACCCAGCGCATTGCCAACGTTCCAGCCTCCTGGGCGCGCAGCGAGGGCGATGAGCGCCATCGGCTCGCGGGCGGTCATCGCCCGGTCAGCCGCCTGCGGCGCAAGGCGGGACATCCGGTGGCGCCCTGTCGCGGCGGGCGCTGACAATCGGACGCGCGCAGGGTGACTGATAGCGCAAGCGCGGATGGCCCAGACCGGTCACAATGGCCCAGCTAGCCACGATGCCCGGCGTCGGCTCTGGACCGGCCTGGGTCTTTCGCGGCAGGGAGCGACGGCGGGCGGGCGCTTCGGAAAGCGCGACCCGCAGGCGTTATAATCGCCCTCGGCTGGCGCGGACGAAGAGCCGCCGCAGGCGATAGGGCCGAGGAGACATCGCGCTTGAAGAGGATTGCCCTGACCCGGGAGCTGCTCGAAAAGTATCAAGTCCTGCTGTATTTCGCGGCGATTGCCGGCGGCTTGGCCGTCGGCAAGTGGCAGCCGGGCTGGCTGGGGGGGCTGGAGGCGATGCTCCGTCCCAGCCTCGCCCTGATGCTGTACGCGACCTTCGCCCAGGTGCCGTTGTCCCATCTGCGGGAGAGCTTTTCCGCTCCGCGTTTCATCCTCGCCGCCACGCTCGGCAACTTTCTAATTGTCCCGGCATTGGTCGCCGGCTTGGCGCTCTGCCTGCCTGCCGACCCGGCCATTCGCCTGGGGGTATGGCTGGCGCTATTGGCGCCGTGTACCGACTGGTTCATCACTTTCACGCACCTGGGCGGCGGAGACACCCGGCGCGCCATCGCCTTCGCGCCGATCAGCCTGTTGCTTCAGGGCGCGTTGTTGCCGGCGTATCTCTGGCTGTTCATGGGCGAGACGCTCGGGGGCGCGATGGTATGGCGCGAGATGCTGATGGCGCTTGGCTTACTCATCCTGCTGCCGTTGGCGGGGGCCTGGCTCACCGAGCGCTGGGCTGAAGCGGCCCCGCCGGGGCGAGCTGCGCTGGACGCCTTGGCCTGGCTTCCGCCGCCGCTTCTCGCGGCCGTCATCTTCATCATCGCGGCGACCCAGGCGCATCTCGTCGCCGCCTCCCTCGCTGCGCTCAGCCAGTTGCTTGGGGCTTTCGTCGCTTATTTGGTCGCCGTCGGCTTCATCGCGCGGCGGCTGGCGCGGGTCTTCCGCCTGCCGACCGCCGAGGGGCGCGTCCTCGCATTCAGTTTGGGCACGCGCAACTCGTTTGTGGTCTTGCCGTTCGCGCTGGCGCTCCCGCCTGGCTTTGGTCTGACGGTCGTCGCCATCGTCTTCCAATCGCTGGTGGAACTCGTCGGCATGGTCGCCTATCTTTGGTGGGTGCCGCAGCGGCTTTTCCCGGCGACGGACGACAGCGCCGCTCAGGGAAGCGCTGCGTAACCTGACGCCGCCTCCGACCTGCCGCTGACAAGCGGAAGCGGTTCCATCCGCTCCATCTGCGCGCCGCCCGACTGGCGCGGGCGAGTCTCAGGCAGGGCTGCGGCGGCGCGCGCTAGATGGATGGGGTCCGGCTCATCCGGGCTTGCGATCCCGGGCTTGCAAGCTGGCGTCAGTTTTCGCTGACCGTTCTCACTGACGCCGATGAAGCATGCATGGGGAGGGCAGCCGCGCGGCTTTCTGGAGACTCCTGCTCGACCGGCGCGCCCAGCGCTTCCGACCCCGCGTTGAGCACCAAAGCCCCGTGATGCTCTTTTGAGAAGCGGAGCTTTTTCTCCTCCGGGTCGTAGTCCACAAGGAGCAAGTCGCCGGTGCACACCTGCTTGGTGGCGACCAGGCTGGCAATTGGGTTGACCAAAAAGCGCTCAATGGCGCGCTTGAGGTGCCGGGCGCCGTATTTCAAGTCAATGCCCTCGTCGAGCAGAAATCGCTTGGTTTCAGGCGAGCAGCGAATGACGAACTTCTCGATTGCGGCGCGGGTGATGCGCTCCTGAACGGCGCTCAGCTCGAGGTCGAGGATGCGTTCGAGGTGGTGATCCTTGAGGCTGCGGAAAACAACGACCTTGTCGATCCGGTTCATGAACTCCGGGGAAAACTTGCGCCGCGCCGCCTCGGTCGCCGTTCGGTAGATTTTCTGATCAAGGTCGTCGCGCTGCGTCTCCGGGCGCGTGGGGGCAAAGCCAATGCTGCCGGTGATGAGCTCCGACATCTCTTTCGCGCCCAGATTGCTGGTCATGACGATCATGCACTTCGAGAAGTCCACGCGCCGGTTGTCGCCCAGCGTGAGGGTCGCCTTGTCGAGAATGCCCAGGAGCAGTTGCCACAGCGCGTCAGAGGCCTTTTCGATTTCGTCAAACAGGACGAACGTCAGCTTGTCTTGCTCGGTGTGGTGCTTGTCGAGGTTTTCCTGCGTCAGCAGCGGCGGCGTTTCGCGGTGGCCTAGGTAGCCAGGCGGGGAGCCGATGAGCTTGGCGACTTCATGGCTGTGCTGAAACTCGGCGCAGTCCACCTTGACCACGGCGTAGGGGTCGCCAAACAGAGCTTCGGCGGCGGCTTCTACGACGCGCGTCTTGCCCGAGCCGGTCGGCCCGAGAAAGAGCATCGTCCCCAGCGGGCGACCCGGATGAGCCAGCCCGGCAAGATAGATTTGGTAGAGATTGGCAATGCGCCGCACAGCGCGTTCCTGCCCGACCACTCGCGTCATGAGCTTTTCTTCAAACTCGCGCGCGCGCGGGCTTTTTAGATCGGGGTTGAGCGCAATACGCTGTGGGGCAGCTTCGCTAGGCGCGGCAGCAGTGGTCATCGGATGCCTGTCTCTCCTTAGGTGGGGCGCCGTTTTGGGGAAACGGTCGGATGATACGCGGTTCGTTAGGGAAACGCTCTGGATACTATGCGAAGGCCGGTTTTTTTGGCAATCGAGCGGTTTCCGGGGCGCTCCCGCCACAGCGCCTTCCAAAACGCATTCCAGGCTCAGCCGTCGGGAATGCGAACGCCCACAATGGTGACATCATCGCGCAAGCGCCCCGCGCCGACCTGCGCCCGCAGCGCCGCTTGGAGGGCTGCCGACTGCCCGGATAGCGGCTGGTCGGCGATGGCCCGCAAAAGGTCCCTGAGGCGGCGCGTGCCATACTTTTTCCCGTCGCCATCGTTCTGGTCGGCGAATCCGTCGGTGGTCAGATAGAGCATATCGCCGCTCTCCAGCGCCAAGGCATGCTCGACGTAGCGGCGCTCGCGGCGGCGCGTTCCGCCGACCGAGGCGAGATCGCCCTTGATCTCGCTCAGCGTTCCGCGTCGCGCATGGTAGAGCGGACGCCGCGCGCCGGCGTAGCGCGCCCGGCGCCCGGCGATGTCCAGCCAGAGAACGCCGGCGTCAAGCCCGTCCTCGATTCCGGCCGCCGTCTGATCGTCGCCTTGGCTAAGCGCCGCGACGATGCCCGCGTGAAGCTCATTCAGAATGCGCGCCGGGTCATGGAGGCCGCGCTCGATGACAATCTGATTCAGCAGATCATTGCCGATCAGCGACATGAAAGCGCCTGGCACGCCGTGACCGGTGCAGTCCGCGACGACCAGCAGCGTGGCCGCGCCCGCCGGCTGCACCCAATAAAAATCGCCGCTCACAATGTCGCGCGGCTCATACAGGATGAAGCAGTCCGGGATGAGCCGCCGGGCGTCTGCCAGCGATGGCAACACGGCTTTCTGGATACGCTCGGCATAGCGAATGCTATCCACGATTTCATCGCGCTGGCGCGCGATTTCGAGGGTGCGTTCCGCGACCATCCGCCCCAGCGCCAGATTGCGCCTTACCAGCGCCCGCTCGCGCAGCCGGATGCCGCCCAGAACTACGCCGGCCGCGAGGGTTAGCGCCAGCGCGTACGCCCACCAGGCTCGATACCAGGGCGGCAGGACGCGAATCTTCACTGGCAACGCGGCCGAGACGCGCCCGTCAATGTCCTGCGACTCGACGCGGACGACATAATCGCCTTCCATCAAGTTGGCGTATTCCTTGACCGGCTCAGCGGCCCACGCCGACCACTCGCGGTCGGCGCCGTCGAGCTTGAAGCGAAACCGGTGCTGGCTTTCCCGCGAAAATGAAGTCAGCGCCGCTTCGCACCGCAGCCGATTCGCGGCGTAAGGAATGACGCGCGCGGCGGACGGCGCCGGGCCGAAACCGCCAAAGAGCGTTTGCCCATCGCCAGCCGTCACCCGGCGGATGAGCGTCCGTCCCGGTCTGCCATCCGCGGGCGGCGCGTTGAGGTCATAGCGAAACAGCCCCTTGTCGCCGCCGAGCCAGACGATGCCATCCGGCTCGCAGAAGATGGCCCGCAATAGACAGGCGGGCGGCAGGCGCAGCGCCTGAGCATCCGCCTGAAACTGCCAGTTGGGACCGGGCCGAAGAACGCCGCGCTGGTTGAAGTCCTGCGAATACCAGATGTTTCCCTCGGCGTCCTGAGCGAGCCGAAACGCCGGCGCTTCCCGAAACAGCGCGAAGCCATCCGCCGGCGCCAGCGCGCGCTGGCGCGGGTCAAAGACGTGAACGCCGCGCTGCGTTGCCAAAAGCGCCTTGCCATTAACCAGGGCGACGAAGGTCTCGCGCTGCGTGGGCAGCCCGACGCTTTCGTCGATTTTGATAGCCGGCGGCGCGCCAGTCGAATCGGCGCGCCGCAAGCTCTCGAGCGGAATGAGATACGCCCCCTGATACATCGTGCCGCACCACAGCCCCTCCTCCGTCGCGACGATGGAGCGCGTCTCATCTTGAATGCCAAAGACCGATGACTCGACCGTCCAGTCCGCCCCTCGCCGCGTTAGGCGGTGCAGCCCGCGCCGCGCGCCGACGTAAATTCGCCCGGACTGAACCGGATCGGAATGAAACGCATAGGGCCGGTCTTCGAGCTTCAGCTTCCGCGCCGTTGGCGGGCCGGCCGGGCGCGGCGTGACGACGTAAGCGCCATCCCCGGCGGCGACCAGCAGGTCGGGGCCATTCGTCGTCAGGTGCCAGCAGTCGGTTTCGATGCCGGGCACGCGCTGGAAGCGGGATTGACCGGCGACAGGTCCAGCCCCGGTCAGCTCGAATAGGCCGGCGAGCGTGCCGGCGTAAAGTCGTCCGGCGTGGCGATGGAGCGCGAAGACGCGCCCTCCAAGCCCAAGCGCTTCGTCAAAGTAGGAAAGCGGCGCGCAAGCCTCGATGCGGGCCAGTCCGTTCCGGTGCGCCGCCCATAGCCCGCCTTGCCAGTCGCCATAGACCCAGTGCACCGAAGGCGAGCCGAGTCCCTCCCGGGGGCCGACGATCTCCAGCAGGCGGCCCTGGCGGTCGCAGATGAGGACGCCAAACCGCTCGGTGGCGATGGCCAAGCGCCCGTCGGGCAGCGAGCAGGCATGGTTGATGTCGAACGGCTTGGCCGGCGATGGAAGGAGCGGAAACGCTTCCGCGTCGCCGGCGTCCGGCGCGTAAAGCCACAATCCGCTGTCGCGCGTCACTGCCAGAAGTCGCTTCTCGTCAAAGGGGAGAAGGGCGCAGACCCGCCGCTCGGCAAACTCCTCGCCGCCCGGCGCGAGGCGCAGCGTTTCATCGCCGCCAAGCCGGAGGAGACCAACGTGGCGCTGGTGGACATACAGCGTCTGGTTGACCCAGTGGCTCCAGACGAAGTCCTCCCGCGCGCCCCCCTCCGGCTCATGAATGTGAACCGCGTCGCCGACGAGGTGAAACAGATAGCGGTAGGTCTGAAAAAAAACGCCGTCCGGCGTCGCCCACGAGCGCCAGACGGATCCAAAGCGACGCTTGGCGGGCGGAATGCGCTCGAGCAGCGAGATGAACTGCGCCGTTCTATCCGGCGCGGCGGCGAGATAGCCGAAGTCGTTTTCCGCCCCAAGGTAAACGCGGTCGTTGTCGCCCACGGCCAGCGATCGAACTGTCGCCCGGTTTGGAAGCTCGATGAGCTGCCACCGCGCCCCGTCATAGACCAGGAGTCCCGCGTCGTTGGCCACGTAGAGCAGCCCCCGCCCATCCTGAATGACGCTCCAGGTTTGCGGCAGCGACTGAAACTCGTCCTGTCCATAGTTTTGGACAAAGCGCGCGCCCATCTCGCTTGGCTGCAGCCCGACCAGCCCGCGGGCGGGCGGCTCGCTCCAGACGCGGCTTGGCTGAGCGGAATGGCTGTGCAGCGCGCCCGCGCCGACGAGCCAGAGCGCAACCCAGGCCACGAAACGAAGGCGACCGGCCAATGTTGCCCCTGGCGTTGACGCCATACGTCCCGAGCGCCCTTTCAAGGGAGGATGGCGAACTTGATGCAGTCGCCCCGTTGCAGTTGATCCAGCGCGTCGCCAAGTCGCTCGAGCGGGTAATCCGCCGTGATGAGCTGTCCCCAGTCAACCCGCCGCTCGAGGAGCATCTGGCGCGCCTGGCGAACGGCGCGCGGCGTCATGTGGAAGGGGCTGCGCAGGGCGATCTCGTCGTAGTGAATGCGCTCGGTATCGAGCGTGATGGTTGTGCCGCGCTTGCAGCCGCCGAAGAAAATGACCGTGCCGCCGCGGCGCGCCAACTGAACGGAAAGCTCCCAGATGTGGGGCTGTCCGGTGCACTCGATCACTAGGTCGGCGCCGCGCCCGTCGGTGAGGTCGCGGATGCGCGCCGGCAGGGTTTCCGCCTCGAAATCCAGCGTATGGCTCGCGCCTACCGCCCGCGCGACCCGCTGGCGGTAGGCCCGCCGTCCGGCGACGATGATGGTCGCGACGCCCCGCGTCCTGAGCGCCGCCACGTGAAGCAGGGCGATCGCGCCGTTGCCGAGAATCACGACGGCGTCATCTTCCCGCGCCGGAACCTGTTCCAGCCCGTGCACGACGCAGGCCAGCGGCTCCATCAGCGCCGCCTCGCGGTAGGGCAACGCCTCCGGCTTGGGATACATATTCTGTCGAACGATGCGCTCCGGGATGCGAATGTATTCGGCATACGCGCCCAAAACCATGGTGGGCATGATCGTGTCGCACAGATTTTCCTGCCCGCGTCGGCAGTAGTAGCACGCGCCGCACGGAGCCGAGTGCGTGGACATCACGGCGTCGCCTTCCCGGAAGCGTGTCACCCCGGCGCCGACCTTGGCAATCACGCCGGCAAACTCATGGCCAAAGAGCGTGGGCGTTGGAAACTTCGGGTGCCCGCGCAGAAAAGCCTTGAGGTCGGTGCCGCAGGTCAGCGCCGTCAGGACTTTGACCACGACGCCGCCCGGTTCCGGATCGGGAACGGGCACGCGCTGCATTTCAATTGCGCCCGGCTCAAGGAGAACGTTGGCGCGCATGAGCGTTGGATGATTGGGCATGGCGACGATATCGGGCGGCGGCAGCGGCGCAGCGGTCGGGGGCGTTTGGCTGCGCAGGGCATTTTGCGCGCCCGCCTTTTGGCGGGCAAGTCATTTATGCCGCGCCCATAGCATGAGAGGCATTGACCATGCTAGCGTCTAGGGAGTCTAACTGTATTGTTCCTGAGCCTTTTGGCGCTGGACTCGGCGGCCCGCCCGCCGGGCGGGAAAACTTGCGCCGGAGCGCTGGAGTCGGCATGTCCACGTCACCAAAGCGTCGCTCGCGCCGAGCGACCACTCTCACGCCAGAGCCGCTTTACCGCTTGGGCACGGCTTTCTGGGGCAGCGGCGTTCTGTTTGCAGCGCATCGGCTATCCATTTTCGAGGCTCTGGAGGCGCGTCCGCGGACGGCGAGCGAAGTCGCCGGCGTCTGCGGACTGACGCTGCCGGGCGCGGAAAAGCTCCTGACTGCCTGCGCCGCGCTGGGCCTCGTCGCCGGCGATGAAGCGGGACGCTACCGCAACAGCCCCGTGGCAAAGACGTTTCTCGTGCGCGGCAAGCCCGCTTACCAAGGTCATTTGCTGGCTTACTTCGCGGACCTGTGGTCTCGCTTTGGCGAGCTGGAGCACCTGCTAAAGACTGGCGAAATCGGCCCCCGCGAGGCGGCGTTCGCCCTGGCTCGCCCTGACGATGAGCGGCGCGCCGCGGAGCGCGCCTGGGTGCTCGCCATGCACGAAATCGCGGTCGGCGGGCAGGCGGAGGCGCTTTGTCGCGCTATTGACTTGAGCGACTGCGCCCGGCTGCTCGATGTCAGCGGCGGGTCGGGATCCTACGCGCTGCATTTCGCCGAGCAATACCCAGGCCTCGTGGCCGAGGTGCTGGATTTGCCGGAGGTGATTGCCGTCGCCGAGGAGCTGATTCGCCAGTCCGTCGTCGGCGCCCGCGTCCGCGCCCGGGCGGGCGACTTTCTCAATGCCGATTATGGCAGCGGCTACGATGTCGTTCTGCTGTCCGGCGTGCTGCATGGGCTTGGCGAGCGGCATATTCTGCGCGTCCTCAAGAAAGCTTATGCCGCGCTGAATCCAGGCGGCCGCGTCATCGTCCAGGAGCTGACGCCGGACGCGCCCTCGCCGGCAGCAGCGCAGTTTGCCGCGCTCTTTAGCCTCAATATGATGTCGGGGGCGGCCTACTCAGCCGAGCGGATCGCCTTGTGGCTCAATCAGTCTGGCTTCCTGCGAATCGCGATGACGCCGCTCGACCAGGCCTGGTGGTTCGATCATGTGATTTCAGGGCGCAAGCCATGAGCAAGCCAGGGGCTTGCGCGAGCTTTTTGGTTTCTAGGTCAAGCTTGCTTTTGGAGCTTTTGTATGCCGCCGCGTAAAAAAAAGACCCGCGTTTTTTTATACCTCAAATTCTTCATTCCAGCCCTGGTCCTGGCGCTGGTCACGGCTGTGAGCTACACGGTCTATGCCGTCAACGCCGTTACCAAATCCAACCGCAGCCTGCTCGCCATTAAGGACTTTCCCAAGAAATTGCCGGATAACTGGGGCAAGGTCGTGAGTCTCACGTGGAAGGAAGCGCAAATCTCCGGCGCGAGCGGATCGCTGAACGGCTGGGTGCTCATCCGCGGCGCGGGCTTGCCCGGAATCATTGTGACGCATGGGCTGAATAGCTCGCGGGCCGACCTGATGGACCTTGGCTACCGGCTTTGGGAGCGCGGCTACAACGTGATGCTGTATGACCTCCGCGCCCATGGCGAGAGCAGCGCGCTGGTGACGACCTTGGGCGCGTCGGAGAAAAAGGACTTGCTGGCGGCCGTCCAGACCTTCCGGGACATGAAGATTCCATCGCCGAAAGGCGGCGAGGAAATTCTGGTTGACCCCAACAAGATTGGACTCTACGGGGTCAATGTCGGCGCGTATGTCTCGCTGATGGTCGGCGGCGAACAGGATGCCGTCAAGGCGGTCGTCGCCGACATGCCCTACGACTCCGTGCGGGAATTTGCCCACCTCCGCGCGCGCGAGCTGTTCGGGCTGGATAACGTCATCACAAATGGCTTGCTCGACCTCGGCTTGCAGATCAATCAAGGGGGCATCTACGACACCGGGACCGTGCGCAGCCAGGTCGCCAACTACCAGAGCAAGGGCAAGAGCGTGGCGGTTCTCATTGCTGAGAATCAGTCCAAGGGGTTGCAGCGGGCCGCTGAAGCCGTGGCGGCATCGCTTGGACCCTCGGTCTGCGAGCGGATTGACATCCCCAAGTCGCGCGTCATCCCGCTGGCCGGCAAGGATGCCGACCTCTATAACGAGCGGGTTTGCGCCTTTTTCGCCCAGCGCGGGTTTCCGGTGCTGCCCTTGTCAGCGTCCGCCGCGCCCGGGTCTCCGGCCGACGCCGCCAAGGACGCGGCGGCCAAGGACGCGGACAAGTGACGCCGCCATGCTACAGGTGGGCGTCATTGGCGCGGGCGCGTTAGGCCAACACCACGCCCGGCTGTACGCGAGTCTGCCGGGCGTCCGACTTGCCGGCGTGTGCGATCTCCGGGCGGAGGTCGGTCAAGCGGTCGCCGCTCGCTACGGCGCGCCGTATTTCGCCGATTGGCGCGACCTGGCGGCGCGAGTCAGCGCCGTCAGCCTGGTCGTGCCGACCCGCGACCACTGCGCCCTGACCGTGGCGCTGCTTTCTCAGGGAAAGCACGTTCTGGTCGAAAAGCCAATCGCCGTGACGCTGGACGAGGCCGACCAGATGATTGCCGCCGCCGAGCGAGCGGGCGCTCATTTGCAGGTCGGTCACCTGGAGCGATTCAACCCGGCGTTGCAGGCCGCGCAGGCGTTGGTGCGGACGCCGCGCTTTTTCGAGATTGACCGCCTCAACGTCTTCACCCCGCGCAGTCTCGATATTGATGTCGTGGCGGATGTCATGATTCACGATCTCGACCTGCTGCGCTGGTTTGTCGCCGCGCCTGTGGCGACCATCCACGCCGTGGGCGTTCCGGCTCTGACGGAAAAAGTTGACATTGCCAGCGCGCGGATCGAATTCGCGGACGGCTGCGTCGCCAATGTGACGGCCAGCCGCGTCTCGCTGGACAAGGTGCGCAAGCTGCGCTGTTTTCACGCCGGCGGCTATGTCTCCGTGGATTGCCTGGCGCAGCAGGTGACGGCGCTCGAAGTCGCGCGCGCCTCGGGCGCGCAGCCGCGCCCGACGATTTCGCCGCGCCCCGTCGCGGTTGCCTCGGACGAGCCGCTGCGCGCCGAGCTGGAAGACTTCATCCGCGCCATTCGGGATGGGCGGCCGCCGCTCGTGGATGGCCAGGCTGGACGCGCGGCGCTGGAGCTGGCGCTCCGGGTTTCAGCCGCCATCGCCGACCATGCGCGCCGCGCCGGCCTTGCGCCGTAGCCTATACTCCGCCCTAAGGCTTACGCCGCGAGTTTTCCCAGTCATCGAGACGGCGCGTCATTGGCGGGACTTCCTCCGCCGCGCCCGAGACGGCTTTATGGAACAGGATGAGTATCGTCGGATGTTCGAGCTTGAGACGACCTACTGGTGGTTTGCCGGACGGCGGGAGCTGGTGCGCGAGTGGGTGGCGGAAGCGCTCCGACGGCAAGCGTCGCCGCCCGCCGAGCGCCAGCTCCTGGATGCTGGCTGCGGCACCGGCGCCAATGCGAATATGCTGCGCGCCTTTGGCCGCGTGGTGGGCGCGGATATCTCATACGAGGCGCTGCGCTGGTCGCGGCGGCGCGGTCTTTCATCGCTGGCGCAGTGCCGCGCCGAGCAGTTGTGCTTTGCGGATGATACATTTGATGTCGTGACGGCGCTCGACATGCTGGAGCATGTGGACGACGACCTGGCGGCCCTGGCGGAGCTGCATCGCGTGTGCAAGCCGGGCGGGGCGGTGATTGTGACGGTGCCGGCGTATGGCTTTCTCTGGAGCCCGCACGACGAGGCGCTTCATCATCGCCGCCGGTATGCGCCGCGGGAGTTGCGGGACAAGCTGGAGGCGCTGGGCTTTGAAGTCGAGCGGCTCAACCACTTTATGTTCGGCCTGTTCGTTCCGGTGCTCCTGATGCGGATATGGCAAAACCTGCGCAAGCGCGGGCTGCGCAGTCGGAGCGACGCGCAGCCGCTCCCCGCCTGGCTCAATCGGCTTCTGCTCTGGCTCCTGAGCGTCGAGCGACGGCTTGGTCGCTTCGTCACTCCTCCGGTGGGCGTCTCGCTGATTTGCACGGCCCGGAAGCGCGCCTGGGTTCGGAAGCTAGTGCAGCGTCGCCCGGAATTCGCTTGCGATTTCGCTCAGCGCGCGCTCGATGACGCTTATATCAACCGGCTTGGCGATCAGTCGCGCCTGATGATATTGCAGGTCGCTCGGATGGATGCTGTTCGCCCAGCCGGTCACCAGCGCGATGGCTAAGTGCGGGCTGAATTTCCGCGCTTCGGCGATGAGCTGCCAGCCGTTGATGCCTGGCATGCCCAGGTCGGTGAATAGGGCGTCGAAGCTTTCCTGACGGAGTCGCCGCAGGGCTTGCGCCGGATTGGTTTCGATGACGGGCGCATGGCCCAGCAGGGCGACGATGTCGCCAATCGTTTCGGCAATCTGGCGCTCGTCGTCCACGATCAAGACGCGCAGGCAGCGCGGCATGGGCAGCGCGGCCGAATCGATGAGCAATTCTTGCGTCAGCGAGGGCGGCGCGAGCGGAAACGTCAGCGTGAAGGCTGACCCGCGCCCCAGCTCGCTTTCAACTTCAATGAGTCCCTTGTGACGGCTGACGATGTTGTGCGAGACGCTGAGCCCCAGCCCCATTCCGTGCTGGACCTTCGTCGTGTAGAACGGGTCGAAGAGGCGCTGTTTGGTCTCTTCCGTCATGCCGGCGCCCGTATCTCGCAGGAAGAGCTTGGCGCTCTCGCCCTGCTCATAGACGCCGATGAAAATCTCGCCGCCGTTGGGCATGGCGTCTAGCGCGTTGAAAATGAGATTGGTCAAGACCTCGCGGAGTTCCGTCGCGTTGCCAAGGACATAAACCGGCGCCGGCGCCTGGCAAGTGACGCGCACGAGATTTGCCGCCGACTGGGACGCCCACTTGGATTGGGTGACCTCGATTGTCTCCTGGACGAGCTGGCTGAGGTCGAGCCGCTCGAAGTCCGAGTCATCCCGTCGGACACGCGCAAAGTCTTGGATGCGCTTGACGATGTTGGCGGCATCCTGGCCCACCTTGTAGATGATGTCCAGCGAGCGGCGCGTCGCTTCGTCAGTGGCGCGAGCCTTGAGCAGTCCGACCCTTCCCTGAATGATGGTGAGGGAATTGTTGAAGTTGTGCGCGACGCCCGACGCCAGCTCTCCCAGCGCCCGCAGCCGCTCGGTCCGCTGCATTTGCAGGTGATATTCCCGCTCTTGCTCGCGCAGCCGCTGCGTTTCGTCCAACTGCTCCTGGAGCTGCCCAATCAGGCGCGAGTTGTGCACCACAACCGTGGCGTGGTCGGTCAAAAGCTCGAGGATTTCCACTTCTTCAGGCATTGGCGGCGGCCCGCCGCGGTCCGCGCTGAACGTTCCGAGGAGCTTGCCCTCGAGCGCCAGCGGCACGACGACGATTTGGCTCCCGGCATGCCAAAGACACAGCGGCGACTCGGCGCTTCTTCCGACGAGGAAGGAATGGTCGCCAATGCGCCGGCGCGCGCCGGAAAGGCGCGC
>CALCKX010000041.1 GCA_937966115.1 uncultured Chloracidobacterium sp. | reverse complement strand
CTGGCTGGCGCGAGCGTCGTCTGGGCGCTGGCGATGATGGGGCTGGCGTATTTCCTCTATGTCATCCGCCCGGAGCTGCCGGAAAAGCTGGCGCAAACGCTGCGCCCGCTGTACACGCTGAGCTATCGCAAATGGTTCTGGGATGAGTTCGTTGACGTGTATCTGGTTGGGGCGTTCAAGAAAATCAATCTGGGCGCCTGGGGCGTGGATTTCGTCGTGGATTCGGTTGTCAACCTATTCGCGTGGCTGACGCGCGCCAGCTCGGTCATTTTCCGCACGGTGCAGACCGGGCTGATGCAGAACTATGCGTTGGTCATGGCGCTGGGGATTTTCCTGTTCATCGCGGGGATGGGGTATCCGCTCTTCAAGGAGCTGTTTTCGCCGACTGGTCGCCCGTCGCTCCCGCCGTCGCCGCAAACCAGTCGCATGGTTCAGCCTCAATGACCAGCTCGATGATCAGGAGCGTTTGGGAAGCCCACTAAGGAAAGCACGGCATGATATTGAGCAACATTTTCTTGGCCTCGGAGCCGGCCCGGCTCTTCATCGGGCCGATTGGCATTCTGAGCCTCGTCATCTGGCTGCCATTGGTCGGGGCGCTGATCCTTTTGTTCTTCGACAAGCGCGGCGTTGACCTGATCAAGCGGTTCGCCACGCTTTGGATGGCTGTTTGCTTCCTAGTCTCGCTGCCGCTGGTCCTGCTGTGGAACTACGACGCGAGCGGCTTGCAGTACATGGAGACCGCCGACTGGATTCCGGCGATTGGAGCGAAGTATCAGTTGGGCGTGGATGGTCTGGCGCTCACGCTCGTGATGCTGACAACCTTCCTCGGCCCGATTGTCGCGCTGTGCTCGTGGAACTACATCGAGAAGCGCCAGAAGGAATACTACGCGCTGCTGCTCATCATGCAGTCCTTCATGATTGGCGTGTTTTCCGCGGCCGACCTGTTTCTATTCTACGTGTTTTTCGAGGTCATGCTGGTGCCGATGTACCTGCTCATCGGCATTTGGGGCGGCGAGCGGCGGCTTTACTCAGCCATCAAGTTTTTTGTGTACACGCTGGTCGGGTCGCTGCTGATGCTGGTCGCCGTATTCAAGTTCTACTTCACGGCGGCTGAAACGGCGGCGAAGCGCCCGACCGAAGTCAGGGCGGCGGTCGAGGTTGTCGTTGGCAACAACGCGCCGATGCGCGGCATGGTTTTGGAAGGCGTGGAGACCGCGCGCCGGGCTGGCGTGGCGCGCGCCGCGCAGAGCGGCGGCGGTAGCTATGACGGCGCCGCGCCGCTGGGGACATTCAACATTTACGCTTTGCAGGCGATTGGCAGCGCCCGCGACGGACAAGGGCAGCCGCTGGTGCCGCTGTCGCTTCAGTTGTGGCTGTTCGCGGGCTTCGCCCTCGCGCTGGCGATTAAGGTGCCGATGGTGCCCTTCCACACTTGGCTGCCGGACGCCCACGTGGAAGCGCCAACGGCCGGCTCGGCCATTCTGGCCGGCATTTTGCTCAAAATCGGCACGTACGGCTTCATACGCTTCAACTTTCCGATGTTCCCCGACGCCGCCATGGACTCGACAGTCGCTTCAGTCATGGCAACGCTGGCAATCCTAGGCATCGTCTATGGCTCGATGGTCGCGCTCGCGCAGAAGGACATGAAAAAGACCATCGCCTATTCGTCCGTCGCGCACATGGGGACGACCATGCTTTCGCTTTTCGCCTTCAACCCGAACGGCATCAACGGCGCGGGGCTCCAGATGCTCAGTCATGGCGTGACGAGCGCGGCGCTGTTCATCATGATCGGGAGTCTCTATGAGCGGCGGCATACGCGCCTGATCGCCGAGTATGGCGGCGTGGTCAACGCGATGCCCGCTTTTTCGGCGATGTTCATGATTGCCACGATGGCCAGCGTCGGGCTGCCGTTGCTCAACGGCTTCGTGGGCGAGTTCGTTGGGCTGCGCGGCGTGTTTGAAGCCAATATCGTCTGGGCGTTCTGGGGGACGACGGGCATTATTCTGGGCGCGGCCTACATGCTATGGCTCTATGAGCGCGTCTTTTTGGGGCCGGTCAAGAACCCGAAGAATGCCGACCTGCCTGATTTGAGCGCCCGCGAATGGGCGTATCTGACGCCGCTGGTCGCCGCCATGATCGTCTTTGGCGTGTATCCGAAGCCGCTTGTAACCTTTGTCAATGGGACGACGGAAACGGTCGTGCGGCAGATGCGCCCCAACTACTTCGGCGACAAGTCCCGGGCGGGCGAGGAAAAAGCCGCCGCGCCGGTCGCGCCCGACGCGGCGGCCCGCCGCTAAGCCCATCGCCAGAACTGCCTGTCCCGTCAGGCGACCTGACGGCTTGAAAGCGCTGCCACGAGTATGACTATGCTGCCTTTGCTTGTTGAACTGCCTCCGCTTCCGACGCTGCGCGATACGGCGCTCATCATGCCGGAAATCATCCTGACGCTGTTCGCCTGCGCGACGCTCGTGCTGGATGTGGCGCTGCCGCGCGGCAAAAAGCGCGTCACGGCCTATTTCAGCCTCATCGGGCTGGCCTTTGCGGGCGTGGCCTTGGCGCAGCAGGTGGCGATGACGGCGAGCCTGCTGCCGATCAGCGCCTTTTACGGGATGCTGTTCATTGATGGGCTATCCATCGTGTTCCGCTTCGTCTTTCTGGTCGCGGCGGCGTTTTCGATTCTCTATTCGATTCAGTATTTGGAGTTTGAGCGCGAGCAGCGGGGCGAATACTACGCGCTGATTCTGTTTTCGACGCTGGGGATGATGTTCGTCGCGACGAGCGGCGATCTCATCGCGCTCTTCATCTCGTTTGAGCTGATGTCGCTGAGCGTCTATGTGCTGGTTGGCTATTTCAAGCGCGACGGCCGGTCAAACGAAGCGGCGATGAAATACTTCCTGACGGGCATTTTCTCGTCGGCGCTGATGCTCTATGGGTTGTCGCTGGTCTATGGCGTGACGGGTCACACGAATCTGGGGCTGATTTCGGAAACGATAGCCGACTATGTGCAGGGCGGCGCGGCGGAGACTGGCGACCCGCGCTTGCTGCTTCTGGCGGCGCTCGTGCTGGTGGCGGCCGGGCTGCTGTTCAAGATCGCCGCCGTGCCGTTCCACATGTGGGCGCCCGACGCCTATGAGGGAGCGCCAACAACCGTCACGGCCTTTATGTCGGTCGGGCCTAAGGCGGGCGCTTACGTTTTGCTGGCGCGGGTGTTGCTGTTTGCGCTCGCGCCAATGCGCGAGATGGAAAACCTGCCTGGCTGGGCGGCGATGCTGGCGGTAGTCGCCGTGCTGACAATGACGGTTGGCAATCTGGCCGCCGTGACGCAGGATAACGTCAAGCGCTTGTTGGCCTATTCGAGTATCGCCCACGCCGGATACATCCTGCTGGGGATTGTGTCGGGGACGGATATGGGCTACCAGGGCGTCGCCTTCCACATTATGACCTACACGCTGATGAACACGGGCGTTTTCGCCATCATCATCGCATTGCATCGGCAGGGCGTCATTGGCGAGAAGCTCGATGATCTCAACGGCCTATTCAGCAAAGCGCCCGGCGCCGCCGTCCTCATGCTTATTTTTATCCTTGGGCTGGCCGGGATTCCGTCCACGGCGGGCTTCGTCGGCAAGTTCTTGCTTTTCGGGTCGCTGATTGACAGCGGGAATCCGTGGCTGGTGTATGTGGCCGTTATCGCGGTGCTCAACGCGGTGGTAGCCTTTTATTACTACGCCCGCTTCGCGCGGGCGATGTTCCTGAACCCGCCAAGCGAAAGCGCCGCTGACGCCGCGCCGCTCTTGCTGATGCCCGGCGCGCAGGCGGCCCTGACAGCGTCGGCCGTAGCGGTGCTATTCTTTGGCATTTACCCGCAACCGCTCATCAACGTGGCGGATATCGTCGCGCAGAGCATCACGACGATTTACGCGCAGAGTTCAGGGATTGCGCTGCGTTGAGAGGCGCGCGCCGCGCCTCGACGCAGCGCGAGGCGCCCTGACGCTCTGACTCAACGCCGCTTCGCCAGCCGGGCAACTGTCTCGGTCGCGGCTTGACCAGGCCGGGCGATGCCTGGAGAGATTGCGGGAATGAGGAGGCCGTTTCCGCGGAGGACACCCGATGCCGATTATCGAGATTCGACTATCTCCGACGTTCAAGCGATTTCTGTCCTCTGGGCAAGCGAGCGGCGTGTTGTTGCTGGCCTGCACGGTAGTCTCGCTGGTGATTGCCAACTCGCCGCGCGGGGAAGCCTATCTGCATTTCTGGCATGCCAAGGTCGGCGGCCTGCCGGTCGAAGTCTGGATTAACGACGGGCTGATGGCGGTGTTCTTTCTGCTCATCGGGCTGGAGCTCAAGCGCGAGCTGTACGTCGGCGAACTCTCGAACTTGCGCCACGCCCTGCTGCCGATTTTCGCGGCGCTGGGCGGCATCGCCCTTCCGGCGGCGATTCACTTCGCGCTCAACAACGGAACGGCGACACAGTCGGGCATTGGCATTCCAATGGCCACCGACATTGCCTTTGCGCTGGGCGTGCTAGCGCTTTTGGGCAACCGCGTTCCCGCGTCGCTCAAGGTCTTTTTGGCGGCGCTGGCGGTTATTGACGATCTAGGCGCCATCATTGTCATCGCGCTGTTCTATTCAGGAGCGCTGGCCTGGGGCTACCTTGGCGCGGCGCTGGCGATTGTCGCCGCGCTCGCCGCGCTCAACCGCCTGCGCGTCCTGCAGTTGTGGCCCTATTTGCTAATTGGTCTCGCGCTGTGGCTCTGCATGCTCAAGTCAGGCGTCCATGCCACGATTGCCGGCGTTTTGCTGGCCTTCACGATCCCGTTCACGCCGAAGGCGGAAGATACTTCCTCGCCATCCTACCAACTGGAAAGCTGGCTCCAGTTTCCGGTGTCATTCAGCATCATGCCGCTGTTCGCCTTGGCGAATACAGGCATCATCATTCAGCAGGATGTGCTCTCGCTGGCGTTCAGCGCCAATGGCACCGGCATTTTCGCGGGGCTGTTCATTGGCAAGCCGGTCGGGATTCTGCTCGCCAGCGTTTTGGCCGTGAGCCTTGGCTTGTGTCGGATGCCGCTGGATTTGAACTGGAAGCACCTGCTGGGCGCGGGGCTTCTGGGCGGCATTGGCTTCACGATGTCCATTTTTATTACCAATCTCGCTTTCCCAAATGAAGCGCTCATCGTGAGCGCGTCCAAGATGACGATCCTGCTGGCTTCGCTTGCGGCCGGGACGGTCGGCTTTCTGTGGCTCAAGTTCTTTGGGCAGCCGGATGTGGTTGACCGTGATCTGGAAACCATGGATTACGTCGTGGAAACGTCGTAGCCGCCCGCCGTCCTCCGATGCGCCCGTTGGAAGTCTGGTCGCTGGGCGTCGTGGATTACGCCGCTGGCGTGACGATGCAGGAAGCGCTCGTCGCTCGCCGGCGGGCGAGCGCCATCCCGGATACCCTATTGCTGCTGGAGCATCCGCCGGTCATTACGCTGGGGCGGGCGGCGAAGGCGCGGAACATCGTCGCTCCGGCGGCGGTCCTCGCCAGTCAGGGCGTGAGCGTTCACGAGACGCGGCGCGGCGGGGATGTGACCTATCATGGCTGGGGGCAACTGGTCGGCTATCCTATCCTTGACCTCAACCCCGACCGCCGCGACATCCGCCGCTACATGCGCGATCTCGAGGAAGTTTTGATCCGCGCGGTTGGCGAATACGGCATCGCGGCCGGGCGCGTGACGGGGCTGACCGGCGTTTGGGTCGCGGGCGAGCGAAAAATCGCCGCCCTGGGCGTCCACATTTCGCGCTGGATCGCCTCGCATGGCTTCGCGCTCAACGTGACGACCAACTTGCGCGACTTTGGCTTGATCGTTCCGTGCGGCATTCAAGATAAAGCCGTCACCTCTATCGCGCATGAGACAGGATTGAGGCCGTCGCTGGAAGAAGTCGGGCGACGGGTCGCCGAGCATTTCGGGATAACGTTTGAGCGGGCGGTCGTCTGGCGCAAAGCGGCGCAGGCCGTGGCGCGGGTCGCGGTCTTCCGGACGCGCGCCGGCGCCCGCGAGTATCTGCTGTTGCGCCGCGCGGCGGCGCGCGGCGGCTTCTGGCAGCTTGTTGCCGGACACATCGCGGAGGGCGAGTCGCCCCTGGACGCAGCCCGGCGCGCGGTGGCGGCGGAAACCGGGCTGGTCGCGCTTGTCTTGCGCGATTTGGGCTTGACGCGGACGCGCCTGGCGGATGCCGACTGGCTTGCGCCGGGCCCCATCTTCAACCGAGAGCAGTCCTTCGCCGCGTTGGCGGAGGCTGACCGGGCGCGTCTATCGCCGGACGCGCATGACGCTTATGAGTGGCTAGACTTTGAGGCGGCCGAAGCCCGGCTGGCGCGGGAAGGGGATCGGCAAGCGCTCCGCAAAGCGCGCGAGGAAGGCTTTTGAGCGGATGGAAATGTCGGCTGGCTTGAAAATCCAGCCAAGGCGCCTCTGTCGGAGAGGTTGCCGTCCAAAGCATTGGCCGGCGAAAGCCGCGCGGCGGTTGCCAGCGCGAAAGGCGAAGCGAAATACGGCGGGCGCGTTTTGCCGCGCAGGGCTTGTCGCGTCGCGGACGGCTTCTCATAATCCGCTACTGGTTGAAACGCCTAACCCAAGGAGAATGTCAAGTCGTGCCGGTTATTGAATCCGCCTCCGCGTGCCGTTTTAGCGGCGAGCACGCCCAAATTATCGAGCAGCTCTACAAGCTCATTGAGCGCTTGTGGAAAGATCATCGCACCTCGCCGACCCGCGCCGGAGATGAGCTGGTTTACGCCTTTGGCAACCTCGACTTCGTGGTGGTGGTCAATCAGGATGTCCTTGGCGCCCTGGTCGAAGTGAAGACCCGGCTGGGCAACGTGGATTGCCAGGCGAATGAGCAGGGCGAGATCACGGCGACGCTCAACACCGATCCCAAGGAGGGCGGGCGCGAAGACGGCGATGTCGCCAAGATTCTGACGTTGACCGTTCGGGCGCTGGATGACTACTACTACAAGCGCCGCGTGGCGTGAAAGCGGCTTCCGCTAGCGGCGACCGGCCGCCGTATCGCGAGCTTCTCGCGACGGGCGGGCTGATCGCCGCGGATCAGCTCAGCAAGGCTTGGGCGTATTGGTCGCTGCGTCCGGCCGAGGCCCCCGTCCGGGTCATTCCGGGCTTTTTCGACTTGCGGTATGCCGAGAATCCCGGCATCGCCTTCAGCCTGCTTGACAGCGGCACGCCCGCCATGCGGCTGACTCTACTGAGCGTCGCCGCCTGCGCCGCCCTCGGCGTCGGCTTCTATCTCTGGCGGACGCCTGGCGACCGGCGCCTCCTGCGCCTGACGCTGGCTTGCCTGCTGGGCGGCATTCTAGGCAACGCCATCGACCGGATCGTTCACGGCGCGGTGATTGACTTTCTCGATTTTCACTGGGGAGCGTGGCGCTTCCCGACCTTCAACATCGCGGATAGCTGCATCACCGTCGGCGCGATTCTGCTGGCGCTGGATACGCTCAACGATCTGCGGCAGTCGCCAGGGCCGGAGGCATAGCTCGGCATGGCGAGCTGGGACGCCGATGTAGCGATTATTGGCGCCGGCGCCGCCGGTCTGATGGCCGGCATCTGGGCCGGACGCGCCGGGCCGGGCCTGCGCGTCGTCGCGCTCGACGGCGCGGCGCGCCTGGGGGCGAAAATCTTGGTTGCGGGCGGCGGGCGCTGCAACGTCACGCACGAGCGGGTCGCGCCCGCCGACTTCGCCGGCTCGCCGCCCCATGCGATTCGGCGCGTTCTGGGCCGGTTTGATGTCGCCGACACCGAGCGCTTTTTCGCCGAGCTGGGCGTCAAGCTCAAGCGCGAGCCAACCGGCAAGCTCTTTCCTGTCACCGACCGCGCCCGCTCGGTGCTGGACGCGCTGCTGCGGGCCGCGACGACGGCTGGCGTCATCCTGCGCTATCCGCGCCGCGTCGCAGCCATCGCGGCGGCGGACGGCGGCTTCATCGTCAGCGGCGACTGGGGTCGCCTCGCGGCGCGGCAGGCGATTCTGGCGACTGGCGGATGCAGCTTGCCCAAATCCGGCTCGGATGGGGCGGGCTATCGGCTGGCGGAGGCGCTGGGGCACAGCGTCACGCGCGTGTTTCCGGCCCTGGTCCCGCTGACGCTCGCGCCGGATTTCCCGCTGTTAGCGCTCAGCGGCATCAGCGCTGCCGCTCGCCTGACCGTCGAGGCTTCCGCTGGCGGCAAGCCGCTCGCGCAGGCGACCGGGGGGTTGCTTTGCACGCGCTTTGGGCTGTCGGGGCCGGCGGCGCTCGACATCAGCCGCCACTGGCTGGCCGCTCGCCGCGACGATGCCGGCGCGCGACTCATCGTCAACTGGCTGCCAGAGGCGACGGCGGCGGAACTCAGCCAAGCGCTACAATCGCTGGGGCGGGGGACGATTGGCGCCTGGCTCGGCGCGCGCTTGCCGGAGCGGCTGGCGCGGACGCTGCTGGCGCTGGCCGGCGTTGATCCGGCGCGGACCGGCGCGCACCTGACCCGCGCCGAGCGGCAGGCGACGCTCCAAGCCGTGACGCGGCTGCCCGTTCCGGTCGTCGGCGACCGGGGCTTCGCCTTTGCCGAGACGACGGCGGGCGGCGTCCCGCTGCGGGAGCTTTACCTGGACCGAATGGCCTCGCGGCGGCGTCCGGGGCTGTATCTGTGCGGCGAAATTTGCGATGTGGACGGGCGTATCGGCGGCTTCAACTTTCAGTGGGCCTGGGCGAGCGGCTACGTCGCCGGAACGTCCGCCGCGCGCGCCCTGACCCAAGCGATCGCTTAGAGGGAGACGGAGGCGGCTGCGTCGGCGGCGGGCGCGCCGCGCCCGGCGTCGGCTACGACGCGCTGAAAAGCAGGCGGGCGATGCGCTGAATGAGCGGCTTCAGCCCTTCGCCAGTGACGGCCGAGACCAGGAAAAACGGCACGCCGAGCCGCTCGCAGTGGGCTTGCAGCGCCGCCGCCCGCGTCAGGTCGGCGACATCCCGCTTAGTGGCGATGGCCAGGCGCGGCCGGGCGGCGAGTTCGGGATCGTAAAGCGTCAGCTCGCGCTCGATGGCGTCGTAGGCCGCGACCGGATCGCGTTCCGCCAGCGCCGAAACGTCCACGAGATGCAGCAGCAGGCGGGTGCGCTCGACGTGCCGCAAAAATTGCAGCCCCAGTCCGCGTCCCGCGTGCGCGCCCTCGATGATGCCTGGAATGTCGGCTACGACGAAGCTCCGGTAATCTTCCAGCCCGACGACGCCGAGGTTGGGGACGAGCGTCGTGAAGGGATAGTCGGCGACTTTTGGGCGCGCCGCGGAGACCGCTGCGATGAAGGTGGATTTGCCGGCATTCGGATAGCCGAGCAGCCCTACGTCGGCTAGGAGCTTCAGCTCGAGCCGCAGGACGCGCTGCTCGCCTGGCTGTCCAGGCTCATGCCGACGCGGCGCGCGGTTGACCGAGGTGGCAAAGCGCGCATTGCCGCGCCCGCCGCGCCCGCCCTGCGCGACGACCACGGTTTGCCCGACCGCAACCAAGTCGCCCAGGCATTCGCCGGTGTCAGCGTCGTAGATAAGCGTCCCCACCGGCACATCCACAATACAGTCCTCGCCGCTGCGCCCGTGGCGGTTGCTACCTTCGCCAGGCCTGCCGCGCTCGGCGGCATAGCGCGGGTTGTAGCGGAACGCCAGCAGGGTGTTGAGATGCGGGCTGGCCCGGAGATAGACCGCGCCGCCCTGGCCGCCATCGCCGCCCGAAGGGCCGCCGCGCGGGACAAACTTTTCGCGGCGGAAAGCCAGGCAGCCATTGCCGCCGTCGCCGCCGGCGACGTGAATGATGGCTTCGTCAACGAACATAATGGCGATGGAAAAGCGAAACCCAAGGCCGCGCGCGACCTTGGGCTGGCAAAGACGGCTTGGAAACGCTTCGGAGACGCGGGCGCGCCGCTTGGCCGACCGCTCAGGCGGTCGCGGTTTCCGGCGTCGCTGGCGCGGCGAGCGGAATGACCTCGATGTAGCGCCCAAGCTGACCGCGATTGCGAAACCGAAGATGTCCGGCCGTGAGCGCGAACAGCGTGTGGTCGCGGCCAAGCCCGACGTTCGGCCCTGGCTTGAAGCGCGTGCCGCGCTGCCGCACCAGGATTTCGCCGGCCTTGACGAACTGGTTGCCAAATCGCTTGACGCCCAATCGCTTGGAATGCGAGTCGCGTCCGTTGCGAGAGCTGCCGACGCCTTTCTTGTGAGCCATGACTGATTACCTCGCGTGTAAGCCTCGGTTAGGCGGCCGCCTCGATCTTTTGAACCAGCAGCGCCGTGAAGTTTTGGCGGTGCCCGCGCTTGCGCCGGTACTGCTTCCGCCGCTTGAATTTGAAAACGATGATTTTCTTGGCGCGCCCATGACCAATGACCGACGCGGTGACGCGCGCATCCGTCAGGCGCGGCGCGCCAACCTTGAGTTCCGCGCCGTTGTGCAGCGCCAGAACGTCGAGCTGCACCGTCTGGCCCGGCTCGGCTTTCAGGCTTGGCACCTGCACGACATCGCCCTCGGCGACCCGAAACTGCTTCCCGCCCGTGGCAATGATGGCGTATGACATATTCGCAAGCTCCTATCCATTCCGCTGTCCATTCCGCGCGCCCGCTCGCGACGGATCCTGCGCTTCAGGGCAAAGCCAAGACTCTATTGCTGCCGCCCCTCGTCTGTCAAGCATTGGCTCAGGCTCTTCGGGGCAGGCGCTTTGGTCAGGTCTTCCGGTCGCCGCCACCGTGGAGCGTCGCGAGCGAATCCATCATCGCGAGCGAATCCATCATGACGACAGGCCCCGCGTTTGCGCATAATGCGCTTGCGCCGGCCGCGCCGGCGCTAATTCGCCTTTTCTCTCGGTGCCTAATTTCCTCAGTGTCTGACCGCAAATGACCTTCGATCTCAAAAAAACTGTCAATCTGCCCTCGAAAGACTTGTCCATGAAGGGCAGCCTCGCGCAGACCGAGCCACAGCGGCTGAAGCGCTGGCTGGAGGCGGACATCTACGGCGCGTTGCGCGCGGCGCGCGCCGGCCGTCCGAAGTTTCGCCTGCACGACGGCCCGCCCTACGCCAACGGCCGCATCCACATGGGCACGGCGTTCAACAAAATTCTCAAGGACTTCATCGTCAAGTCGCGCAGCATGATGGGCTTCGACACGGCCTACATTCCCGGCTACGACTGCCACGGCCTGCCAATTGAAACCAAGGTCGTCAAAGAGCTCGAGGGCAAGCTGGCCGCGAAGGGCGTCGCGCTGACGCCAAGCCTCATTCGCCGCGAAGCCCGCGCCTTTGCCGAGCGTCACATTGGGCAGATGAACCGCGATTTTCAGCGGCTCGGCATCCTTGGCGATTGGCCCAACGCCTATCGCACGATGAGCCGCGACTACGAAGCCGACATTCTGCGAACGCTGGCCGCCTTTGTCCGCCAGGGCAGCGTCTATCGCGGCCTGCGGCCCGTGCACTGGTCCATCGGGGCGCAGTCGGCGCTGGCGGAGGCGGAGCTGGAATACAGGGATATCGTTGACCCGTCGGTCTATGTCGCCTTTCCGCTCGCCGCCGACCCGGCGGCCATCGCGCCAGAGCTGGCCGGGCGCGAAGTCGCCGTTGTCATCTGGACGACCACGCCCTGGACGCTGCCCGCCAACCTTGGCATCAGCTTCGGGCCGGACTTTGACTACGTCGCGGTCGAAGCTTCCGCCGCCAATGGTCAGGAGCGGCCGCGGGTCTACATTGTCGCGGCCAAGCTCCTGCCGGATTTGGCGCGGAAGTTCGGATGGGCGGACGCGCGCCCGCTGGCGACCTTCAAAGGCGCCGTCCTGGACGGCAAGGCGGCCCGGCATCCCTGGCTCGACCGCGAGTCGAAGCTGATGGTCGGCGACCATGTCACGCTCGACGCCGGCACGGGGGCCGTCCACACCGCGCCCGGGCACGGGATGGAAGACTTCGTCATTGGCAAGCGCTACGGGCTCGAGCCGTACTGCCCGGTGGATCAGCGCGGCGTCTATACCGACGAGGTGGCGCGCTTCGCCGGCAAGCGGGTTTTTGACGCCAACCCGGAAATCATCGCGCTGCTGCGCGCGCGCGGCGAGCTGGTGTTCGCTGAAGATTATCCCCACAGCTACCCGCATTGCTGGCGCACCAAGACGCCGACGATTTTCCGCGCCACGCCGCAGTGGTTCATTTCGATGGACGCCGCCGGCTTGCGGCAGCGGGCGCTGGAGGCAATCGGGCAGGTGCGGTGGCTTCCGGCCTGGGGCGAGGAGCGCATGCGCAACATGTTCGTCAATCGCGGCGACTGGTGCATTTCGCGGCAGCGCGCCTGGGGCGTGCCGATTGCCGCGCTGCGCTGCGCGGCGTGCGGAACGGTTCACGCCACGGCCGACTTCATGGAGAGCGTAGCCGAAGTCTTTGCCAGGGAGGGCTCCGACGCCTGGTATGCGCGTCCGGCGGCGGATTTCGTCGCGCCGGACTTCGCCTGCGGCCAGTGCGGCGCCAGGGAGTTCGAGAAGGAGATGGATATTCTCGACGTATGGCTCGACTCCGGCGCGAGTTGGCAAATCATGGAGCGCGCCGGACTGGCAACCGCCGATGAGCCGGCGTCGGATGTGTACATCGAGGGTTCCGACCAGTATCGCGGCTGGTTCAATTCGTCGCTGATCGTGAGCTTGGGGCTGCGCGGCCACGCGCCGTACCGCGCCGTCATCACGCACGGCTACGTTCTCGACAAAGACCGCGAGAAAATGTCGAAGAGCGTCGGCAACGTCATCGAGCCGCAGACGCTGATCGAGTCGGGCGGCGCGGACCTGCTGCGGCTCTGGACAGCCAGCGTGGATTACACCGACGACGCGCCCGTTTCCGAGGAAATCCTGGCCCGGATTGGCGACGCCTACCGGAAGATTCGGAACACGCTGTGCTATCTCGTCAACAACCTCTCGGATTTCGACCCGGAAGCCGACGTCCTCCCCGATGCCGAGCTGTTCGAGATTGACCGCTGGGCGCTGGCCGAAACCAACGAGCTGACGCGGCGCGTCCGCGCCGCCTACGAGCAGTATGCGTTTCAAGCGGCTTACACAGCCCTGCTGAACTTCTGCGCGACGCAGCTATCGAGCCTTTACTTTGACGTGCTCAAGGATCGGCTATACACCTACGCGCCCAAGTCGCGCGAGCGGCGGGCGGCGCAGACGGCCTTGCACCGGATTGCCAGCGCGCTGACGCGCCTGCTCGCGCCGCTCCTGGCCTTTACGGCCGATGAAGCCTGGGAAAAGCTGACGCGCGGGCGGGTCGGGTCGGTTCATCTCGCGGAGTTTCCGACCTATGACGCGGCGCTCGCCGCGCCGGGCTTTGGGGAGCGTTGGGAATCCCTCCTCGGCGCCCGCTCGGTCGTTCTCAAGGAGCTGGAACAGGCGCGCGCCGCCGGGCGCATCGGGTCGTCACTGGAAGCGCGGGTGACGCTGCGCGCCGGCGGTCAGCTTTACGCCACGCTGGCGGATTATGGCGCGGAGGCGCTCTCATTCCTATTTATCGTGTCGCAGGTCTCGCTCGAGCTGGCGGAGACCGATGCGCTCGCGGCGAGCGTCGAGCCGGCGGCGGGCGTGAAGTGCGAGCGGTGCTGGCACTACGAAACGACGGTGGGCGCGGACCCGGCGTTCCCGACGATTTGTCATCGCTGCGTCCGCAACGTGCGCGCCGGGTGGCATCCGGCCTAGGGCGCGGCGCCCCCGCCGGCCGGACCCGCCAGCGCAGCGTCGTCCGGCGGGTCCGGCCGACCGCGACTCATTGACCGCGACTCACTGCCGGATGCCGCCTTCCGTCAGCGCGCGCGGGTCGAGCAAGCGGTCGAGTTCCGCGGCGGAAAGATCGGTCATTTCCGCGGCGACTTCCTTGATGGCGCGGTTCTCGGCATAGGCCCGCTTGGCAATCTGCGCGCCCAGCTCATAGCCAATCACCGGATTGAGCGCCGTCACCAGAATGGGGTTGCGTCCGACTTGCGCGGCGAGCCGCTCCTCGTTGACGGCGAAGCTGGCAATGGCCTTATCCGCCAGCAAGCGCGCGGCGTTGGCTAGCAGCGCGAGGCTTTGCAGCAGGTTGTAGGCAATCACGGGCAGCATGACGTTGAGCTGGAAGTTGCCCGATTGCCCGGCGACCGTGATGGTCGCGTCATTGCCGATGACTTGCGCGCAGACCATCGCCACGGCTTCCGGGATGACCGGATTGACTTTGCCGGGCATGATGCTGGAGCCGGGCTGAAGGTCCTGGAGCCGGATTTCAGCTAGCCCGGCCTGCGGGCCGCTGTTCATCCAGCGCAGGTCATTGGCGATCTTCATGAGGCTGACGGCCACGGTTTTGAGCTGTCCGCTCAGCTCGACCGCGGCATCCTGCGCGCTGAGCGATTCGAAGAAGCTGTCGTTGGGGCGGAAGGGAAGCCCGGCGCGCTCGGCCATCCGCGCGGCAAAGCGGGCGGCGAAGTCGGGGTGCGCGTTGATGCCCGTGCCAACGGCTGTCCCGCCTTGCGCGAGCTTGGTCAGCCGGGGCAGCGCGCTTTCGACGCGCTCGATGCCATGCGCGACTTGCCAGGCCCAGCCTGTCATTTCCTGCGCCAGCGTGATTGGCATGGCGTCCATGAGGTGCGTGCGGCCCGTTTTGACAACCTGGGTCGCGCTGGCGGCTTTCGCCGCAAGGGTCTCCTGCAGATGGCGCAGGGCGGGGAGCAAGTCATGGACGATAGCTAGGCAAGCGCTCACGTGGATCGCGGTCGGAATAGCGTCGTTGCTGCTTTGTCCCATGTTGACATGGTCATTGGGATGGACGCGCGCGCCGAGCCGCTCGCCGGCCAGCGCGGCGATGACCTCGTTGGCGTTCATATTCGTGCTCGTTCCAGAGCCGGTTTGAAAAATATCGAGCGGGAAATCGTCGTCATAGCGTCCGGCGGCGACATCAAGGGCCGCGCCGGAGATGGCTTCGGCCATCTCCGGCGCCAGCAAGCCCAGCTCGCGGTTGGCATTGGCCGCGGCCCATTTCACCAGCGCCAGCGCCT
>CALCKX010000040.1 GCA_937966115.1 uncultured Chloracidobacterium sp. | reverse complement strand
TGCCGACGCCGAAGGGCGAGCGGCGGGTCGCCCCTCGGCTCAGCGGTTACGGGCGCGGCGCGGCGGCGCGAATGCCTGGCTCGACCATGCTTTCGAATCTCTCGAAGTTTTTGACGAACATCTCGGCCAGGCGCTTTTCCTGAGCGTCGAACGCCGCCTTGTCTTCCCAGGTGTGGCGCGGATTGAGGATTTCGTTGGGAACCCCGGGGCAGGCGGTTGGGACCTCGAAGCCGAAGACCGCGTTCTTGACGTATTCGACGTTGTCGAGATGGCCGTCTAGCGCGCTGTGCAGGATGGCGCGGGTGTAGGCGAGGCTCATGCGCTGGCCGATGCCATAGGGTCCGCCCGTCCATCCGGTATTCATCAGCCAGATGGTCGCCTTGTGCCGGGCAATCTTCTCGCCGAGCATCTTGGCGTACACGCTCGGGTGCAGCGGCAGAAATGGCGCGCCGAAGCAGGCGCTGAAGGTCGCGGTCGGCTCCGTGACGCCGATTTCCGTCCCGGCGACCTTGGCGGTGTAGCCGGAAATATAGTGATACATCGCCTGCTCCGGCGTAAGCCGCGCCACGGGCGGCAAAATTCCGAAGGCGTCGCAGGTGAGCATGACGATATGACGCGGAATCCCCCCCAGCCCGTCGCGCGTCATGTTGGCGATCTGGGTGACGGGATAAGCGCCGCGGGTGTTTTCGGTAATTGCCGCGTCATCGAGGTCCAGGATGCGCGAATGCTCATCCAAAACGACGTTTTCCAGCACCGTGCCGAAGTGGCGCGTCGCGGCGAAGATTTCCGGCTCGCCGACCGGCGAGAGGCGAATCATCTTGGCATAGCAGCCGCCCTCAATGTTGAACACGCCGTCGTCGCTCCAGCCATGCTCGTCGTCGCCAATGAGCGTTCGGCTCGAATCAGCCGAAAGCGTCGTTTTCCCAGTGCCCGAAAGCCCGAAGAAAATCGCGGTGTCGTCCTTGTCTTTGCCATAGTTGGCGGAGCAGTGCATGGAAAGGACGCCGCGCTGGGGCAGGACATAGTTCATCAGCGTGAAGATGGATTTCTTGATCTCTCCGGCGTAGTGCGTGCCGCCAATGAGCACCAGCTTGCGAGCGAAGTCGAGGACGACAAAGGTCGGCGACTTGGTGCCGTCGATTTCGGGAATGGCGAGGAAGTTTGGCACATGAATGACGGTAAACTCGGGGACGTGGCGCTCCAGCTTCGCCGCGTCATATTCGCGCAGGAAGAGCGTGCGGGCGAAAAGCGCGTGCCAGGCGGTTTCCGTCACGACGCGAATCGGCACGCGGTAGCGCGGATCGGCTCCGGCATAGCAGTCCTGAATAAAGACATCCTTGTTTTGAAGATAGGCCGACACGCGCAAATAAAGCGCGTCAAAAATCGACTGCGCGATGGCGGCGTTGTTTTCCCACCATACGCGCGACTCGGACTCGGCGTTACGCACGATGTATTTGTCCTTGGCGGAGCGCCCGGTGTGACGTCCGGTGCGCACGACCAGCGCGCCATCGTGGGCGAGCAACCCTTCGTTGCGCTTGATAGCTTCCTCGTAAAGCGCCTCGGTCGAGGCGTTCCAGTAAACGGCTTTCTGGTTGGTTAGCCCATGATGCTCCAAGCCATAGTGACTCTTGCCGCGTCCAATGATCTCAATCGTGCTCATGACCTGCCTGCTCCGAGACTGACGCGAAATGTCAGCCAAGAAAGGAAAAAAAGACCCAGCGCGGGGACAGCGCTGGAAAGCTTGCGTATTAACGCTAACACAGTCGCTTTTTTCGGCGAAAGCGCTCTGTCTGCTATCCGCCTCGCTTTGCCCGCTATCCGCTTTCCGTGGCGCGCATGCTATGGTTGAGCCGCCCCGGCAACGATTTAGCGAGAAACCGCTCGGCATCGGGCGAAGCTTTTTCTGCGCGCAACTTATCTTGCCAAGAGGACTAGCCATGCCCAGCGGAAGTCTTTTGCTCTTGCTCGATGATATCGCTTCAGCCCTGGACGATATTTCAGTCATGACCAAAGTCGCCGCCAAGAAAACCGCCGGCGTCGTGGGCGATGACTTGGCGCTGAATGCGCAGCAGTTGACGGGCGTGCGCACCGACCGCGAGTTATCCGTGGTATGGGCGGTCGCCAAGGGATCGGCGGTCAATAAGCTGATGCTGGTGCCGAGCGCGCTGGCGATTAGCGCCTTCTTGCCGTGGCTGGTCATCCCGCTGCTGATGATTGGCGGGGCTTTTTTGTGCTTTGAAGGCGTCGAGAAGGTTTTTCACAAGCTTTTGCGCCGGGATGAAGCCCATCGGGATGAAGCTCATGACGACGCGGCGCTTGACGCAGCCCGCGCCGCGCCTATCGCCGAGTCGCCCTCTGCCGGCGCTGGGTCGCCCTCGGGAGGCGAGCGCGAAAAAATAGCCGGCGCCATCCGAACGGACTTCATTCTATCGGCTGAGATCATCGTGATCGCGCTTGGCGCGGTTTCCGCCAAGCCTCTTCCCGTGCAAGTGGGCGTGCTGATGGCAGTCGCCGTGATCATGACGGTTGGCGTCTATGGGCTGGTGGCCGGGATTGTGAAGCTCGACGACGTCGGGCTGTATTTGAGCCGCCGATACGCGGGGGCTGTGGGCGCTTTAGGGCGCGGGATGGTGGGACTAGCGCCCTATTTGATGAAGTTTCTCTCGGTGGTCGGCACTGCCGCGATGTTTTTGGTGGGGGGCGGGATTTTGGTTCACGGCTTGCCACCGGTTTACCACTGGGTAGAGCAGGCGGAAGACATCGCCAAGACCATTCCGGCGATTGGACGGGCGCTGGCCTGGCTGGTCAGCCCCGTGAGCGACGGCGTGTTCGGCGCGCTAGCCGGAGCGGTCATCTTGCTGCTGGTCACGACAAGCAAGCAGCTCATCGGGCGCATCCGGGCGCGGACGGCTTCGTGAGTCTCGGCTGAGGTGAGGCGTCATGAAATTTGGGTGGGTGACGGTCGTTTTGCTCACCGGCATGATGCTGCCGGTGCAGGCCGCGGTGAATGCCAAGCTGCGCGCATTCGTGATCAATCCGATCTATAGCGCGCTGATCAGCTTCTGCGTCGGCACGACGTTGCTTGTCGCGCTGGCCTCGGCGATGGCGTGGGCTGGGCAGGCGGGGCAGCTCCGGGCGGCCGCGCGCGCGCCTTGGTGGGCCTGGGTTGGCGGCGCGTTGGGCGCGGTTTTCGTCACGATGGCGATTCTCGCCGTACCGCGCATCGGCGCGGCTGGCTACTCGGCGGCGATTATCACCGGCCAACTGATTGGCGCCTTGATCCTGGACCACTATGGCTGGCTGGGGCTGCCGCAACAGGCTTTGACTTGGTCGCGGCTGCTCGGGGCGCTGCTGCTCTTGGTCGCCGTGTGGCTCATTCAGCGCTAGCCCGCTTTTCGCGGCGGCGCGTTGCTCAGGCTGCCGATTTTGAGGTCGCCGCGGGCGGCGCCCTCCCAGTCCAGTCAGCCAGCAAGCGGGGCGACCGCGGCCGTCCCAAGCCAGCTCGCCGGACGGCGCGCTAGTCGCGGGGCCGGCCAGCCGGCGGTCGGGCTTCCGGCGGCAGGGACAGGTCGGGTGGCGCCGGCGGCGGTTTCGGGAGCGGCGGCGGAATATTTGGCTCGACCACCAGACCGGGGCTGTCTATCGCGTCTAGGCTCGCCTGGGTACAGTCTTTTTGCGGCGCCGTTCCGGCAAGGAACCACTCTTCTATCGTTTCGCCCTGACAAGCGGGCGAGGGGAGGAGCCCGGTTTGCAAATCCACCGTGACCTTTTCCACGCCGTCGGCATCGGGGAAGGCATCGCCGGCCAGGTCGGGTCGAAACTTGAGCGCCGCCCGCATGAAGCTCATGAAAATCGGCAGCGCCGAGCTGCCGCCGGTGATGCCAAGCTGGCGATTGTCGTCGTAGCCGACATAGACCACGCAGACCAGGCGGGGCGTGAAGCCGGCGAACCAACCGTCGCGGCTCGTGCCGGTTTTGCCAGCTAGAGCCTTGGCCAGGCCCTTGGCCTTGGCGGCCGTGCCGCGCTCAACGGGTCCGCGCAGCAGGTGGGTCATCACCGCCGCCACGGCCGGCGACACCACGGGCGTCGTCCGCGGCGCGATGGTTTCGACGATGTTGCCCTTGCCGTCGGCAATGAGCGTCAGCGCGCGCGGCTCGGCGCGCGCGCCGCGATTCGGAAAAGCCGTGTAGGCGCGGGCGACCTCCAGCGGCGTGGCCTCTTTCGTCCCCAGCGCCAAGCTTGGGTAAGCTTCCGGGCGCGGCAGCCCGAAGCGTTCCGCCGCGCGGGCGACGCGGTCGTAGCCAACGGCTTCGGCGACGCTCACCGTGACGACATTGAGCGATTTGGTTAGCGCCGTTCGCGCCGTAACCTGCCGGTTGCTGTAGGTCTGCCCGAAGTTGTCGGGGCTATACGTCTGCCCGTTTCCATAGATGAAGACTCGCTTTTCATCCTTGAAGAGCGACGATGGCGTAATCACCTCTTCCTCGATGGCCGCCGCGTAAACAAACGGCTTGAAGACCGAGCCGGGTTGCCGCCGGGCATCCGTCGCCCGGTTGAGCTGCGACTGCGAGTAGTCGCGCCCGCCGACCATGGCCAGGATGTCGCCCGTGCGGGCGTCAAGCGCCACCAGCGCGGCATCGAGCCCGGGCGCGGGCTTCTTGACGAGATTGGCGACGCCCTGCTGAACGGCCGCCACCGCCGCTTGCTGCAAGTTGAGATCGAGCGTGGTGTAGATGCGAGCGGCCGGGTCGGACAGAACGTTGTCGAGCTTGCGCTCAGCCAAGAGCGATTGGAGATAGTCGAGGTAGTAGGGCGCGTCGGCGTTGCTGCTGGCGCGGCGCGGCGCGACGCCTAGCGGCGCGGCTCTAGCCTTGTCATGTTCAGCCTGGGTGAGGAACCCGACTTCAAGCATATCCCCTAAAACCTTGTTGCGGCGCTCGAGCGCGCGGTCGGCGTGCTTGAATGGCGAATAGTAGCCGGGTCCGCGCAGCACGCCGGCCAGAAAAGCCGCCTCCGGCACCGTCAGGCTGCCAATGTCCTTGTTGAAGTAGAAGCGCGCCGCCTCGCCGACGCCATTGATGGAGTAGCTGCCATCCTGCCCAAAATAAATCTCGTTGCAGTACATCTGGAAGATTTGCTGCTTGGTCAGGCGCGTCTCCAAAATGATGGCGATATAAGCTTCCTTGAGCTTGCGGCTGAGCGTTCGCTCCGGCGTCAGGAAAAAGTTTTTGACGAGCTGCTGGGTAATGGTCGAGCCGCCCTGCAATCCGCCGTCGCGCTCAAAAAAGTTGCGGTAAATGGCGCGCGACAGCCCGCGGATGTCGACCCCCCGGTGGTCGAAGAAGCGGCGGTCCTCGACGGCGACGATGGCGTTGACGAGCGATTTTGGCAAGTCGTCGAATTCGACAATCTTGCGTTTCTCGCGGTCTTTGTTGAGCGAGGTCAGCAGCGGCGGCTCGAGCAGGCACTCCGTAAGCTCCTGCCGGCTGGAAAGGTCTTGAATGCTGACCGGCGCGTTGCCATTGAAGCGGATGCGCGCCTTGGGAAAGCCCTGCTGGGCGTCGGCGCTCGGGAAAATATCGAGGCGGTTGCCCTCCAGCGCGTAGCGCCCGCGCGTCGTATCGCCCGCTTGCGGCTGCGCCGTGTACCCGGCCCGCGCCAGGTAATCCAGAATTTGCGGCTTGCCAAACGGCCCGCCCTTGATGACGCGCGCCGGAGCGGCATAGATGCCGCTCGCCCGAACGAACGACTCGCCCCGGAGCTTGTTGTCGATCATCCTTGAGAAAACGACATAGTAATAAGCGAGAGCCGCGACGACCGGCAGCAGGGACAGCGCCGCCAGAAAAACGCGGCGCGGCGTCAAGAGCCGCCGCCATCCGCGCTTGGCGCGGAAAACTCGCGAATCGTTCTTGAAAGCGGGGTTGTTTCCGGTCATGAGGCAATAGTACTGTGACTTTCTCGCTCGCCAAGCGCCGCCTTGCCAAGCCTTCGGTTTTCGCTATCAGGAGTTTCGTGCATGGATTTTACTGGAAAAGTCGCTCTCATCACGGGAGGCGGGCGCGGCATCGGACGCGCCGCCGCGCTCAGCTTCGCGCGCCATGGCGCCGACGTGGCCCTGGCTGCCCGGACAGCGTCTGAGCTGGAAGCCGTCGCCGCCGAGGCTCGGGCGCTGGGGCGCCGGGTCGTGGCGCTGCCGACGGATACGACTCGGCGCGAGCAGGTGGTTTCATTCGTGGCCGCGACGGTGGCCGAGCTGGGCCGCATTGACATCGTCGTCAACGCGGCCGGCATAGGCATTCTCAAGCCATTCAATGATTTGACGGAAGATGATCTTGACCGGATGCTAGCGGTCAACGTGCGCGGCGTCTTCACTGTCACCCAGGTCGCGGCGGCGGAAATGGCCAAAACCGGCGGCGGCATCGTCATCAATATTCCAGGGATTCTGGGGCGCGCCGCCATGATGCAGGCCGCCGGCTACTGCGCCTCGAAGTTTGCCGTGACCGGGATGACCCGGGCCATGGCGCTTGACTTGAAGCGGAGCGGTCTTCGCTTCACGCTCCTGCATTTCGGCGGCGTGGATTCGCCCTTTTGGGATAACATCGCTATGCGGGTCCAGCGTGATAAAATGCTGTCGGTGGAGGAGGCCGCCGGAGCCATTTTGTTTGCCGCCGCGCAGACTGGCAACGGCGTCCTGAATGAGTTGGTGCTTCAGCCTGAAAGTCACCAGATGTAAACTTCCCTGGCCGGGGCGGCGGTCGCCCCGGCCAGCGTCGAGCGCGCCATGGAGATCGTCACGCGCATTCCGCGCATGCGCCTGCTAGCCCCGCGCCTCAAGCGGGATGGCAAGAAGCTGGCGCTGATCCCGACCATGAGCGCCCTGCACGAGGGGCATGCCAGCCTCATTCGACGCGCCCAGATTCTGGCCGATGTGGTGGTTGTCTCGATTTTCTTCAATCCCATCCATTTCCAAGTCGGCGACGAGTTCGAGGTGCCGACCCGCGACTTGGCGCGCGACGCCGAGCTGGTCGCCAACAAGGGCGTGGACGTGTTGTTCGCCCCCAACGTGGACGAGATTTACCCGGAGGATTTTCTGACCTTTGTCACGACCGACGTCCTCGACTGTCGCCTGTGCGGCGCCAATCAGCCAAACTACTTTCGCGGCGTGACGACCATCATCAACAAGCTCATCAACATCGTTCAGCCCCACTTCACGCTGGTTGGGCAAAAGGATGCCCAGCAGTCGATCATCATTCGGCGCATGGTTCGGGATTTGTCCATGGACACTGAGGTAGTGATCTGCCCGACGGTGCGCGGCCCCGACGGCTTGGTGATCTCTTCGCGCAACGCGCTGCTGAACCCGGCGGAGCGCCGCGCCGCGCTGGCGCTTTATCGCGGCCTTCGCCGGGCGCAGGAGTTGGTCGAGCGAGAGGGCGAGCGCAATGCGGCGGCGCTGATTGACGCAGTGCGGGAAACGCTGGCGACGGAGCCGCTGGTGCGCCCGGAGTACGTCGCGCTGGTGGACCTGGAGCGCCTGGCGCCGCTGGCCGCCATCGCCGACGACGCGGAGGCGCTCCTCGCGGTCGCGGCGCAGGTCGGCCGCGCGCGGCTCACCGACAATATCATCCTCAGCGGGCGCGCCGAGTGAGCGTTCCCAGGGCGGCGAGCGGCAGGCGCTCCCCCGCGCGGAGCGCGCTGGCAGATGCGAGCTTTCTTGCCGGAGACTTTTTTGAGGTGTTAGTATGAGTGTGGCTTGCCGTCCCGGCGATGTTCCTTGGCGCGCGGCAGCTTGCCCGGCCGGTGGCTTGGAAACAAGGTCTCCAGAGCCTGCCTCAGCGGCCTGACCTGGACAGCGTGGGTAAATCGTCATGTTCTGCCCTAAGTGCGGCACTGAAAATCGTCCCAACGCTCGCTTTTGCAAGTCTTGCGGGCACGCCTTTGGGGGGGGCGACGCGGCTGGGTCATCGCTGAGCGGCGCGTCGCCCATTGAGCAGACGTTCATCATGCGCTCGGTTGGGCCGGACGATCCAGGGCGGACGAATGTCTCGCTGCCGTCCATTGAGCTGTCGCCGTCCCCGGCGGACAACGGACACGCCGGGTCGAGCGATGGCTTCATCCTCGGCGAAGTTTCATCGCCTGACTTGCGCCTTGACGCGCCGCCGCCCAGGGCGGTCGAGTCGGAAGCGATGCCGGACCTTTTTCAATCTGGCGCCGGCCCGCAGCTTCCGCCGACCCTCCTCGCGCCGCTGCCGGAGTCGCTGCCGAATGCCATCGCCCCGCCCCCGCCCCCGCCGCCATCAGCCGCGCTGGCCTCGGGCGGCAGCCCGCCTCTGCCGCCAGAAGTCGCGGCCACGCCGTTTCGTCCGATTGAGCCGCCGCTTGGCGCGCCGCGCCCAATGGGGCGCGCCCAGGCAGCCGAGTTTTCCGCCCCGCCGCCCAAGCCGCCGTCCGACTTGTTCGTTCAGTCCGCGCCGACTGTCGCGCCGCGCCGCTCGAAGCTTCCGCTCGGATTGGTCATCGGGCTTTCCATCGCGGCGATTGCGCTGGCGATTGGGGCGGTTGCCGTCATCGTTTACTTTCAGTATGCATCGCCCCCGGCGCCAACGGCTTCCGATACGCCAGTTGCCGCCGAGCCGGCGCCGACTAGCGCGCCGCCGCCAGCCATCCCTGAGAACATGATCGCGATTCCAGGCGGCGAATATGCGATTGGGCGCGACAGCGGCGATTTCTTTGATCCGTACGAAAAGCCTCAGCACACCGTGACCCTGCGGCCGTTTTACATTGATAAGACGGAAGTCACGAATGCTGACTACCAGAAGTTCATCGAGGCGACTGGCCATCCGGCGCCGACCGCCTGGACCGGCGGGCGGTTCGAGCCGGGCAGGGAGTTATTTCCTGTCACCGGCGTAACTCTCGCCGACGCTGAAGCTTACGCCAAGTGGGCAGGGAAGCGGCTGCCCACTGAGCAAGAATGGGAAGCGGCTGCGCACGGGCGCTTGCCGACCGTCTTTCCCTGGGGGAACAACTTCGATCCGAGCCGCGCCAATGTGAAGGCGAGCGGTCTTGGCGCGCCGGTCCGGGTTGGAACCTATCCATCCGGCGCCAGCCCTTTCGGCGTTCTGGACATGACTGGAAACGTCTGGGAATGGACGGCGTCCGAAGCCGTTCTGTACCCCGGCAGCACGGAGAAGGCGCCTAGCTGGGATAAGCCCCTGGAGCCGGGCGTCAAGCTGCAAATCATTCGCGGCGGAGCATTTACCGAGGAAACCAAAAAGTGTTCCGTGACCTATCGCAACTGGGTGCCCTCCAACCTCAGCGCCCGCGAGCTTGGCTTTCGGTGCGCGAAAGATCATCCGTCGCAGTGAGCGCTTGCAACGCCTCAAGCTTGTTGTATGACACACCGCGCCTGGCCAATGCCCCTGCTCGATCCTAAGCGCCGCGCCGGCGAGGAAAGCGCTAGCCGGGGCGCCCGCCTGTCCTGGGCGGCTGCGCTCTGCGCCGCTTTCGCGGCGAGCTTCGCGGCGCAGGATGTCGCCCTGGCGCAAATCGGGCGCTCGGACGCCCCGGCGCCCCCGCCCGCCGCGCCCCCCGCCCCGCCGGCGGGCGCGCCCGCTTCCGGCAAGCGGGCAGCGCCGCCGCCCCGTCCGAAAATCGTGAAAACGCCCAGCGGCGTATCGATGCCGCTCGGGCGCTCGGCCGAGTTCTATCTCGAGGAAGGGAATGAACTCTTTGGCAAGGAAGATTTCGTCTCCGCCAAGATGTTCTTCGAGCAGGGCGGTAAGGCGGCGCGCGCCAAAACGGAGCTGGCGGAGGCTTTGCAACGGCGACGCGAAGTGGCGACCCATCTGGCGGCCGGGGCGCAATCCGAGCAACAAGGCAATTTTAGCGAAGCGCTGGGCGAGTATGACAAGGCGCTGGCTGTCGAGCCGGTCAATCCGCTCGCCAAAAAGCATGCCGGGCGCGTCCTCAAAATGCTTGGCTCAGCCGCCATGCTGGCCCAGGATTGGGCTTCCGCCATCGCTTATCTGGATCGCTCGCGCGAGCTTGCCCCCAGCCCGGAAACGGATGAGGCGCTCGTCTCCGCCTTGCTGGGGCTGGCCAGCGGGCAATCCGATCCGGCGCAAGCGCAGGAAACCTACCGGCGAATTCTGGCGGTTGCGCCAAGCAACGATGACGCTCGAAAGGGATTGCAGCGCGCTGAGTCCGTCATTCGGACGCGCCGCGCCGAGGAAGCTTTCCAGGCGGGGCGCTACAACGAGGCCCGGAGCGAGTATGAAGCGGCGCTGAGCCTTGCTGCCGACAACGCCGAAGCCGTGGCCGGCAAGGTCAAGACGGAAGCTTACCTAGCGCGGGTAGCCGCTGACGAAGCCTATCGCCAGCGCGATTTCCGAGCGGCCTACGCTGGCTATGAGCGATTCAACGCCTTTGCGCCGGGCGATTCAGCCGTGACAGCGCGACTGAAAGAGCTGTCGGCTCGGTTGGAGCCGGCGCTGCCGCTGCGCGGCGTCCTTGCCTACAAGCTCAAAACGGCCAGCCCTTTCCGCATTCGCTTGCAGCGGGATCGCGTGGAAAGCGCGCTCCTTGACAGCGAGAGCCCGATTGAGCCGGAAATCAGGCTCGACGGGCGGCTCCCAGCGCGGGATGTCCTCTTTCGCCTTGGCAAGTCATCATCCAATGTCACCGTCCGCATCGCGGCGATGCCGACGTCAGCCAATGACTATACCGCCGAGCTGATCGTGACGCCGAAGAATCCCCGCTTGGAAGAGGTCGCGGTCGTCGCCGAATGGGCGCTCCCGACCAAGGGTGGTCTGCAATGGAGAAAAGCCCTTGAGCCAGGCGCGTATCGGGTTTACTGGCAGGGCCCTTACTTTGAGGTTTTCGATCCGACCGGCGCGCAGATTGAATCAAGCGCGTCGTCGCCCCTGCCTCGGCAGCCCGTCGCGGTCAAAGTCAAGCCAGTCAAGGGCGTCATTTTCCAAGTCGTCGAACAGCCCAAGTCGGAAAATGACTTCGCTTTCACCCTGAACATCGCGGTGACCAGCCCGACGACCCTCGTCCTTGACTTGAGCTGGGACGCTGGAGGCAAATGAGGCGCTGGCAGGCTTGCCAAGGGCGACGACTGGACGGAAAAATAGAAGCGGCAGCCATACCCAAGGTTGAAGGCAGACCCCGCACGGACACTCCCTAGGAGCCTTGGGTACGGCTGTTTTCACCCAGTGACAAGGGCAACTTTCATGCCAGATTGGAAGGCAGGGCGGAAGCGGCTCCCTGCGCGGCCTTGGGAGCGCTGACTGACAATTCTTTTCAATCGAAAGCTGTCGCTTTTTGTCACATTGCGTCTTTTTTAGCAGAAGGAAGCAAGGTTTTTCGTGTCGGACGCCACGCTCCTCATTGTCTCGCTCTTCGGCTCGACGCTTCGGCTTTCCACGCCGCTCATCCTTGCCGCGCTGGGAGGTCTTTATTCAGAGCGCAGCGGCGTGATCAACATGGCGCTGGAAGGCATCATGCTGGCCGGAGCTTTCACGTCGGCGACGATGACGGCGCTGACCGGGAGCCCGTGGCTGGGGTTGTTTTCGGGCCTCGCCGCGGGGCTGTGCGTCGCGGCCCTCCATGCTTTTTGCTGTATCACTTGCCGGGCCGATCAGGTCGTGACCGGAACGGCCATCAACATTCTGATGCTGGGCATTCCGCCGTTGGTTTCCGGGGCGCTATTTGAGTCCACAGGCTCGACGCCATCGCTGGCGAAAGCGCAGACGCTGCCGACGCTGCCGGTCATTTTGGCGCTGGTCGCCGCGCCGGCGACCCTGTTCATCCTCTTCAAGACGCCCTTTGGGTTGCGATTGCGAGCGGTCGGCGAGATGCCGGAAGCGGCGGCGACGGCTGGCGTGAGCGTCGCCTGGATGCGCTGGCAGGCGGTGCTGATCTCGGGATTGCTCGCCGGACTGGGCGGCGTCTATCTCGCCATTGGGCAAAATTCGCTCTACACGCGGAATATGACCGCCGGGCGCGGCTATATCGCCCTGGCGGCGCTCATCTTCGGGAACTGGCTGCCCCTCCGCGCGCTGCTGGCTTGCCTGCTCTTTGGCTTCATGGACGCCGTGCAGATTCGCCTTCAGGGAACCGCCTCTATCCCGACGCAGTTCATTCAGATCATCCCGTATATTTTTACAATGATCGTCCTCGCCGGTTTCATCGGCAAGTCCGCGCCGCCGCGGGCCTTGGGCGCGCCATACATCAAGGGGCGGCGCTAGGCTGACGGGCCGGCCTGTGCGCGCTCGCGCTGTTGGGCGATGCGCTCGCGAAGCCTTGCGAGCGGGAATTGCCCGACGCCCTGACCGGTGCGCAGGGATTCCCTGACGGCCGCGACGAGCGCCCAATTGATGGGCGTTGGGACGCCGTGCCGCTCGCCCAGGCGGACAATCTCGCCGTTGAGATAGTCAACTTCCGTTTCCGGGCGACGGAAGCGCAGGTCCTGCCACATGGACGGATAGCCGCGCTGCTCCGGGGGCGCTTCCGCGAACTCGACCCGCCGCGCCGCGAAAGCCTCGACTTGCGCGCGAATATCGAAGCGGCCCGTCACATCCGCCGGAGAGATGCCGGCCGCGGCCAGAACGCGCAGCCCCTCGTGCATGACCTCGCGCATCAGGGCGAGCAGGTCCGGGTCGGCAAAGGCTTTTTGCCAGTAGCAATCCGTCACCGCGAGGAGCGCGTTGTTGAGGTTGCCGATGAGCTTGCCCCACTTGACGGCCATGGCGTCCGGGTGCTCGCGCGTCGGCAAGCCGGCTGCCGTGAAGTCGGCTGCCGCCTGCGCCGTCAGCGCGTCCGTTCCGTTGGGGAAGCGCCCGATGGCGAGGAAGTCCAGGATGGTCAGGACGACGCGGCCTGGCTCAGGCAGGACGGCGTTGAACAGGACGAGGGCCGGATACACATTGGCGAAGCGCTCCGCGACGGCGGCCTCATTGGCGACGCCGTTTTGCAGGCAGAACACAGGCGTCGTCGCCGGAAAATGACGGGCGATGTCCGCCGCCGCCGCGACCGTCCGCGTCGCCTTGACGCTGAGCAGGATGGCGTCGCCTTCCTCCGGCTCGATTTCAGACAGGCTGGCGACGGCCGGAAGATCGAGCGTCAGCTTTTCGGTTGAAGTTTCAAGGCGCAGCCCGCCAGCGGCGATGGCGGCCGCATGCGCCGGACGCGCCACCAAGCAAACCCGGCGTCCGGCGCGGCGCAGGAGCCCGCCCGTCACGCTGCCGACCGCCCCGGCGCCATAGACGAGGTAACGGCGAATCGTCATGCGCGCAACTCTTCCGGTAAAAACAAGACCAAGCTCTGCGAGACCAGCAGGCTCGTCAGAAAAAAGAAGATGACTTCCTCGAGCGGCACGAGGCCAAAGCGGATGCCAAGAATCTGATTGGCGTCGAATAGCCAGATGCCTTCGGCAATGGCGAGCGAGTCGGCGATGATGAAGTAAGCGCCAATGACGAGGACCGGCAGGAAAACAGCGCGCGCGTTGCGCGCCAGGATGCGCCAGCCAATCGCCCACTGGAGGATGACGACGGGCAGCATCCAGCTCAGCAGGTGAAAGAGGTAGTTGGTTTTCATGCCCGCGTTTCCTCCGGGTTCGGCGTCCGGCGCGGCCGCAGCAGGGCGACGGTCAGCAGCCCGACGCTGACGGTTTGCAGGAAGAAGAAGCCGTATTCCTCAATGGGAAGCCGCCAGATGCGGAACAGAATCTTGTCTTCCGGGAAGTCCCAAATCCCCAGCTTGACCGCGTGGTTGTCCCAAGGCGTGGTGAAGACAAAGACAATCAGACAAACCAGACCGAGCCAGCGGGCGTGAACGCGCGAAAACTTGCCGCGCGCCAGCCACGCCGTGGCTAAAAGCAGCGGAAGGCTAAAGTAAAGGTGAAACTGCAAATAGGTCATGAACGCGAATCGTCAAACGGCAGGATGGGGGCGCGGCCCATCGAAGCGGCTCGGGCGGGAGGAAGTCTATGCCTTTTCTCACGCGAAGCGAAGCGTCCGCTATCGCGTCGCGCCCCGATCCGCCGACAGGCTGCCCGGCTCGGGGCCTGGCGCCCAAGCGCCGACCGCGCTTGAGCTTATCGCCGGCATTCCCGCGCGAGCGTCCAGTGTCGGTCGCTCGTCTGCGCGATGACGACGTCCGTCAATCCGGCCTCCTGCGCGGCGGCGGCGATTTCCTCCAGCGTCAGCGCCGCGCCGAGCGAGTCGCGGAAAAGCTTTTGTTGGCGCGGCGACTCGTTGGCGGCATAGCGAGTCACGAGCGCGTCAGCGGCTTCCGGCGTCTCCGGGCGGAGCAAGTCGCGGATAAATAGCGCCGCGCCGGGCTTGGCCACGCGCGCCATCTCCCGGAGGGCGATGACCGGATCGGGAATGTGGTGCACGATGCTGTTGGAAATCACGGCGTCGAAAGATGCCGCCGCGAAGGGCAGTCGCTTGGCGTCCGTCAGGCGCAGCGCGATGCGCGCGACGAGTCCGGCTGCCGCGACGTTGCGCGCCGCCAGCTTGAGCATTTCAGCCGACAAGTCCACGGCGACCAGCGCCACGTCCGGCAGCCGCTCGGCAATGAGCAGGGGAATGCGCGCCGTTCCCGTGCCGACATCCAGCATCCGCCCTGACCGGACGCCGAGCGCCGCGACCGCTTCGGCGAACGCCAGGTTGACTGCCGTGAAGTCCATAGCGTCGTAGTCCTGGGCTTCCTCCGCCGTATCCATTGCCTCTGGCTCGAGAATCCGTTCCATCCGCTCGGCGCCTCCTTCCCCGCGGGCTGGATTACGCCAGTTGGGCGCGGAGCGCGTCGGGCGAGGTGGCCGGCGCCTGACAGGCGAAGCTTTGGCAAACATAGGCTACGGGCTTGCCATCCAGCATCCCGCGCCCGGCAGCCAAGGCGACCTCCCGGGCGCGATTGGCGTCGCTCGGATCGACGAGCGCCACCACGCGATGGGGGCGGAAGGTTTCTTCGACCACCCGGCGCAGGGCTTGCGTCTCGGGCGCGGCCGGCGGCCCGACGATGACCACCTCCTTGACGTTGGCAAGGTAGAAGTCAAGCGCGCACAGCAGTTGTCCAAATCCCGAGGGCATTTTGGCCAGCGCCCCGGCTAGGGATTGCAAGATGCTTTCGGCGCGCGCGCGGTAGCGCGATTCGCCGGTCAGCAGCGCCAGGCGCAGCAGCGTGTCAACCGCAACCGAGTTGCCCGATGGCGTGGCGTTGTCGAAGACCTCCTTGACCCGCGTGATGAGTCGCTCGTGCCGGTCGCCGGTGAAAAAGAAGGCGCCGCCCTGCGGATCGTCAAACTGCGCCAGCATCGCGTCGGTCAGCTCGCGGGCCGCGATGAAATGCGGAATGTGGCCCGTCGCTTCATAGAGCGCCAACAGCCCCTCGGCATAGCAGGCATAGTCTTCCTGATAGCCAGGAAACTTGTTCTGCCCGTCTTTGCGCGAGCGATAGAGGATTCCGTCGCGGCGCATCGCGCCAAGCACGAAGTCGGCGTTGCGTTCGGCGACGGCGCGGTAGTCATCGCGCCCCAAGACGGCGGCAGCGCGCGCGAAGGCGTAAAGCATGAGGCCGTTCCAGGCAGCCAATCGCTTGTCGTCGCGGCCGGGCTTGACGCGGCGCTCGCGCGCTTCGAAAAGAAGGCGCTTGGCGCGCGCCAGAATCTCCTCGAAGCGCTCCGGCGCGACATCCTTGAGGCGGGCGATGGTTTCCGCTGGGAGCGGCGCGCTCAGGACGGATTTGCCGGTGTCCTCGAAGTTGCCTTCGTCCGTGACATCGAAATAACGGCAAACCATCTCCGCCTCGGCTCTGCCGAGCGGCTCGTCGAGCAGGGCGTGGATTTCAGCCGGCGTCCAGACGAAAAACTTGCCTTCCTCGCCTTCGCTGTCGGCATCCTGCGTGGCGTAGAAGCCGCCGTCCGGCGCGGTCATCTCGCGGATGACGTAGTCGAGCGTTTCCTCAACCACCTGCCGGTAGCGCGGCTTGCCTGTCGCTTGCCAGGCTTCGAGGTAAACGCGGGCCAGCAGGGCGTTGTCATAAAGCATCTTCTCGAAGTGCGGCACTAGCCAGTGGTCATCGGTTGAGTAGCGGTGAAAGCCGCCGCCCAGGTGGTCATACATCCCACCGCTCGCCATTTTGTCCAGTGAAAGCTCCGCCATCTCGAGCGCATGCAACTCCCCGGTCGCCCGCCAGTAGCGCAGCAAGAACGACAGGGCCATCGAGTTGGGAAACTTCGGCGCGCCGCCAAAGCCGCCGTGGACGTGGTCGAACCGCGTGGACAAGCGGCGGTAGGCGTCATCCAGAATCCGCGCCGACAGCTCGTCCGCGCCCCCGGGCGGCTTCTCCAAGCGGCGCAGCTCAGCCGTTATTTCCGCAATGCCTTGCTGCAGCTCCGCCCGGCGCTGGCGATAGGCGTCCGCCACCGAGCGAAGAATGCGCGGAAAGCCCGGCATGCGCCCGCGGTCTTCCGGCGGAAAGTAGGTGCCGCCGTAGAACGGCTCGCCATCCGGAGTCAGAAACATCGTTAGCGGCCAGCCGCCGCGCCCGGTCATTAGCTGCACGGCGTTCATGTAAATCGTGTCCAGATCAGGGCGCTCCTCGCGATCCACCTTGACGTTGACGAAAAGCTCATTCATCAGCGCCGCGATCTCTGGATTTTCAAAGCACTCGCGTTCCATGACGTGACACCAGTGGCAGGCGGAATAGCCGACGCTGAGCAGGATCGGCTTGTCCTCGGCCTTGGCGCGCGCCAGCGCCTCCGCGCCCCATGGATACCAATCCACGGGATTGTGCGCATGCTGCAAGAGGTACGGGCTATTTTCGCTGATGAGCCGATTGACGAATTGCGGGCTAGGCTGAGCAGACATTACGCAAGATTCCTTTACACACGAACAAGTACATACAAACAAGTGACCAGTAGGCCAGCCTAAGCTTTATTCAGAACCGTCGTCCATTGGCTGTGCCGGAACGGACGCTCGCCGCGCCGGTCGTCGTCGCCCGCAGTGGCGAAAGCGCGTCGCGGGCGCGCGAGACCCGGCCGTTCCGAGGCGGCCGATGTCAAGGCGACCGTGCAGGAAGCGGCCCCACGCAAGAGCGGCGGGGCCGGTCACTGGCCGGTCAGCTCGGGCGCAACCGGGTCGGATGCCCTGCCGGAGAGGTCTGGCAGAGCGGTCGGTTGGCGCTTGAAGTACGTTCGGTAGGCCAGTCGCGCTACGTTCCAAAGCTTTTCCCACTCGACCTTGACTTCCTCGCCGCGCAGCAGCTTGCCAATGACTTGATCGCGCACATGGGCGGTCGCGCGCTTGAGCAGGAATTCCTTGGCATGGGGACGGGCGACTTCAAAGAGGCGGAAGCAGGGGCTGAGGCTCTGCCCCATGCCTTCCAGCGTCATGAGCGCGCGGACGACGAACGTGAAGCTTCCCGGAATGCGAAATGGATGCTCGTAGAGCATATTGGAAACCGTCGCGTTGAGTTCCGAGAAGGTGAGCTGCGAGAGCTTTTTTCCCTTGTATTGCGCGAGAATGTCTTCCGCCGCTTTCCGAAAAGCCGCCGGGTCGTAGCCCGGCTGTAGAAAGCCAAGCGCAATGGCGTCGCCGACCAGCCCCATCAAGTCGCGGTCCGTGATGTGAAAGAAGGCGTCGAGCAGTCCCAAGCGCATTTCCTCCGTGATGCGCCCGACCATGCCGAAGTCAAAAAACGCCAGCCGGCCGTCGGCCATGATGCGCAGGTTGCCTGGATGCGGGTCGGCATGGAAAAACCCGTCTTCCAGGAGTTGCTTGAGGTAGGCGCGCACCAGCAGAGTCATCTTTTCCATGGGGTCGAAGCCGGCGGCGCGCAGCCGTTCGGCGTCGGTTGGCTTGACCCCGGCAATGTATTCCATGGTGATGACATGACGGCTGGATAGCTCCGGGTAGATGCGGGGGAGGTAAATTTCCTGCTGCCAGCCGGCGAAGTTGCGCCGAAACTGAGCGGCGTTTTCCATCTCGCGCTCATAATCCATTTCCTCGCCGAGCATCGCCTCGAACTCGGCGACGATGCCGCTCCAGTCCGCGCCCTTGACGCCGGCCAGCCAGCTTGGGCGGCGCTCGAGGCAGGCTGCGACAACGCGCAGGATTTGAAAGTCGAGCCGGATGAGCTCCGCCAGGTTGGGGCGCTGAATTTTGACAACGACTTCGGTTCCGTCGGGCAGTTGGGCGCGGTGAACCTGCCCAAGGCTGGCCGCCGCCAGCGGGCGCGGCTCTAGGCGACGAAAGAGCGCCTGCGGGGGCTGCCGCAACTCTTCGGCGATGCGCTGCCAAGCCGCTTCGGTCGGAAAGGGCGGCACGGCGTCCTGCAGGGCGGCGAGGGCCTGCACATAGGGCAGCGGCAGCAAATCCGTTCGCGTGGAGAGCATTTGCCCAACCTTGATGAACGTCGGGCCGAGCTTGACAAAGGCGGCGCGTAACCGCTCCGCCTGGATGGCATGAAAGGCGTCCGCCGTCTCCGCGCTCGCCCAGAGACGGCGTCTTAGCCAGCGAAGCCGCCGCGCGCCGCGCGCCGTGTCAAGCGATCGCAGGGCGTATGGCAGGGCTAGCCACAGGACCAGCCACAGGATGCGGAGCAGGCGGGCGCGGGCGCGCCAGTCGAGCTGCCTGATCGCTGACCAGCAAAAGCGCAGCGCGCTCGACGCCTTTGGTCGCGGCTCTGGCGACCGCAGCGCGCTGGAGGGCGACATCCGGGGCGACTCAGTCATCGAGCTTACCAGGGGACGGGAAAGTGACCGTGGCGGGCGGATTGAATCTGGCGAGCGCATCCCGCCGCGTCAAGTCGCGGTTGCGCCTGGAAGCGAGGGGCGCAAGCGGTAGCGTTCAATCCGCCTGCGCGACGCGGAGCAGGTCGGAGCGAAGTTGCTCGGCCAGCGATGTCGCCGGATCGATCCCCTCGCGGACGAGCGCCACCGTGCCATCCTTGCGCAGGAGAATGAAGCTTGGCAGCACCGACAGATTGAGCCGCTGGAGGAGCAGGGCGCCGCGCGGATCGCGCGCCAGCAGATGCGGAAAGTGGAGTCGGTCGCGCCAGGCCTTCAGCTCGGCGTCGCTAACGAAATCGCGGTCGCGGGGCTGCATGCCATTGGTGATCACAAGGCACAGCGTCACGCGCGGATGGCTGTCGGCAATATCGCTCATCTGGCGCAGCAGCAGTCGCATGAGCGGAAAGTCGCGCGCCGCGAAGCACAGTAAAACCGCCTTGCCGCGCAGCTTTTCCGCGTCAAGCGGCGCGCCATCCGGCGTCGGCAGCGAGAACTCGACCGGATCGCCCTGCTTCTGAACTTTCTGGATAACGGTTGGGCTTTTTTCTTGCGCGAGACCCCAGGCCGCGCCTCCAATGCTCGCCACAGTCGCCGCGGCCAAGAGCCGCCGAGCGAGCATTGGCTTGGCAAGCGACAACAAAAGCCCCGGACGGTTTTCTTCAGGCGGCATTTTCTTCAGGCGGCGCTCGCCATCGCCCGAGATGACGGCCAGCCCGAAAAGGTTGCGCTCGCCCGCGGGCGAGGCGCGACTGCCGCCCCGAAGCGCGAGCCCAAAGCGCGGGCGGAAAGCTCTAGCGGAAAGCGTTGGCGGCGGCAAGCCCGCCAAGGTCAGCAAGCGACGCGCAAGCTCGGCAAGCGACGCGACGGGGCGTTTGGGGAAATACCGAGCCGCTATGTTACATTGATAAGCGTCCTGCATGCGACACGGAGGTTCACAGCTTTTTTTATGGTCACAGCGATTGCGGCGCTTGGGTTTGGCGCGAGCTTTCTGACGGGCGAGACGCTCGTGATGCTGGCGGCGTTTTTCGTCGTTCTCGGAACGACAGTGGTTATTCACGAGTTTGGACACTTTGCCGCGGCCAAGTGGCTGGGCATGAAGGTCGAGATTTTTTCCGTCGGCTTTGGGAAGCGCTTGTTCGGCTTCAAGTGGAAAGAGACCGACTATCGGCTGTCGCTGTTGCCGCTTGGCGGGTACGTCAAAATCACGGGCATGGATCCGGAGGAGGAAGCCGTTCAGCAACGGCGTCCCGACGCCTATCTCATGCGCTCCAAGTGGCATCAGTTTTTGGTGCTGGTCGCCGGGCCGGCCATGAACATCGCGCTGGCGCTGGCCATCCCATTTGTCATCGGGCTGTTTTTCTTCAAAGCGCCGGCCTACTTGAGCCAGCCAGCCATCGTGGGCGCCGTGCCGCTTGGCTCGGCGGCTGCGGAAGCCGGCATCCAGCCGGGCGACCGCATCGTCAAGTTCGCCGGCATCGAGTCGCCAACCTGGAGCAAGGTGCGCGACTACACGGCGATCAACGATGGCAAGCCCGTGCCCGTCACGATTGAGCGCGCTGGGCAACGGCTCGATCTGACCGTCGTGCCGAAAGCGCGGCAACAGGCGGGCAACACGGTGGGCGATGCGGGGCTGCTGCCGAGCGACATTCCAACGGCGCAGCCGGTCATCGTCGCCGTGCAGCCCGGCTCTCCGGCCGCGCAAGCCGGGTTACAGCCGCAGGACAAGCTGCTGAAATTTGACAGCCAGACGATTCCCAACTTCGACTGGTTCAAGCAATCGCTTCAGGCCTATGAAAATCGACCGGTGACGCTAACCGTGGAGCGTCAGGGGCGGACGCTGGACCTTTCGCTGACGCCGCGGCGCATCGAGGGCGAGATTCGCATCGGGTTCGTGCCCGCGCCGCCGCCCCCGCTGCCCCTGACCAAGGAGCGGAAGTCCATCCTGGGCGCGGCGCAGCATGCGCTCAATGAGAACATCCGTTTTCTAGCGCTGACCGGGGAGGCGTTTCGGCAAATTTTTCGGGGCGAGCGGAAGGTGGCCGATGTCGTTTCCGGCCCCATCGGCATCGCCAAGGCGTCGGGCGACGCCGTCAAGTTCGGCGGGCTTGAAGGGCTGTTTTTCATCATGGGGCTGCTCAGCCTCAACCTGGGAATCTTCAACCTATTGCCTATTCCCGTGCTCGATGGCGGCCACATTTTCCTGCTGACGCTTGACGCCATGGCCGGCTGGGTTGGCTGGCGGCTGACGGATGATATCAAGAATCGCTTCAACCAAGCCGGCTTTGCCATGCTGATGCTTTTGATGGCGTTTGTCATGTTCAACGATGTGACGCGGCTCTGGTGGAAGTCATCGCCTGCCGAGCCGCCGCCGCCGCCGGTTGAAAATCCGCCGCCCGCCCGCTGAGGAACGCCCCTCTCCGCGAAGGAAAGATCGCCGTGCGCCGCTGGCTGTCAAGCGCCATGAACTTGACGCTTGGCGACTGAAGCGGCTAGGCTCAGCGACTTTCACGGCCGACCTTTCAAGGCCGAACAGCGTAGCGGCGCGCGGCGGGAGCGGCATCTTTTCAGAAAGGAAGTCATCGGGATGAAGCGCACGTATCAGCCTAATAACCGTAAGCGGGCCAAGACGCACGGCTTTCGCGAGCGCATGAAGACCAAAAGCGGGCGCAACGTTCTTAAGCGCCGCCGAGCCAAGGGGCGGAAGCGCTTGACGGTGAAGCACTACGGGTTCTGACGCGACGACCGTGCCGGAGCTGGGCGACGCCGACTTGACCAGCGCTGAGCGCCCCGGCGCCGCTCGCGGCGCTTATCGCTTCACAAAGCGAGAGCGCTTGCTTGCGTCCCGCGAATTTCAGCGCGTTTACCGTCAGGGCAAGCAGTTGCATTCATCGCTGTTCACGATTTTTGTCGCTCCCAATCGGCTTGGCCGGACGCGCCTGGGCGTGACAACCAGCCGCAAGCTATCCAAGTCGGCAGTGGAGCGAAACCGTTGCCGGCGGCGCATCCGCGAAGCGTTTCGCCGCCAGCGCCTCTCGCTGCCGGTTGGCTGGGACCTGGTCGTGAACGTCAAATTCCAGATGATTGCAGCCCCGCATGCGCTGCTTGAAAAGGAGTTCGCCCGTCTGATGGGAAAATTTTCCGCGCTGGCGGCGGCCTCGGCGTCGTCGCCCGCTGACTGACCGCTCGATGTTGAAGCAAGCGGCCCTTTTGGCCATCCGCGCTTATCAGCTTTTGATTGCACCGCTCATGCCGCCAGTTTGTCGGTTTCAGCCGACCTGCTCTCGATACACGGCCGAGGCTATCGCCCGGCACGGCGTCGCGCGCGGCGGCTGGCTCGGGCTGCGACGGCTCGCCCGGTGTCACCCATTTTGTACTGGCGGTTACGACCCGGTTCCCGATTTGACCACTCGGGCCGTTGCGCGCGAGCGGTCGCGCGCAAAAGGTAGCTCAGCGTCTTCCTGATGGAGAAATCTCGCATTGCCCTCGCCTTTGCGCTGTCGCTGGCCGTGATGCTGGTCTGGCAATACTTTTTTGCGCCGCCGCCGCCAGGCGACCAGACCCCATCGCCCGCCGCCGCGCCGTCGCCGGCCGCCGCGCCGGGCGAGGTCGCGTCCGAAAGCCTGGCGGAGACAATCTCGTCCGATGCCCCGCCGCGCGACATCACGGTTGAAACGTCATTGTGGCGCGCGACCTTTTCCAATCGGGGCGGCGCGCTCACGCGCTTCGTGCTCAAAGCCCTGCCCAATGGGCGAACGCTCCGCGCCAGCGATGGCAAGTCGGAGCTGGAAGTGCTGACAACGACCGCCCGGCGCGGCGACGCGGACGCGCCGACCATGGAGCTGGGCGCCGCCTTCGAGCTTATCCTGGCTGACAATGCGCCGCTGACTGCGCTGCTCAACCAAAGTCGCTATCAAGTTAGCGGCCAAGTTGACCTCGCCGACCGCGCCACGCTGGACGTGGCGGATGGCGAGACCGCCAGCCTGACCTTCGCCTGGAATGACCGCGGGTACCGGGCTGTCAAGCGGTACGTCATTCGCGGCGGGCGATATGACTTCGACTTCGTCGCTGATTTGACCAAAGACGGCGCCCCGCTGCCGGTCGTCTTCCGCGTCGGGCCAAACTTCGGCGACCAAGTCTTTGCTGACTACGATGGCTATACGCATACGCCGCCACAGGCGGTGACGGTCGTCGGCGGCAACGCCAGCTTCACCCCGTTTAGCTCGATTGAGGCCACGCCGCCGGGCGCGACCAGGCCGACCTACCTGGCAAAGCCCAACACCGCCTGGTGCGCGCTCACCGATCATTACTTCGCCTTCACGGCCATTCCGGCCGCGCCGGGCGTCGTTCAACTCAGCCGACAGGACGCCGTAACTCGCTTTCGGGGGCGCGAAGTCAAGCGCGAGTATGCGTTTCTGGACGTTCCGACCGCGAGCGGCGCGGAAAATATCATCTATATTGGCCCGAAAGACCGCGCCTATCTGGCATCGGTCAGTAAGCTGCTCAAGTCTGAGCGCAACCTGGACGTGGATTTGCGCGAGCTGAACGACTACGGCTGGCTGGCCTTTCTCGTGCGCCCCCTCATTCCGGCGCTCGACTGGCTGCTGCGGTTTTTCTACGCGCAGACTCAAAACTATGGCTGGGCCATCGTTTTATTGACGTTTGTCGTCAACATGCTGCTGTTCCCGCTGCGGTGGAAGACGGCCGTTTCATTTCGCAAGGCGGCGGTGCATGCGCCGCGCCACAAGGAGCTAGCCGAGCGGCTGAAGCGGCTTCAAGAGCAGAAGGTCAAGATGGATGACCCGCGCATGGTGGAGCTACAGCGCGAGCAGCTTCAGCTCATGAGGGAAAGCCTGCCGATCATGGGCTGCTTGCCCATGCTGTTGCAGCTCCCCATTTTCGTTGCGATCTATGTGTACCTCCAGCTTTCGGTTGATTTGCGGCAGGCGCCTTTCATCGCTTGGCTGACAGACCTGTCCGCCCCTGACCCGTGGCACATTCTGCCAGTCGTCTTGTGCGTCACGCAGATCGGGCAAAGTTATCTGATGCCTCAGCCGCCGGGACCGGAAGATCCGGCGATTGCGATGCAGCGGAAGATCATCGTCTGGGTGATGCCCATCGTTTTCGCCGCCCTCTTTTTCTGGAGCGCGCCGAGCGGCTTGGTTGTTTACTGGATGGCGGGCAACATCATCGGCATCACGCAGCAACTCA
>CALCKX010000039.1 GCA_937966115.1 uncultured Chloracidobacterium sp. | reverse complement strand
ACGCCGGAAGACCCGCCGGCCGACCTGGCGGCGTTCCGCGCAGCCAAGGCGCAGGCAGGGCTGTTTGACTGGGCGGGGGACATCGGCCGAGCGCTGGTCGGGATGCCGACGGTGATGAAGCGGCTGGCCGTTGTGCAGGTCCTGACTTGGCTGGGCCTCTTTTGCATGTGGCTCTTTTTTGGTCCGGCCATGGCGCGCCATGTCTTTGGCGCGAGCGATCCGTCCGCGCCGGCGTATGATGAGGGCATCAACTGGGGCGGCGTTTGCTTTGCGACCTACTCGGTGGCGTGCTTCGTCGTGGCGTTTGCCTTGCCGAAGCTGGCGGCGCGGCACGGCTGCGGAGCTGTCCATGCCGGCGCGCTCGCCTGCGGCGGGCTGGGCTTGCTTTCGACTGGCTTCGTCTCAAGCCGTTACTGGCTGCTGGCGGCCATGGTCGGCGTCGGGATCGCCTGGGCCTCGATCCTGGCGATGCCCTACGCGATGCTGGCCCGGGCGCTCCCCAGCCAGCAAATGGGCTTGTTCATGGGCGTGTTCAACTTCTTTATCGTTCTTCCGGAAATCGCGGCGGCACTGACCTTGCAGCCATTGGTAAAGCATGTCTTTGGCGGCGATCCGCTTTATGTCGTGTTGCTAGGCGGGGCGAGCCTGCTGGCGGCCGCCGGAGCGACGCTGTTGGTCGAGCGTCCAACAGCGGCCGCGCGTCGCCCTGCTTGAACGCTCCGGAACGGACGGCGTCTAACGCTGCCCGCCGTTGCCCGACCGCCCCGGAGCGATTATGTTTCGCTCCCGCCTCGGCGCTTAACTCGGCGCTTAACTCGGCGCTCAGAGCGCGTCGCGTCGCGACAAGGATGCCTATGGCCACACTGAACCCAGCGGAGTCATTTCAACTGATGGAGCGGCGACTGGCGACGGGCAAGACGCGCTTGACGCTGACCGAGGCCGCCGCCGTCACCGGGCTTTCGCTTGACCAAGCCGAAGCCGCCCTGCGCGACTTGCTGACTCGCTACGACTGCCACCTTCAAGTGACGGAAAACGGCGACATCATCTATGACTTTGGCCCGCGCCTGCACCGCCGCGACGAAAAGTCCTGGCGCGAGCATCTGGATGAGGCGCTGAGCCTGTTGTGGAAAGCGTTCGTCCTGTTTTTCAAGGCGTGGATCGCCGTCACGCTGGTGGTTTACTTCGTGATCTTTCTCGCCATCCTCATCGCTATGATCGTGCTCCTGATGTTCGGCGGGAAAAGCGCCGGCGGCGCGCGGCGCGGCCGTTCCCAGGGCGGCGCCCTGGGCTTGCTCCGACTCTTCACGGCCATTTTCAATTGGAATACGGCGACCTCGCGAAAGCGACGCCGCTCGGACCGGCGGGGCTACGCCTATGCCGCCTACGAGCCGCAGCCAGCGCTGTTGCAGGATAAGCCGGATGCCAAGAGCTTCGTCGCCTCCGTTTACGACTTCGTCTTTGGCCCGCCCCGCGTCGAGCGCCATCCGCTCGAGAATCCGCAGGAAGTCGCCGCTTACTTGCGCCGCAACAAGGGGATTCTGGTGCCGGCGGACATCAAGGCGCTGACGGGGCTGGTGGCCGACCAGGCGGCGCTTTTGTTCTCCGACTGCATTGGACGGTTTCAGGGCGACATCCGCATCAGCGACCGCAAGCTGATGTATGGCCAGTTCGACCGCCTGCTGCGAACCGTGAGCGCGGAAGACGACATGGAAATCGTTTACTACTGGAACGAGTATGAGCCGCCTCATTTGCTAACGGGCAACGCGCTCGGCACGAACGCGCTGATTGTCTTTCTCAATGGGTTCAATCTGATTTTCTCGCTGTTCATCCTGGCTGGAGCGTCGAGCAACGCGTTTTCCACCTTCTGGCTGGGCACGGTTCCGTTTTTTTTCTCGCTCATTTTTTTCGCGGTTCCCGCGCTGCGCTTGCCGGGCGTCTTGATCAGGGAGGCGCGCCGCAACGCCGAGAACCGGCGCAAGCGCGTCGTGTGGGCGATTTTCGCCAATCGCGGCCGCGCGCAAACGGCCGAGCAAATCGCGCAGGCGATCAATGCGCCGGGGTCGCCGGAGCCGCTTTCCCTGAGGGCTATCGAGGATATCTTGGCGCGCCTCGTGAAGGAACTGCCGGGCGAGCTGCGGATCGACGCGCGCGGACAGGCGTTTTACGAGTTTCCCATCATCACGCTCGAGCTGGAGGAAGCCGAGCGGCTGCGGCGACAGCGGACAGTTGACCGCGACTTGGGCAAGGTGGCGTTCGACACCCGCCAATGAGGCTTCCGCCGGGCGCGTCCGCCGCCCGACCCGCGCCGCCGGTCGGCGCCAATTGCCGGTCAGCGCCCGTCCGCCCTGACCAAGGGAAGTCGCCGCCGCGGCCCGGGCTGTCTGAAGCCGGCGCGCTGAAAGCCGGCGCGGATTGCCGTCCCGGGCGACTCGGCGAATAATAGGGGGCGGGACGCGGTCCCCGAAGCGTTCCGGCTGAAAAAGACGCGGCGGGGCTGCCGCTAAAACGCTATACTCAAGCCGTCACGCGCCGAGCCGATCCCGTCCGGCAAGAGACTGAAAATCCTGATGACCAGCGCGCCGCTCACCTACTGGGATTACATCAAGCTCGACGCTATCCACAATCTCCAATCCGAACGCCAGACCGAGCGCTACGACGAGGTGATGTTCATCGCCGTTCATCAGCACTTTGAGTTCTGGTTCGCGCAGGTCGCCCGCGACGTTCGGGAAATCATTCGCCGCCTGAGCCTGACGCCGCCCGAGCTTGGGTCGGCAACCGACCTGCTGCATCGGTGCAATCTCGAGTTTGCGCTGGCGACGCAGGGCTTTGAGGTCATGAAGACCCTGGCCCGCGAAAGCTTTCTCGCCTTTCGCGGCGCGCTCCAGCATACGTCGGGGCTGCAAAGCGCGCAGCTGACGGTCATCGAGCTGCTGGTCGGGCGGGCGCCGGACACGCTCTATCACCATCTGATAGATGGGCCTGGCGCGCGCGATTTTCTGGCCAAGTATGGCGGCCCCGCCGGCCTGCTGGCGCAGGTCGTCCGGGAAGTCGAGCAAACTGGCACCTTGCGCCGCGCCTACGAGCGGGTCGCCGCCGCGCCGCCGCCCGACCGCTCCCGGTTGCTTGCTCTGCAACGCGAGCTGGTGGCGTTGGATCGGCAACTGGCCGACTGGCGACGGCGCCATGCCGAGACGGCCGCCAAGGTTTTGGGACGCGACTACAGCGAATCGGCCGGCACGGTCGGCAACGCCCGCTCGTGCCGCGACAACTTGGAAATTGGCAAGCAACACACGCAGCGTTACTTTGCCGACCTCGATCCGGAGGCCGACGCGCAAGCGACGCTCGCAGAGGAGACCAACGCATGATGGCTATTCGCATCGCCACCGAGCAGGCGCCGGCCGCGATTGGGCCATACGCCCAAGCCGCGCGGGTCGGCGACTTCCTTTTCACTTCTGGTCAAATCCCGCTCGACCCAGCCACGATGACCATTGTCGGCGACGATGTCGCCACGCAAACCCGGCAGGTTCTCAACAATCTGGCGGCCGTGGTGCGGGCGGCCGGGGGGGATCTGTCCAACGTGGTCAAAACCACGGTTTTCCTCAAGGATATGAACGATTTTCAGGCGATGAACGAGGTCTATGCCACGTTCTTCCCGAGCGAGCCGCCGGCCCGCTCGACGGTGGAAGTCGCGCGCTTGCCCAAGGATGCGCGGGTGGAAATCGAGTGTATCGCCGCGCTGCCGAGGTCAGCGGGTGACGCGCCGCGTTAGTCGCTTGTTTCCAGCGCGACGGCGTCACTATAGTGCGACTCGGGTTTGTCGCCGCATCCCGCATAGGGCGAGGGGAACGTGGAGAAAAAAATCCTCATTTTGACCTCTGACACCGGCGGAGGTCACACGAGCGCCGCGCGGGCGCTGGAAGCCGGTCTGGCCAAAGTTGCCGAAGGCGTTCACTTTCTGGTTCATACCGCGCATGCGCTGGAAGAGTGCAGCGCGGTGACGCGGGCGGGCGGGAACATCTACAACTTCCTGCTGCGCTCGCACCAGAAGTACGTCAAGTATTACCACCGCTTTGTCAACTGCTATCACCCGGAGCGATGGGCGCTGATTGCGCGTTACGCCAAGCCATACCTCCAGCGCCTGTTTGACAAGCACTGCCCCAATGTCATCGTGTCCGTGCATCCGATGCTGCAATATCCGATTGCGCGGCTGCTGCACGACCTGAACCTGCGGGGCAAGATTCCATTCGTCACGGTCGTGACCGACCCCTGCGGCAACTCGTGGCGGGCGTGGAGCGACGATTTCGTGGATCTCTACATCGTCGCGCATGAGCGGGCCAAGGCTGAGCTGCTGGAATATGGCGTTGCCGAGGAGCGCATTCGCGTGATTGGCATGCCGATTCACCCGAAGTTTCAGGAAGCCAACGGCCTTGACCCGCGGCTTCTGCGCGCCGAGCTTGGTCTCGACCCGGAAAAGTTCACCGTCTTCGTCAACGCCGGCTGGATTGGCGGCGGCAACGTTCCCCGGATCTATCGCTCGCTGGTGACAGCCGACCTTGACTTGCAGGTGGTTTTTCTGACGGGGAAAAACGAGCGCCTGGGCGACGAAGCCCGCGCATTGGCCCGGCAGGCGCGCTTTCCGGTCAAGGTGATGGGCTTTTCCAACCACATGGAGCGGCTCATGCGCGCTTCCGATGTCATGGTCTCCAAGCTGGGCGGTCTCACGACCTTCGAGGCCTTGGCGACGCGGCTGCCGATCATCGCCGACGCCGTGACGCCGCCGATGCCGCAGGAAGCCGGCACCGGCGCGCTGCTCGAGGAACAAAACGCTGGCGTGTTGTTGCGCCGGGCTGATGACATCGTTCCCACGCTCCGGCAACTGCTCGACGCGCCAGCGCGATTGAAAGCCATGCGCGATGCGGCGGCGGCGCTGGGCGTTCCCGATGCGACGCAGCGCATTGTGAGCGAGATTTCCGCCCTGGTCCCCGCGCAGCCCTAGAAAGCCCGCCCTATGTCAAAACTGCTGGAAGGCAAGGTAGCGCTCGTCACGGGCGGCTCGCGCGGCATCGGGCGCGGCATCTGTGAGGTCTTTGCCCGCGAAGGCTGCGACATCATCCTCAACTATCACGCCAATGACGCGGCCGCGGCGGAAGCGGCCGCCGCAGTTCGCGCGCAGGGAAGACGGGTCATGACCTGCCGCGCTTCGGTCGCCGACCGCTCGGCTGTCAAGCGGATGGTGCAGGACGCGCTGAGCGATTTCGAGCGCATTGACATTCTCGTCAACAACGCCGCCGTGAACCGTCCCGACATGTTCCTCACCATGAGCGACAAGGCTTGGGACGAGGTCATGGGCGTCAACCTCGATGGCTTGTTCAACGTCACCAAGCCGGTGTTCAGGCACATGGCGCGCCGGCGCTACGGCCGGATTTTGAACATCGGCTCGATTGGCGGCATCCGCTCGGTGCCAACCAGCATTCACTACGCCACCTCGAAAGCGGCCGTTGTCGGGTTCACGAAAATGCTGGCCCGCGAGGGGGCGGCGTTTGGCGTGTTGGTTAACGCCATTGCCGCCGGGATTTTCGACACGGACCTCGGGCATACGCTGCCGGATCGGTTCCGCGAGATATACGAGATGTGGTGCTCGGTCGGGCGCCTTGGCCAGCCGCGGGAAATCGGCGAGCTGGCGGCGTTTCTAGTTTCCGACCGCAATGCCTACATGAACGGCGAAGTCATCATTCTCGATGGCGGCACGGTGACGTGAAGGGCGCAGTCGCGTGGCGGCGGCGATTGCTCGACTGGTTCGACCGTCATCGGCGCCATCTGCCCTGGCGGGCGACGACCGACCCCTACCGGCTCTGGGTCGCCGAGACGCTGGCGCAACAGACCCAGGCCGCCCGGGCGGCCGCTTACTACGAGCGGTTTGTCGAGCGTTTCCCGACGGTTGAGGCCCTTGCAGCGGCCGACTTGGCGGAGGTTCTCAAGCAATGGGAGGGGCTGGGCTACTACCAGCGCGCGCGCCGCTTGCACGAAGCGGCGCGGCAGGCCTGCGCCGAGCGGGGCGGCGCGCTCCCGCGCGCGGCGGCAGAGTGGCGCCGGCTGCCGGGCGTTGGCGACTACACGGCGGCGGCCGTGGCCTCGATGGCTTTTGGCGAGCCGGTCGCCGCGATTGACGGGAATGTTCGGCGCGTCCTGTCGCGCGTCGCGGCAACGGAGATCGGCGACAGCCTGGCGCGTCAACTGGCCGTGACCAGGGCCCTGGCCCAGGCGCTGGTCGCGGGGGCGCGTCCGGGCGATGTCAATCAGGCGCTCATGGAGCTTGGCGCGACGGTCTGCCGACCGCGCCGACCGCGCTGCGACGCCTGCCCCCTGGCGGCTGCCTGCGCCGCGCGCCGCGCCGCGCTGACGACTATCTATCCGCTGCGCCCGCCGCGCAAGGCGCGCCCCGCGCGCCCGTTCGCTTGCCTGCTCATTCAATGCGATGACAGGCGATTGGTCGTCCGCCGGATGGCGACCAAGCTGCTCGGCGGCTTGTGGGAGTTTCCAACCATCGCTTGCCGGGAGGGCGAGGACTGTCGAGCGGCGGCCGAGCGCGGGCTGCGCGACTTGGGGCTGCCCTGCCGCCGGATACAGCCGGGGACGGCCTTGACGCATGACTTCACGCACTTCCGGCAGACGCTTCAGACATTCCTGGTTGAAGTCGAGGCGGCGGGCGATCCGGCCGGCGTCGAAGCGCAGTGGGCGACCGAAGCGAGGCTGGCGGAGCTGCCGTTGACGCAGGTCGCCCGGCGGCTCGTCTCGCGCGCTGGCTTGGGCGCGGGGCGCGGCTTGACTGGCCGTTAGGGGCTGCGCTGCGGCAATTCTTAGCTTGCGGCTGGCTTTAGGATAGGATGGGGCGGCCAGGCCCAAGCTTGCCTCCGTGTCGGTTCTCAGCCATGTCGCGTCATCCTGTCCGCCCAGCCTCGCCAGCCCGCTGCCTTTGCCTGCTGCTTGGCGCGTTCGGGCTGCTGGCTGGGTGCGCGGCTGCGGCTCAGCCGCGCCGCTTTCCAACGACGTTCGTCCGGCTCTCGACCGGGCAGGGCCTTTCGCAGAGCGCCGCGCAGTGCCTGGCGCAAGACGCGCAGGGCTTTATCTGGGTTGGCACGCAGGATGGTCTCAACCGCTATGACGGCTATGCGTTCAAAGTCTTTCGCGCGGCTCCAAGCCAGGCGGACGGCCTCAGCGACAGCTACATCACCGCGCTGTGCGCCGACCGCGCGAGCTTGTGGGTTGGCACCCTGCGCGGACTCAACCGGTATGATCCCGGGACGGCCGCCTTCGCGCGCTTTCACGCCCGCTCGGAAGGCGAGGACAGCCCTGCCCGCGACCGAATCACGGCGCTCCACGCGGACGCTAGCGGGACGCTGTGGGTTGGAACGCCGCGCGGGCTGCATCGCCTTGATGGCGACGGCTTCACGCGCTTTCCGCAAGCCGATGACGCGACCGACCCGGCGCGAAGCTTCGAGGCGATCCGCGTCATCCTTCATGACGCGGCGGGCCAGCTCTGGCTTGGCTCGAATGGCGGGCTGCGACGCTTTGACCCGGCCAGCGGAACGTTCACGGATGTCATTGCCGGTCAGCGCGTCCTAGACTTATGCCTCGACCGGCGCGGGCGACTCTGGCTCGCCGGCGACGGCCTGGCCTGTTTCGAGCCTGCCAGCGGGCGACTGACCCGCTTTCGCCATGACCCGCGACGCTCGGACAGCCTGACGAGCGACCAGACCCGAGCCCTGGCCGAGGACGCGCAGGGGCGGCTCTGGGTTGGCGCCTGGGGGGGCGGGCTTTGTCGGCTGGAGGATGAGTCCCAGGGCGGACGCTTCGCCCGCTTTCGGCACGACCCGCGCCAGCCAACCTCGCTGGGTCACGACCAGATTTGGCAACTGATGCGCGACCGGGCCGGAACGCTCTGGGTCGGCACCGACTTTGGCGGACTCAACCGCGTGGCGGAAGGCCGCTTCGCCATCCAGGACGCGAATCCCGACCAGCCCGACCGGCTGACAGATAACCTCGTCTGGTCGCTGGCCGAAGACGCCGCCGGGAACTTCTGGGCGGGAGCGAATGAGGGCTTGACCCGGCTGGACGCGCAGGGCCGCGCGCGACGCTATGCGCCCGGCGCGCAGCCTGGGCGACTGGCTCACGGCATTGTCGGCGCGTTGCTGCCAACGCGCGACGGCGCGCTCTGGGCGGGCACGGAACAGGGCGGGCTGCACCGCCTTGACGCCGCCGAGCGCTTCGCCGTCCTCCGCCGCCGACCAGGCGACTCGGCTAGCCTCAGCGATGACTGGGTCCATGCGCTGTGCGAAACACGCGCCGGCGCGCTCTGGGTCGGCACGCAGCGCGGCCTCGACCGAGTTGATCCACGCGGCCTGACCGTCATTGACCGGCGGCCGCCCCATCCCGATGAACCTGGGCTAGACGCCATCTGGGCTATTCGGGAAGAGGCGTCCGGCGCGCTGTGGCTCGGCACGGAGCGCGGGCTGGCGCGGTGGCATCCGGGAACGCGCCAGGAAGAGCGGTATCGGCACAATCCGGCCCGCGCCGACAGCCTGGCGAATGATTGGGTCTTGACGCTGCACATTGACCGCCGGGGAAGGCTCTGGGCTGGCACGGCCGGCGGGCTGAGCGGCTTTCAGCTAGAGCGCGGCGGCTTTGCTCGCTACACGACGGCCAATGGGCTGCCGAACAACATCATCAACGCTATTTTAGAAGATGACGACGGGCGGCTCTGGCTTGGAACCAATCAGGGGCTCTGCCGGCTCGACCCCGAAACCGGCGCTTGCCGAACCTTTGATCTGCGCGATGGGCTGCCATCCAATGAAATCAGCACGGGCGCGATGTGGCGCGGCGCCGACGGCTGGCTTCACTTCGGCACCCCGGCCGGCTTTTTCTCGTTTCACCCTTCCAAGCTCGCCGACAACGCCTTTGTTCCGCCGGTCGCCATCACCGGCTTTCGGATTTTTGATCGCCCCGTGACCGACTTTGACGCCGCGCAGCCGGTCACGCTGCGGCATTGGGAAAATTTTTTCGCCTTCGAGTTCGCGGCGCTGAGCTTCATCGCGCCTGAGAAGAGCCAATACGCCTACCGGCTGGAGGGCTTTGACAGGGATTGGATCGCCTGCGGCGAGCGCCGCTACGCAAGCTACACGAACCTTGATCCGGGGGAATACGTCTTCCGCGTCCGAGCGTCGAACAACGACGGCGTATGGAACAACGAGGGCGTCCGGGTTCGCCTGCGCGTTTTGCCGCCGATCTGGCGAACCGGCTGGGCTTACGCCCTGTATGCCGTCGCTGGCCTGGGGCTGACGGCTGGGCTATATCGAGCGCAGGCGCGGCGCTGGCGCGCCCAGGCGGCCTGGCGCGAAGCCCAACTGCAAATGCAAGCCGCGCAGGCGGCACAGGCGGCTGCGGACGCCCGGGCGCAAGCGGCGGCGGTTCAAGCGCAGGCTGCGCGCGAGCTGGCCCAACGCAACCGCGAGCTCGAGGCGCGCAACGCCGAGCTGCTGGCGTCACAGCGCCGCGCCGACCGCATGTTTTCCGCCCTCGCCGACGCCCTTCCCGGCACGACGCTTGACGACAAATACCGGCTCGACGAAAAGGTTGGAGCCGGGGGGTTCGGCGCGGTTTTCAGGGGCAAGCATCTCGCCCTTGGCCACGCGGTTGCCATCAAGGTGTTTAAGCCCGTGGCCGGCAACGACAGCGCCGACGCGCTGGAGCGCTTCTGCCGGGAAGGCATCGCCATTTCGCGTCTCGATCATCCGAACATCGTGCGCGTTTTGGATTCGGGCCTGTCACAGGACGGGATCGCCTACTTGGTGATGGAATTGCTCACCGGACGCCCGCTCAGTCACGAGCTTCGCGAGCGCCTCGGCCTGCGGCGCGCAATCGGCATTTTGATGCCCGTGTGCCGCGCGCTGGCGGAAGCCCACCGGCGCGGCATCATCCACCGCGACATCAAGCCCGACAACGTGTTTCTTCACCAGACGGCGCGGGGCGAGGTGGTCAAAGTCGTGGACTTCGGCATTGCCAAGCTCATCGGGGCCGAGCCCGGCGACGACCGCCTGACGGCCACCGGAACCGTCATTGGCACGCCAGCCTACATCGCGCCGGAGCGAGTGGCCGGACAGCCCTACGATGGCAAGTCGGATGTCTATAGCGTCGGCGTCATGGCGTATGAAATGCTGGCCGGACGGCTCCCCTTCCAAGCGACCGAAGGCAATCCTTTCGCCGTCATGCTGGCTCATCTCAATGACGCGCCGCCGCCCCTGCGCCAGCTTGCGCCGACGCTCCCGGCGGGCGTCGCCGATCTTGTCATGCAGGCGCTGACGAAAAAGCCGGACGCGCGGCCATCCGCCGACGAGTTGGCCGCGCGACTGGCGGAAGCGATGCAGCTTGCCGCGGATGAGCGCGGGGCCGGGCTGGAGCGCGCCCGCGCCACGGAAGCGACGCTGCCGATGGTCGAGCCGCCGCCCACGCTCCCGCTCGTCGCCGATACCGGCGACCGCGGGCTAACAACCCGCCCTAATCTCACGGTCGCGGCCGCGCCGCCGCTTATTGGCGCGACCCGCCAAGATACCGCTCCAGACGCCGCGCCAACCTTGATTGCCGATGAGTCGGCCGACTCGTAGCGGGCGGCGACCGCTTTCTGAAACGCCTTTTCTGAGATGACCTTTTCAGACGCGCCGCGCTTTCCGCCGCAAGGGCGACGGCCTGCCTGAGAGCTCAAAACGTCAGCCGCAGTGAAAACTGTATCGAGCGCGGGCCTCCGAACTGAAAAAGCTGGTTGAAGCCGTTCGATGGGCTTGTCTGCCGCGTCGCCGTTCCCGCTACCCCGGCCAACGCCCGCCCCAGCATGCTAAAGGACTCGCCGTTGCCGACCAGCGTCCCGTTGGGCAATCGCGTCGGGCTTGGGGCGCTGAAGGTAGGATGGTTGAAAATGTTGAAGAACTCCGCCGCGAACTGGAGCCGCAGCCGCTCGTAGAGCGTGAACGTCCGGCGCGCTGAAAAATCCAACTGGTTGGCGCCAATCCAGCGCAGGCGATTGCGGCCAAGCGTCCCCTGCCGATTGCGCGCCGGCTCGGCGAACGCCGCCGCGTTGAGGCGGCGGCCGCCGGGCGCATTCCCATCGCTGATGAACACGGGCTGACCCGGCACGAGGTCCACGCGCCGCGTCGTTCCGATGTTGAACACGTCGAACGACTGCGAGATCACATTGAGCGGCTGCCCGGAGCGCGCCCGAAAGATGCCGTTGATTGACCAGCCGCCAAACAGCGCCCGCGCCACGCGGTTGTCGGAGAAGGTCGGGATGTCATACGTCACCGCCGCCGTAAACCCGTGCCGGATGTCGAAATCCGACGGCCCGCGCTCC
>CALCKX010000038.1 GCA_937966115.1 uncultured Chloracidobacterium sp. | reverse complement strand
TGCAGCAGAGGCGTTCCGTCGCGCTTGCCCGGCGCCTGGGCCAGCAGCTCGCGCAGGGTTGAAATCGGCTTGTCGAAGCCCGGCAGCGCGAGCGGGTCAAAGTCCCGTATCTGGGTATTGATCGCCATCGCCCACGGGCTGGCCGCCAGGGCCGACACCCCCGGCTCGCCATCGCCGTCCTGCATCAAGTGCTGGATGTGACGGTAACGGCGCAGTGTCTCGTTGAGGACGGTCAGCGCCCCGGAACTCCGATCCGGATCGATGCGCCAAATTTCAAGTTCATCGCCGGCGCTAGTCGGCTGCCCTTGATGCAAGCGCGTCGGAAAGCCAATGGCCAAAAGCCTGACGAGCGCGTCGGCGACGCGCGTGCCATTGCCGCCGGTGACGATGATGATGTTTTTCATAACGCCCAGTTTACACGCCGAAGCCAGCGCTCGAACACGTTGCAGCCAGGCGCTGGCGCGCCGCTGTAAGCTTGTCGCCCGCGCCCGGCACGTTCAAATCCTGCGTCAATTGCGCGAGCCTCTGCAATGGGGCGAGCTTCCAGGAGCTGCCCGATTCGCGTTTCTTGCGTCAAGCTCCCCGTCCCGCATCCCGCCCGCGAGCCGCCGGCTCGGGGCGGGCGCGGCGTGGCCAGGCGGCGCTCGCCCATCCGCCCGCAACCCGGGCGCGCCGCTCGTCGTTTCATTCCAGGATGCCGCTTCTCAGCGCCCTCTTTAGCGCCCTTTGCACGACGGTCTCCGGAGGCGGCGCGGCGTCGGGCTTGGGCGCCGGCTTGGAGTCCGGCTTGTTGGAGTCAGAGCTTTTAGAATCAGGCTTGGGCGACTGATGCCCAGGGCCGTCATCGTCGCGATGATGTCCGCCGTTTTTGCCGCCGCCGAAAAAGAAGCCATACTCGAAAACCAGTCCGCTTTTGCCATTGGCCGGATGGTTGGGAATCTTGTAAGCGATGACGATAACGTGATCTCTCGCTGGGTGAAACAACGCGCCCGGGGTGAAAAAGCCAAAGTCATGCTTGCCGTAGAACCATTCGCCCAATCAGGTACAGCCGGTGTTTGATGAGCGGCTGCTCAAACGCGGCGATTGGATGAACGACGTTCTTCTTGAAGAGCGCCCGCGTTCCCAGGCTGACGCCGGCGGTCAGCCGCGTATGCGCTTTCGGCAAAACTAAGCTGCCGTGGGAGTAGGTAAAGCCGCCCAGTCCCGCGCCCCGCAGGTTGTAGGTCAGCATTTGCCCGAAGGTCCATTTGACTTCCAGCTCGGGGCGTTTTTTCTGGAACAGCGGGACGGCGGTTTTGAAGCCGATGCCGACGTTCTCGTTCGGCGCTTGAGGCGCGCCGCTGTTGTAGGTGGTCAGCGCCAGCTCGGTATTTTTGCCGATGCCATAGCAGTAGAAGTTGGTGGCGTACCAGTAGCGTCCCGGCTTTTGCGGGCGCCACTGCGTTTCATGCATGAGAAAATGGCGGCCCTTGGGCGTGATGTCGGCCGAGGGCAAGTTGACAATCGCCTGTTGCGCCGCAGCGCTGGCCGTTCCAAGCATTCCCAGCGGGAGCGCGAGGAAGAGTTGCAGAAGCTTGGATAGCTGAGGCATGGGCGTAGGCTGCGGGACTGACTAAGGGTGAGGACCGCTTCTTCGGTCAGGACCGACAAGCGAGCGCTTAGCTTTTACTGGGCTCCTTAGACTTTACCGAGGCGCAATGTATGCTTGCCGACAGCGAAACGGCGCGAGCGGAAGAGTAAAGCTATGGCCATCCAGAAGCGAGTCATCGGCATCATTGGCGCCGGGAACGTTGGCGTCGCGGCGGCCTATGCGCTTTTTATGCAGCGCGCGGCGAGCGATCTGATTTTGCTCGACAAAGACGAGCGCCGCGCGGAAGGCGAGGCCCTTGATCTCATGCATGGGCAAACCTTCGCCGGCCCGACGCGGGTGCGCGTCGGCAGTTACGCCGACCTGGCCGAAGCGCAGGTGGTCATCATCGCCGCCGGAGTCGGGCAGCAGCCCGGCGAAAGCCGCCTGGACCTGATGGGGCGCAACGTCGCCGTGTTTCGCTCGATTGTGACGGAGCTTGACCGACATGCGCCGCGCGCCCTCTTGATCATCGCGACCAATCCGGTGGACGTGCTGACCTACGTGGCGCAGGCGCTTTCGACGCGGCCGGCGCAGCGCATCATCGGAACGGGCACCATGCTCGACACGGCGCGGTTTCGCAGCCTGCTGGGCGAGCGCTACGGCGTCGATCCCCGCTCGGTTCACGCTTACATCCTTGGCGAGCACGGCGATACGGAGTTTCCGGTCTGGAGCGACGCCCGCATCGGCGGCCTGCGGCTGGTCGGGAGCGTCATCAACGGTCGCCCCTACGACCGCCCGGCGCTCGACGCCATTTTTGAGCGCGCGCGCCGCAGCGCCTACGACATCATCGAGCGCAAAGGCTATACCAGCCTGGCCATTGGTCTGGTCATCGCGCGTCTGGCGCGGACGATGCTTGATGACCAGCGCAGCGTTTTGCCGGTGAGCGTCCGCTTGCAGGGCGAATATGGGCTGTCGGATTCCTGCTTGAGTCTGCCCAGCGTCGTCGGTCAGGCTGGGCTTGAAGCCAGCATCCTGCCGGCCCTGGACGAAGCGGAACTGGCGGCGTTGCGCCACTCCGCCGCCGTTTTACAGGCGCGCATTCTGGAGGCCCTGCCGCCCGACCGGTCGTCGGACGGCGCGACGCGGCAAGTGGTATGACGGAGCCAGCTAACCCCTATCTCAATCGCGTCGCCATTCGTGATCCGGCGCAGTTTTACGGCCGCCGCAAGGAAATCGCGCGAATTTTCTCGCGGCTTGGGGCGGAGCGACCGCAATCCATCGCCGTCGTCGGCGACCGGCGCATCGGCAAGTCATCGCTGCTCAACTACCTGTGCGCGCCTGACATGCGCCGGCGGCACTTGTCGCGGCCGGAGGACTACGCCTTTGTCTTTTTCGACTTGCAACAGCGGCGACGCATCACGCTTGACGACTTTCTGGACGCCTGGCTGACCGAAATCGAGCGCAGCGCGGAGCTGCCCCCCGGCGGGAAGCGCAGTTTCGACGGCGTGCACGCGGCGCTTGAGGCGCTGCGGGCGACGCGCCGCAAGCTCATCGCCGTCTTCGACGAGTTTGACGTCCTGACCTCGAACCGCGCTTTTTCGGCGGATTTTTTCGCCTTCCTGCGGTCGCTGGCGAACAACTACGAAGTCGCCTACGTGACCTCATCGGGACGCGACTTGCAGGAGCTATGTCACGCCGACCAGATTGCCGACTCGCCCTTTTTCAACATCTTCACGAACGTCTATTTGCGGGCCTTTCCCGACGACGAGGCGCTCGACCTGATCGCCCGGCCGTCCGCAGCGGCGGGGATTCCGCTGGCGCCCTACGCCGCCGACATTCGGCGCTTGAGCGGCAACTTCCCGTTTTACCTGCAAATTGCCTGCTCAATCTACTTTGAGCAGCTTCAGGACGGCGGCCGCCCTGACGCGTCCGCCATCGAGGAAGCGTTTGATGACGAAGCGCGCGGACACTTTCGCTACCTGTGGGAACGCTTCTCGGTTGACGAGCGGGCCGTTTGTCAGGCGCTGTCATCGGGCCAGCCGGTGGCGCGCGAGCACACCTATGTGTTTGAGGACTTCAAGCGCGCGGGCTACATCGCGATTGAGCCGGACGGCCAGCCGCGCTGGTTTTCGAGCCGCTTCCTCCCGGTTGTCCAGCGCCCGCCGCGCAGCGGCGCGCCCGCCGGCGAGCTAGTGTCCGTGCCGCCCACGCTGGAGTTGCCGCTGGATGGGCGCCCGTCGCCAGCCGAAAGTCGCCTGCCGGACAGCGTCGCCGGTCTCCCGGCGCGCCTTGGACACTTCGAGGTGCTGGAGCGACTGGGCGGCGGCGGCATGGGGGACGTTTTTCTGGCGCGCGACGCCAAGCTTGGCCGCAAAGTCGCTATCAAGGTGCTCAAGGCGCGCTATGTCAATCAGTCGGAAACGCGGCAGCGCTTCCTGCGCGAAGCGCGCATGGCGTCGAATCTCAATCACCCCAACATTGCCACGCTTTACGAAATCGGCGAGGTGGAGGGCGCGCCCTACCTGGTCATGGAGTATGTGCGGGGCAAAACCATCGCTCAATGGCTGCGCGAGCGCGGGCGATTCGCTTGCCCGGAGGTCTGCCGCATCGGCGCGCAGGCGGCGGAGGGGCTGGCGGCGGCCCATGCGGTCGGCATTGTTCACCGCGACATCAAGCCGTCGAACTTGCAGCTCGACGACCACGGCAACGTTCGCATCATTGATTTTGGTCTCGCCAAGCTATCGGCCGGGGCCGAGCGCGCGGCCCTGCTGTTTTCGGACGAGTATCTCCAGGCGGTCTCCGACATCACTGAATCCGGGGCGCTGGTCGGCACGGTCACGTATATGTCGCCGGAACAAGCCGCGAATGACGCTCACGCCACCTTTGCCAGCGATGTCTTCTCGCTGGGCATCGTCCTGTATGAGATGACGACCGGGCGCTTGCCCTTCGAGGGGAAGTCTTACTACGAGGTGCTGGACGCCATCCTGCACGCAAGCCCGTCGCCGATCCGGGACTGGCGACCAGATGCGCCTCCGGGACTGGTTGGCGCTATCGGCGCGGCGCTCGCCAAGCGTCAGGCCGACCGTCCGACCGCTGCGGCGCTGGCCGAAACGCTGCGGCAGGCGCCTTATTCGTCCGGCGCGCGAATGAGCTGAAGCGGCCTGCCGGTCACGACATCGGCTTCGGCGGCGACCGCGGTGTAGTCGCCTTCGGGGGTCGCGACGCGGTAGGGCGCGATGGCCGCCAGCGTCGCCACTGGCGAAGTCTGCTGGGCGTAAGGCACGCGCCGCTCGAAGCGGCCCTGCGCGTCCGCCGTCGTTTCATCCACGTAATCAAACTCGCGCCGGAAATACGTGCGAATCCGCGTCGAGATTTGAACCCGCGCGCCGGGCGTCGTCTGGCCCGCGATCACAGCCCCTGGCACGCGCTCGAAGACCTTGGCCGCGGCGTGCGGCTGCGTGAAAAGCGGGTAGTCCGTCTCGACGTCGCTTTCGTAAACCAGGCGCATTTGCGTCAGCGCCGCGTCGCCCTGCGGAATAGCCTCGTCGGCGACCAGCCGCGCGTAGAGCGAGCGCTTCATTTGCTCGTTCCAATCCTCCCGCCGGGCAAAGGCTCTGGTCTTTGGATCCCAGGCCGCATCCCGCGCCACCGCCTGGGGAGACATCGGCGTGACGAGAATATAGCGGGCGCGGCGGGCGTCCAGCAGGGGCAACGACTCGGCCGGCGGGAGCGCGAACATCGCGGCGGCATCGCGGATGCCCTCGCGCAGCGGCGCGGTGTGGCCGAGCGGCGAGGCGATGGTCGGGCGCCCGGCGACGCCGATGACCCAGTGCCCCGGCGTCCAGTCGCACAAAATGGCGTAATCCTGCGGCTGGTCGCCCCGGCGGCTGGTCGCTGGCGTATGGACGGCCAGCCAGCGCAACGTGGGGTCGGCGTCCACAAAGGCCCCGGCGGGCGACACGATGTAAACCGGCGCGCCAAGCGTGAAGACGATGGCGGGAGCCAGCGCCAGCGCCGCAAGCCCAATCGGCAGGGGGCGCTGAAGCCTGGCCAGCCATCCCGCCGCCGCGCCGAGTCTCGCCGCCAGCTCGTGCAAGGCAAGCCCGATGACGACCGCGAAGGGCGGCGCGAACAGGCCGCTGAACTTGAGCTGGAGCAGCGCCAGCCCGCTGGCGAGGACGGAAAGCGACAAGAGCGCCCAAGCGAGCGCGTCCCCGCGCCAAGCCCGCGCCAGAACCAGCGCCCAAGCCAGCGGCAGCAGCCACAGGAACGCCGTGTAATTGTTGGTGATGTCTAGGAAGGATTGGCTCAAGAGCGGCTGGCTCTCAAAAATTGTCGCCAGCCAGGGATCGGCCGCGCCGATGTGCGCGATGCCATACTGCGCGAATCGCCAGACCTCCCCCAGCGCTAGGCGCGGCAGGACGCCAACCCCCAACAAAGCCCAGGCTGCCGCCCACCCAAGGGCTGGACGCGCGCCCGCCCGCCAAGCGTAGGCGCCCAGCGTCGCGCCGGCGGCGAGAAAGGCTGCCCCCCAGGCCGTCGCCAGCGCCGGATTGACGCCGTTCGGCTCTGCCAGGCGCGTGGCGGCGAACGGCGTCAGCGGGACGAGCAAGCCCAGCCAAGCCCACAAGCTGGCGCGCCAGCGCGCCCCGCGGGCATCCGCCTCGCGCCAGCGCGGGATGAGCCACCCAGCCGTGACCAGCGCATGGAAGCCGATGAGCAGCGGCAGCGTCGTCGCGCACAGCAGCCCGACCGCCATGGTCAGACCCGCCGCCAGGCCGTGCCGCGGGCGGGCGTCCTCCCGGATGACCGCCCACAGGTAAAGCGCCATGCAGAGCGACTCGAAAACGTGGTGGTCAACATAGCCGACCGCGCACACCACCCATACGCAGGGTAGCCACGCGACCATCAGACCCGCGGCAAGCCCCGCGCCCCCGCCGGCCAGCCGGGCGGCGACGAGATACGTCAGACCGGGCGTCGCCGCGCCGAGGAGCGGCGTGAGGAAGCACGCGACGGCCGTCGTCCAGCCGTCATCCGGCAAGCCCGCCCCCTGCGTGAGCGCATAGAGCGCCCGCGCGACGGCGGCATAGAGCCAGTCGAAGCCGAAGGGCCAGTTGACGCTCGCCCCAACGGGAAAATTCACGTAATAGTCGAAGTCCGGGACGCGCAGCCCGTCGGCGACGGCCGCCTGAATCCGGCGCAGGTGATAAAACGAGTCGGTCGAGATGGGAAAGACGCCAAATGACGTGATGACGCCGCCCAAGTTGGAGAGCCGGACGACAAAGGCCAGCAAGTAGAGCAGGGCGACCATCGCCACAGGGCGATCGAGCAGTCGCGCCGGATGCTGAGACGGGGGCGGGGCAGTCATCGAGCGCGCCGCCCCGGACGTCGGTCAGGCCATGAAGTCATCGGTAATGCGCCGCCATTCGTCCACGACCGCGCTAATGTCGCCGCGCTCGCGCGCGAGTCGCTTTTGATCGTGCGGGTTGGTTTCTTCCAACAGCCGGTCGAGCGCGCCAAGGGTGATTTCGGCGGCGGCCAGCGCCTCCGCCCGATCCCCCCGCGCCCACTGGCAGCGAGCGATGACCCACTGGGCGCGCCATTCGACATCGGCATCGCCCACCTTGCGCGCCGCCGCCGCCGCCGCCGCGCTGCAGTCGAGGGCGAGCGTCACTTCCTTGCGAATCAGGTGGACTTCGCCCAGCGTCTGAAGCATTTCCGCTCGCACCTGCGGGTCGCTGGTCGCCCGATTGAGCGTTTGCGCTTCATCCAGCAACTGCAGGGCTTCGCGGAGGTTACCGGTGCGCGTGTACATCTGCGCCGCGTTGACTAGCGCCATTTCGAGCACGCGCTGGTTTTTGGTCTCGCGCGCGCTCCGAATGGCCAGCCGATAGTAAGCCAGCGCGTCGGCGTAGCGTCCTTCCTGCCGGAAGGTGTCGCCAATGTTGTTGAGCATCGCCCCTTCGCTCGCGCGGTCGTTGACCTCGCGCATAATCTGGACGGCCCGCTGGTAGCAATCCCGCGCGCGGGCGACTTGCCCTTGGCTGTGGAAGGCCGACGCCATGAGCATCAGCCCCTTGCGCTCGATGTCGCGGTCGCCGGTCGCGCGCGCGGTTTGCAGCATGTTGCGCCAGGTGGATTCCAGCGACATGACGCTGTGCAGGACGCTCTCCAGCGAATGCGGTTGCGTCGGGCGGGCGCTGCGCGGCGGGGCGCTAGGCGCCTGGCTCTGATCCTCCGCCGGCACGATGGCGTCCGCCAGGCGACCGCTGTTGAAAAGCTCGCCCATCCCGAGGTCTTCGGCAAAGGCCGCCACGTCGTTGAGCAATTCCTCGAGCGAGAACTCGCTGACCTCGCCGACGCGCCCGCCCGCCCGCTCGGTCGGGCGCTCGGCCAGGGCGCGCAGGGCGTCGATGTCGCTCGGCATCTCAGGCGCGGGAGCGAGATTGCGTGGCGGCGCGGGGACGAGCGGTCGCGTCTGGGCTGGTCGCGGCGGGGCGGGCGCCGACTCGCTTGCCGCGCCAGGCGCCGCGCTTGCCGCGCCAGGCGCCGCGCTTGCCGCGCCAGGCGGCGCGCTTGCCGCGCCAGGCGGCGCGCTTGCCGCGTTAGGCGGCGCGCTCTCCGGGGCGGGCGCGCCGGGCTCCGCGGCTTTGGATAGGGCGGGGGCGGGCGCGCCCGCGCTGGCCGCGGCGCGGTCGAGGCGAACCTTGAGGTCAAAAGCCGGTCGCTTGTCCTCCAGAAACGCGGCCGCCACGGTATCGTCCGGGAGGTTGGACTGGAGCTCGCCAATCACCGCCAGCGCCTCTTCGAGCGCCGCCTGCGCGTTGGCGAGGTCCTGGCGCTGGGCCAGGCACTCGGCCAAGCCGTAGGCCGCCACCCATCGCGCCCGCGGCGATTCCAGCTCGCGCGCCAGCTCGCGCGCCCGGGCGTAGCAAGGCTCCGCCGCCGCGACATCGCCTTCGGCCCGCTGCGTATCGCCTATTTCAGCCAGAATCTCGGCTTCGACCTGCGGGGCTTCGGAGGTTTCCGCCAGCAAAAGCGCGGCCTGGAGCGTGCTGAGCGCGGACTTGACATCGTTGCGCCGCCGCCGAATCCGCCCCGCGTTGAGCAGGTAACGCGCTTCCGCGCCGCCGTGACCGATGTCGCGAGCGATGTCCACGGCCTGTTGGACGTATTCTATCGCTTCGGCATCGTTGCCGCGGCGCATGAAGACCTCCCCAAGCCCGTTGAGCGCCACCGCCTCGCCATAGCGGTGGCCCAGCGCGTAAGCGATGCGCAGCGCGCCGGCATAGCACTCTTGCGCTTCATCCAGATGCGCGAGTTGCAGGTGAACGTCCCCGAGCAGTTCCAGCGCCCGCCGCTCCTCGAAAACGTTGCCTTGGTTGCGAGACATCGCCAGCGCCTGGCGCGCATCTGCCAGGGCTTCGGCAAGCTTCCCCCGCCGGGCGTTGACGACGGCGTTGCCCAGCCGCGCCGCCGCCTGCCCGGTCCGGTCGCCGGAGCGCTCCGCAATGTAAAGCGCCTCATCCACCGCCTGAAGCGCCGCGGTCGGGCGACCGCGCTCGACCTGCGCGGCCGCGGCCGCCAACAGGGCCAGGCACAACCCGGTCGCGTCGTCGCTGGCGCGCAGAAGCGGGAGCGCGGCCGTCGTCAGGTCGAGCGCGCCATCCGCGTCGCCAACGAGGTTGCACAGCCGCGCCAGGCTGACGCGCGTCCGTCCGAGCCAGGACAGGCTATGTTCTTGGCACAGGGCCAGGGCGCGCTCCAGCTCGTTGCGGGCGTCGTCGGGCTGGGCGCACTCGATGAGCAAATTGCCATAGGTCAGCCGGTAGCGCGCTTCGTCATCCGGGTTGAGCGGCAGCGCGGCGGCTTCGTTCTGAAGACGGTTGAGCGCCTGCGCCACCCATCCGAAAAACTTGCCGGCATCGGCGAAGGCATAGCTTGCCCAGCGGGCGTAGCCGGCTTCCAGCGCGTAATCAATCGCCTTGCGCCACTCTTCAGCGCGGAAGTAGTGATAGGCCAAGTCGCCAGCCGTGAAATCCTGCCGCCCTAGCCCGGCGGACGAAGCCCGCGGCGAAGCGAGCTGCTGCTCCAGACGCTCGGCGATTCGGGCGTGGAGCCGCTTGCGCCGCCGCCGCGTGATGCGCCGATAAAGCACCCGGTGCAGCATCGGGTTGACAAAGCTGTAGCGGTCGTCCCGCCAGCCCGCCATCTCGCGGATGAAGCCCAGCTTGAGCGCCCGCTCGACCGTCCGCAGCAGGTCTTCTTCGGTTGACTCCGTCACGAACTGGAGCACGTCGAAAGTGAACTCCTCGCCAATCACCGCCGCATGAGCTAGCGCGTCCGCCGTATCGTCCTCCAGGCGCGCCAGCAGCGGCTTGACCAGCGCCACGATGGACTCCGGCAGGTCGAACTCATCCACGTCCTGGCACACCCAGCCGGTTTCATCGCCATGCGAGATTTGCCCGTTGGCAATCATGGCGTTGATGACTTCGCAGATGTAATACGGATTGCCCTTGGTCTCTTCGCTCAGCATGAGCGCCACGCTCACCGGCAAGCGAACCTGCGCGCCCAGCAGCCCCTCGACCATCAGCCGAATTTCGCTGTTCGAGAGCGCGGGCAGCTTCACTTGGTCATAGCCGCCCGCGTCATCCAGCGACTGGAGCCAGTTGCGCAGCGGGGGCGTCCCGTCGAGCAGGCTGGCGAATGGGCGGCTGGCCACGATGAGCAGCAGGCGGTCGCCGCGCGCCTGCCGGAGCAGGTGGCTGATGAAATCCAGCAGCAGCGGGTCGGCGTTGTGGGCGTCATCGAGAAAGAGAATCGCCCCGCGCTCGCGCGCCAGCAGCCGACACAGATACGCCAGGTCGGCAAAAAACGCGCCCCGATCGGTTGCCAGCTGCAGCGCCAGCTTCGCGGCGTAGCCCTCGTCGCGCAAGTTGGCGAAAAACGTGCCATCGAGAAAGGCTTCGTCAGCCGGCGAAAGCGAGCGCACGGCGCGCAGCTCCGGGTTGAAGTAGGCGAGCGCCGCCCCGCGCAGGTCAGCCAGCGGGAGTTGACCGGGCACGGCGCGGGATGGGTCGGGACAGCGCAGGCGCAGCAGCAGGGGCTGCCCCTCGCCCACGTCTTCCAGCCGGATCAGAAACTGCTCGATGAGTCGCGTTTTGCCAATCCCCGCCTCTCCGAAAATGACGACCGGGCGCCCGCGGCGCGTCGCCACCGATTGCCAGGCGGCGATGAGCACGCCAAGCTCGGGCGTGCGACCGATGAACTCGCCGCCGCTCATCCCCGTTGGCGGGCGAGTCGCGTCGGGATTCGAGACCGGCGGCGGCTCCCCCGCTACGACCCGCGTAAAAGGCCCCTGGGCCGGCGATGGCTCCGGCGGCAAGGCCAGGAAGCCCTGCGGCGTCGGCAGCGCCGCGCCGCCGGAGAGCTGCCGCTGAACAGCGCGCAGCGCCTCGGCCAGCTCCTCGGCGGTCTGCTGCCGATTGGCCGGCGATTTTTCCAGCGCCCGCATGACGACCGCTTCGAGCGCTGGCGGGATGTCCGGGCGCAACTCGCGCAGGGGCTTGGCCTTTTGCTTGACCTGCGCGATGACCGTCGCCAACGGCGTCGGCTCGTCGAAAGGCAGCTTGCCGGTCAGCATCTCGTACGCGATGATGCCAATGCTATAAACATCCGACCGCCCATCGACGCGGTGCGCTTGGCACTGCTCCGGCGACATATACTGTGGCGTGCCGATGATCCCCGTGCCGGTGAGGTTCATCAGGCTGGGGTTGTTCATCGCCAGCTTGGCGATGCCGAAGTCCAGCACCTTGACGGTTTCGCCCGCGCGGAGCTTTTCCAGCATGATGTTGGCGGGCTTCAAGTCGCGGTGAATGATGCCCTCGGCGTGCGCGGCATGCACCGCGTCGCACACCGGCGCCAGCACGGAGACCACGCGCAGCGGCGAAAGCGTCTTGGCCTGCTGAAGCTCCTGTCCCAGGCTGTGGCCTTCCAGAAACTCCATGACGATGTAGGCTTCGCCAATGGCGCTCATCCCGTAGTCATAAATCGTGATGGCGTTCGGGTGCTTGAGACGGCCGGACAGCAGCGCCTCGCGCCGGAAGCGCTCGAGCGCCGCCGGGTTGGAGACCAGATCGGCGTTGAGAATCTTGAGCGCGACCCGGCGCTGCATCGTCGAGTGGATCGCCTCGTACACCGCCCCCATGCCGCCGCGCCCCACCAGGCGGACGATTTGGTACTTCCCATCCACCACGCGCGCGACCGCCGATGGCTTGTCGGAAGCCAAGGGAGCGCCGTCCTGGGGACAGACATTGTATTCGTCGGGGTAGGTCGCGCCGCACTTCGGACAGGATTTCATAAGGGCGTTAGTTTGAGCGCGCCAGCTCCGGCGCCGTTGAACGTCCGCCTACCCAGGCTGCGCGCGCCAGCAAGTCGCCGCTGCCTGCCGCGTCGCTGAATCACAAGGCCCAACGCCGGGCGACGCCGGAACCGAAACAAGCTTGAGGAACGCCAAGTATAGGGCGAGGGCGCGCGTCGTGGCAAATGGAAGCGGTTAGGCCACCCCCGCCGGCGGGCGGCATCCTATCCCAGCGTGGCGCCATTGCTGGCGATGACCCGAGCGTACCATTCCGCCGACATCTTGGGCGTGCGCGCTTGCGTGTCATAGTCCACATAAACCAGCCCGAAACGCTGCTTGTACCCCTCCGCCCACTCGAAGTTATCCATGATCGACCAGTGGAAGTACCCTTCCACTGGAACGCCATCCTCCGCCGCGCGGCGCAGCTCGCGCAAGTAGCGCGTCGTGAAGTCAATGCGTTGCGGGTCATGAACCTTGCCATCCAGAGCTACCCAGTCGCGTAGCGCGAGGCCGTTTTCCGTGATGTATATCGCCCGCTTGTAACGTTCATGGAAAAATTTTGGCCCCCAGCGCAAAGCTTCCGGCGTCACGGGCCAGTCAAAAGCGGTGAGCGGCGTGGCTGGCGTCGGCACGATGACTTTCGGGCCGCCGCGCCCGTCCGACGCGATCTTGAATCCGAAGTAAATGTTGACGCCGCAGAAGTCCACCGGCGTCGAGATGAGCTTCAGGTCGTCGGCTTCAACCCTGGGCGCGTCTTCCTTGTACAGCGCCAGCCCTTCCGCCGGATACTCGCCCAGAAACACCGGGTCCATCCACCAGGCGTTGTTGAACGGGTTTTTGAGCGGCAGCCCAACCGAGGCGTTGAACAGAAAGCCGTAGCCCTGAATGCCAAAGTTGAAGGCGCGCGCCGCGGCGACATCCTCCGGCTGCTCGGTCGCGGGATAGGCGATAGGCGTCGCCGGGGCGAAGCCGATCTGCGCGTCTTGGACGGCCGCGCGCAGCGCTTGCACGCCCTTGCCGTGGGCCAGCAGGGCATGGTGGCCGGCCTGGAGAACGTCTTTGAGCGGTAACGTCAAGCCCGGCGCATGGCGTCCGGCCTGATAGCCTAGCGTGATGAATACCTGCGGCTCATTGAGCGTCATCCAGCGCTTGACGCGGTCGCCCAGCTTGCGCGCCGCGACGGTCGCGTACTCGGCAAACCAGTCGGCGCTGTCGCGCTGCGTCCATCCGCCGCGCTGGTGCAGCGCCAGCGGCAGGTCCCAGTGGTAAAGCGTGCAAAACGGCGTGATGCCAGCGGCGAGCAGCTCGTCAACCAGCCGGTCGTAGAAGTCGAGCCCTTTGGCGTTGACCGTTCCGACGCCCTCCGGCAGCACGCGCGCCCAGGCGAGGCTGAAGCGATAGGCCTGCAGCCCGATGGACTTCATCAGGGCGACATCTTCCTTGTAGCGCCGGTAATGATCGCAGGCCACTTCGCCCGTATGCCCGCGCCAGATGGCGTTCGGCTTGCGCGCGAACATATCCCAGATCGAGGGCCCTTTGCCGTCGGCGTCAATCGCGCCTTCAATCTGATAGGCGGCCGTCGCCGCGCCCCAGTAAAAGCCTTTTGGAAAGGGCTTGCCGGCCGGCGTGGCCTTGGCGCGCCGGCGCTGGGGCGGCGCGGGCTGGGGCGGCGCGGGCTGGCCTTGGGCGGCGGCGGTCGCCGCAAGCGTCGCTGCGGTTGTCGTCAGAAAGGCGCGTCGCGAAGGGTTGGCATGCTTCATGAGAGTCTTAGCGTCCGTGGGAGCGTCGCTTGCCGCGGCCCTATGCGCGCCCTTCGGTTACGAGGGCGTAATGGTCGAGTGATAGCGATACGCTCCGTCTTGAAGTTCGAGAATGACCGCCGGCTTGACGGCGTTGCGATTGGCGTCCAGGGTAATCGCTCCGGTGACGCCAGGGAAGTCGCGGGTCGCGGCGAGCGCGTCGCGGATGCGCGCGCCATCAGCGCTGTTGGCGCGCTCGATGGCGTCATACAGCACGCGCGCGCCATCGTAGGCGAGCGCCGCCAGCGCGTCCGGCGTATCGCCGTTGCGCTGGCGATACGCGGCGATGAACGCCTGCACGCGCGGGTCGGGATTGTCCACCGAGTAGTGATTCGTGATGAAGCAGCCATTGAGGGCTTCCTTGCCGCCGCGCCACAGATCAGGCGAATCCCATCCGTCGCCGCCGATGAACGGGATGCGCAGCCCCAGCTCGCGCGCCTGCTTGATGATTTGCCCGACATCGCCGTAATAGCCCGGCGCATACGCGAAATCCACGCCCGCTTCCCGAATGCTCGTCAGTTGCGCGTTGAAGCTCGCGTCCCCGGCCTGGTAGTTCTTTTCGATGACGACGACCCCGCCGAGCCGCGCAAAGCTTTCCCGAAAGGCCTTCGTCAAGCCTACGCTGTAGTCGTTCTTCACGTCGGTGATGATTGCCGCTCGCTTCAGGCGCAACACGTTGGCGGCGAACTTCGCCGCCGCCGCGCCCTGAAACGGGTCAATGAAGCAGACGCGGAAAATGTAATCGCCCTTGCGCGTGACTTTCTCGTTCGTGGAGGACGGCGTGAGCATCGGAACGCCCTTTTGCTGGCAGACGGCGGCGGCCACGATGCTGCGGGCCGAGCCGACCTCGCCCAGCACGGCAATGACCTTGTCGCGCGTCACCAGTCGGGTCACGACGGTTTTGGCTTCCTCGGGCTGCCCGCGGTCGTCTTCGAGAATCAGCTCGATGCGCGATCCGCGAATCCCGCCGGCGGCGTTGCGCTCTTCCGTAGCCAGACGAATGCCGCCCATGGAAGACGTTCCAAACGTCGCCGTATCGCCGGTCATCGGCATATAGACGCCGATTTTGATGACCGCCGGGAGACCGTCGCCAGCGGCGACTGGCCCCTTGCGCTCGCAGCCGACCAGCAGCGCCGCCAGGCTTAAGCCCGCCAACATCCTGAGGACAACGCGCTGCCAACCCTGCCAAGCGTCGGGCATCACCATACGGACAGGCTTGCTACAGCCGCGCGGCAAGTGCGCGGCGCAGGTCCTGCCGGTTAAGCAGGTAGGTTTCGTTGCCGTCCAGTCCGACCGCATAGCGCAGCTCACCGTCCTGAAGCGTCACGGACGCCTTGCTGCCGACCGTTATGCGGAGCGCGCGGACACCGGCCTTGACCGCCGCTCGGCCAAGCTCATCCGCCAGGAAGCCGGCCAGCGTGGCCCGCAAATCCTCAAGCAGCTCGCCGACGTCGAGCCGCGCCGCGTCCGCGCGCGGCAGCGCCTCCCAGTCCGCCGTCGCCGCAACGGCGACGCCGACTTCGGCGCTCAGCCATTCGGTCAAGTCGCGCAGGCGGCGCTCCAGCTCAAGCCGCGAGGGCGCTTCTCCCAAGCGCTCGCGCACGGCGCCGAAAGACAAGCGCGCGAGCGTGGCGGGCGTATGGTGAACGGTCAGCGCGACGATGGACGCCACCGGAATGTAGGCGACATCGAGCGAGTCGGAGCGGTCGCCGGTCCGCACGAGCACAGTCGCGCGCGGCGTCTCCAGTTCATGCGCAGCCACATACTCGCCGCGCACGCTGAGACCATTCGACAGCGCCAGCGTCACTGGCGGCAGCGCCCAATCGTGACGGCTTTCCTCGCGCAGCCGCGCCATTTCGGCGATGACGGCGCCAATCGGCCGCGCCGGCAGGCGGCGCGCCTGCTCGACCGGATCGGTCATAGCCCTTTTTCCAGCGCCTGCTGAAGGTTTGTCTTGCGATACATCCAGTCCTCGTTGTCGTAGTTCAAGTCGTAGTCGAACTTGAGTTCGCCCCCCTTGAACGACCACTCGCCTGGCGATCGCGCGTAGCCAATCGAAACTTTCTTCAGTCCCTCGCGTAGCGCCTCGCGCCCCAGGTCGTCAATGGTAATGCTCTTGAAGGCTTCAATGACTGGCTTGAAGTAGCCGCGCTCGAGTCGCAGGTTGTAGTCGGTTTCCGCAATGCCATCCTGCGCCAAGTTTTCCCAGTCCACTTCGAGGTTGACTTCAAACCCGGCGGCGGCGTCCATGGCGGACTTGAGCTTGGGGAAGACATTATCCCGAAAATCCTTGATGGCGCGACGCTCGGCAAGACCCATAGCACAGTAACTCCCCTCGTCGAGATGCTCCTAACGATGATCTTAGAGGCTTGAAGATGCGTGTGGGGATGAGCGTAGCTAGATTGGGGCCGGAGCGCAACCGGATGGCAAGCGACCGCGTTGCAGTCGAGCCGGTCATTCGAGCAGGCCAAGCAGTTGGCGCTGGCGCTGGATGAGGTCGCGAATGCCCTGCATCGCCAAGTCGATCAGCAGGCTGGCTTGCTCGCGCGTGAAGGGGCGTTGCTCGGCCGTGCCCTGGACTTCGACGAGCCGCCCGTCACCCGTGCCGACGACGTTCATATCCACTTCCGCTTTCGAGTCTTCGCGGTAGTCGAGGTCAAGCATCGGCGCGCCGTTGACCAGCCCGACGCTGACGGCGGCCAAGTAGTCGGTGACGGGCATGGCCGAGATAGCTCCGGTCGCCTGAAGCTTGCGCGCCGCGAGGACGAGCGCCACGAACGCGCCGGTGATGGCGGCGGTGCGCGTCCCGCCATCCGCCTGGATGACATCGCAGTCCAGATAAATGGTGCGCTCGCCGAGCTTGGCAAAGTCCACCACGGCGCGCAGGCTGCGCCCGATCAGGCGTTGAATCTCGTGCGTGCGGCCAGATGGGTTGCCGCGCGTGACCTCGCGCGGCGCGCGCTGATCCGTCGCCCGCGGCAGCATGGCGTATTCGGCCGTGACCCATCCTGTCCCCTTGCCTTTGAGGAAGGGCGGCACCTTGTCTTCCACGCTCGCCAGGCAAATAACGAGCGTATCGCCGAATTCGACCTGCACCGAGCCTTCAGCGTATTTGTTGACATGGGGCGTCAACCGTACTGTTCGGAGCGCGTTGGCCGCTCGCCCGCCGCTTCGCATGGCGCCTCTCGCCAGGGTGGTTTGGGAGTAACTGCCGCGTTGTCTCACAACTCGGCCGGCGTGACAAGCCCGCGGCGCGCCGGCAGGTCGCCGGAGCCCGTTAGCGTCGCCGCAGCCGCCGCCGAAGCGACTGGAGAGCGCGGGCGACGCGCTGCGCGTCCGCCTGGGGGCGCTTGCCGTACCGCGCCTGGTTGTAGGCTTCGGTGATGGTCAATACCTCTTCAAAGCCGATGGCGACGGCAAACTCCAGCGGCGTTTGGTGAGGCGGGCGGCGATAGCCTGCCCGGCGCAACAGGGCCGTCATGGCGTCGTAAAACAGCGCCGCTGATTGACGCTCGTCAGGGCGAATCGTCCAGCGCAGAAGCGGGGCCAGCCATTCGAGCCACCAGCGCTCGAAGAGCAGGCGCGGCGTTCGCCGGATGCGTCGCCAGAGCAAATAACCGCCGAGGACGAGCATCGTCGCGCCGACGGCCAGGCCCGTGGCGGCGGCGCTCCGCAGGAGCTGAGCGTCCTGAGAGACGGCATACATCCAATGGGCATTGGTCTCGACCCAGTCCCGCAAGCGCCGGCGGCCAGAGCTGACGTATTGCTGAACGGCGGTTTGGTACTGGGCGGTCGCGGTGCCAGCCTCGCGCGCCAGCGCCCGCTGACGCTGGGCGTCATAGGCAATGACGTAGTCAATGTAGAACATGCGCAGGGCGTCAATGTAGCGCCGCGCCGAGACGAGCCAGTCGCTGGCGCTGGCGCGCGCCGCCGCCGGCGTGGGATCGAACTCAATCCAGGAGCCGGTTTCCGGAAAATAGGCTTCAACCCAGGCATGAGCGTCTGCCTGCCGGGCAATGTAGGTCTGATTGACTTCGTTGTATTCGCCCAGGTGATAGCCTCCGGCCAGGCGCGTGGCGATGCCAAGCGAGCGGCACATCAGCGCCATGGCCGAAGCGAAGTACTCGCAGTGGCCGCGCCGAGTCTCGAACAAAAAGTCCGCGATGGGGTCGGAGTCGCCGCCGCGCTCGAGGTTCAGCGTGTAGGCGTAGCTCGTCTTGAGATGGCGCTCGATGGCGCGCGCCTGGTCGTAGCCATTGGTCGCGTCGGCGGCGACTTCCCGCGCCAACTTGGCGATCCGCGCGTCGAATGTCGCAGGCAATTGCAGATACGTCGCGCGCTCGCCCGCGTCGTATCTGAGCGGATCTTGGCGCAGTTGCTCAGCCGGCGTTTCAGTCAGCCGCGCCGCGACGGTGTAGCTCAGTCGCGTCCCGCGCTCCGCGCGATAGAATGTGCCGGTCGAATCGCGCGCCAACCCGCGCAGCCCGGTGACAAGCCACGGCTCGCCGCAGTGAAAGAGCGCGCCAGTCGCCATAGGCTCGATATACAGGGTCTGCATCAGGAGCGGCCCGGGCTGTCGCTCATCCAGCACGTAGCGTCCATTCTGCTGACTGATGGCAAAGCGTCGGCTCGATTCCGGTCGCGTCCACTCCCGCCCGTCAAACTGCGTCAGGACCATGCCGCGCCAGTGCCGATTGGGCGGAAGCGGGCTCTCGACGCGCGCGCGCAGGGCGATGCGATCATCGGTTTTGATGCTTTCGACCGAGCCGAGCGAAATCGAAAGGTCCGAGAAGCCCGTCATGGCGGTGTCTTCGCTGAAAGACTGCGCCAGCAGCCCGGTATTCCAGCGCGGCAGGATGAAGAACATCGGCGCGCTCAGGGCGCCGATGAGCAGCGCCATCACGAAGGTCATCGCCAGCAGGTAGCGCACCGGGCGACTCTCCGCGCGCCGGCTGCGCCCGTCGTAGGCGAAGGTCATCGCTCGCGTGGCGGCCCGCGCGCCGCGGCGCGTCCGAACGATTTCAAACGCCTGGAGGGCCGCGAGCCCGGTGAGCGTGAAGCCGGCCAGCAGCGCCAGGAAGAGCGCGTCAATGGTCAGACCGGCGGCCAGCAGCATCTCGAACACCGCCAGCAAGTAGAGAAACACCCAGTCGCGGTCGCGCTTGACCTGAAACAGCTTGAAGACCGAGACGAAAAGCACGAAGTGAATGAGCGGCGCAATCCACGAGCCGCTCAGATACCGGAAGTCCAGGTAGGCGAATGGCAAGTAAGCCAGCACGCACCAGTTGGCGACGCGCTCGCTAATCTGCAGCCGCGAGCCTGGGCGGTCGGCAAACCAGCTTGCAATCAGCGCCAGCGCATAGAGGATGCAGGTCACGGCGTCCACGCGCCCGGTCAGCGCCAGCGTCAGAAAGCCGCCCGTGACCAAGGCGTAGGAGGTCGCTTTGAAAAACCGCTCGATGGCTATCATATGGAAGCGCGCCAGTTCACCAAACATCAGGAGCACGTCGTCAAGCATGTGCTCGGCTGCCAGATTCTAGGCGTTTACGCTCAGTCTGAACATCTTCATTTTCTGCTTGACATCCCCTACCTCTGGAGCGTGGACGCCGACGGCAGCATGGCGCTCGCGCAGGACGAGGAGGCGCTGCTGGCCCTTGAGCTGCCGGAAGCGACTGCCGCCGCTCTGCTCGAAGAGGCCGCGGCGCTCCGCGAAAGCGGGGCGGCGGCGGTCAGCCATTTCGCCCGCCCGCCGCGCGACATCGGAGCGATTGAGGATGTCGCGCTCTATGCGGCGGAGGCGGAAACCCGCATGCATATCGTCGGCGACGCCGACACGCTGCCGGTCGCCTGGCAGGGAGGGTCCATCGGGCTGCTTGACGAGCGCGCCTCCCGCCAAGATGCAGCGGCCGAGATGTAGCGGCCGAGATGCAGCGGCGGCGCTTCCAAGCGTGGCGCGGGGGCAAGGATGGCAGGGACCATCCCGCCAAGCTGGCCCGCGCTCGACGGCCGCCGGCACTGGCGGACGGCTGGCTCGCTGGGGGGCATCCTGGGGCGGCATCATTGGGGATGGATTGGCTCGAAGCGTCCCCGCTCGCGGTTCTTGCGCGCGTTGCGCCAGTCGAAAATCGTGCCGTTCATCGCGATATAGACGCCGGCGGGCAGCGTCCGAGTGGCCGCCAGCGCGAAGCCGAGGTTGAAGAGCGCGTCCGAGCCGCCGAACGAATAGGGAATCATGGCCCCGACCAGGACGACGGTTTTATCGGCGATTTGCGCGGCCAGGGCGCGGGCGGTCTCGGTCATGGTATCCGTGCCATGAGTCACGATGAGGCGGCTTTCCGGCGCGCGCTGCGCCGCCGCGCAGATGGCCGCGCGGTCGGCTTCCGTCAGATCGAGACTATCCTTCAGCATGACCGGCTCGATGACGATGTTGACCAGATAGCACCGGGACTGGTCGAGCATGTCGAACAGGTGCGTCCGGGAAAAGACCAAGCTGCCGGTGCGCTCATCGTAGGCTTTGTCGAGCGTGCCGCCCGTGAGCAGGATGCGAATCGGAGGCGAAGTCGGGGACATAAGGCGGTTGGCGGCGCGACCGCCTCAGCGGTTGGCGGCGCGCTGGTAAATCAGACGCAGTCCTTCAAGCGTGAGGTTTTCGTCAATCTCGGTGATCAGCGGCGACCCCTTGCCAATCAGCCGGGCTAGCCCGCCCGTCGCGATCACCGCATGTAGGCGTCCCATCTCCGCCTGCATGCGGTGGAGAATGCCTTCCACAAGCCCGATGTAGCCGAAATAAAGCCCCGATTGAATGCTGCCGATGGTCGAGCTGCCGACGACCTGCGCCGGATGGGCGATGCTCACTCGCGGCAGCCGCGCCGCCCGTTGAAACAGCGCCTCCGCCGAAATGACGATGCCCGGCGCGATGACGCCGCCCAGGTAGGCGCCGTCCTCGGAAATCGCGTCAAAGGTCGTCGCCGTTCCGAAATCCACGACCACGCACGGCCCGCCTCGGCGGGCGTAAGCCGCTACGGCATTGACAATGCGGTCCGCGCCAACGTCCTGCGGCGCGTCGTAGCGAATCGGCATGCCGACGTTTTCAGTCGGGCGCACAAAGAATGGCTCGCGCCCGAAATAGGTCTGGGCCATCCGAAAAAAGGTAAAGTTGAGCGGCGGCACGACCGACGCGATGGCGATGCCGGTGATGTCGCGCGGGTCGAGCTGCGAAAAGGTGAACAAGTTGCGACACAAAATGCCGTATTCGTCCACCGTCCGCTCGCGCTCGGTCGTCAGCCGCCAGTGCGCGACGAGCTTTTCGCCAGCGTAAACGCCCAGCGTCGTATTCGTATTGCCGACATCGATGACGAGCAGCATGCCGTGGGCTTCAGCTTGTGGGGTTCGACCGGAAGGCGGTCGCCGCCAACCACCTCCGCCGTTGTAGCGCGTCGCTTGAACCTGCATGGACAGGTGGGTAGCCTAGCGCCGCGTCGTCGCCCGGCGCGCATGGCGCTGAGCCTGGACGCGGCCTGCCGCGGCTTCCCGTTCAAACGGCATCGGCCCAAACGCTTGCGCCCAGCGCGCGCGGCGTAGAACGAACGGCGACCGGGCTGGACAATAGGCGAAGGCGCTCCGTCGAGCAAGCCCTCTCGCCCTCCCTGACCAGGGCCCGCCGGGCGTTATTTGACAACCGGCAGGGGTTCGAGTACCAAGTGGCGACGCTGAAGAAAGCGCCAAAGAAAGCGCCAAAGAAAGCGTTGCGCCGACCTTAGCTGGCGGCCGGGGATGATCCAAGCCTTTGCCGCTCGCCTGCCTGGCAATCCGGCTTGCGGCTGGGATGATGATTAGGGAGCTTTCCAAATGAGCCTGCGGGTTGATGTCTCGCCTGATTCCGGGTCGGTTCGCCAGAGCACTGAGCGACTGCGCATCCTTTCGGTTCTCAATGACTTACACTTGAAATACCACTCGCTGCGGGACGGTCGCGTGGCCGATTACATCCCGCAGCTTGCCAAGGTGTCGCCCGATCTGTTTGGCATCTGCATTGTGACCGTTGATGGGCATGTCTTTGAGGTGGGCGATTACGATTACCTATTCACGATTCAGTCCATCTCGAAGCCATTCGTGTACGGGCTGGCGCTGGAAGATCACGGGCGCGATTACGTTCGCACGCGGGTCGGCGTCGAGCCGACGGGCGACGCTTTCAACTCGATCATCAAGCTCGATGAGCGCTCGAAGCGCCCGCACAATCCGCTCGTCAACGCCGGGGCCATCGCCATGACGAGCATCATTAAGGGCACGGACCCGACCGACAAGCTGAACCGCATCCTCGACCTGTTTCAGCGGTACACCGGCCATGGCATCTTCGCCGACATGTCGGTGTTTATGTCGGAGCGGACGACCGGACACCGCAACCGCGCCATCGCCCACCTTATGCTCAACTTCGGCATGATTGACGGCAACGTGGATGAGGCGCTGGATTTGTATTTTCAGCAATGCTCGCTGATGGTTTCCTGCCGCGACCTGGCTGTCATGGGGGCGACGCTGGCGAACCGCGGCGTCAATCCGCTGACCGGCGAGCAGGCGATTACCTCCGAATACGCGCGCGACATTCTCAGCGTCATGTTTACCTGCGGGCTGTATGACTACGCCGGCGAATGGGCCTATCGAATCGGTCTGCCTGCCAAAAGCGGCGTCGGCGGCGGCATGCTGGCCGTCGTCCCGGGACGCTTCGGCATCGGCGTCTTCTCGCCGCCGCTCGACGAGCGCGGCAACAGCGTGCGCGCCATCAAGGTTTGCGAGGAGATTACCGAGGCGTTTGGCGCGCACATTTTCGACGTGGCGTTCGCCTTCGGGGCCATCGCGCCGCATCCGGTCAAGTCTCCGCCCCCAGCGCGCTCGGCGCTTCTGAGCGAGACGCGCAACGGCCATGCCGCATCGCCTCAACCCGAGTCGCGCCCCCCAGCTTGATGCCGGCGCTTGATGCCGGCAGCCGGCGGCGGCGCGCAAAAGTTTCTGAACCTAGCTCGCTTTCGCCCCCCGAAGCGGCGCGTTCAATCACCGCCCCAAGCTCCTTATCTCGAAAGGCATCCACATGGATCCCAAATCCGTACTGAACTTCGCCAACGACGAGGGGGTGAAGTTCGTTGACCTGCGCTTCACGGACCTCCCCGGCTCCTGGCAGCACATCTCCTTTCCCATCTCCCAACTGACCGAGGATAGTTTCACCGAAGGCTTTGGCTTCGACGCCTCGAGCATTCGCGGCTGGGCCAACATCAGCGAAAGCGACATGTTGCTCGTTCCAGACCCGTCGCGGTTTTGGATCGACCCCTTTTTCGAAGAGCCGACCCTGTGCCTTTTTGCCGACGCCGTGGACCCGATAACGCATCAGGGATATGTCTATGACACCCGGTCAGTCGCTGAGCGCGCCGAGGGCTACCTCCGCTCGACAGGCCTCGCGGATGTGGCCTATTTCGGCCCTGAAGCCAAGTTCTTTGTCTTCGACCACGTGAGCTTTCGCAATGAGCCGCACCACGCCTTCTTCCGCTTTGAAAGCGAGGAAGGCAACTGGACGAGCGGCAATCCCGACGAAAACCTGGGCTTTCGGATTCGGACGAAGGAAGGCTACGTCCCGGTGCCGCCCTTCGACACGCTGCAGGACCTGCGGTCAGAAATTGCGCTCAACTTGGAAGCCGTGGGGATCTCGCCTGAGTGTCACCACCACGAAGTCGCCTCCGGCGGGCAGTGCGAAATCGACTTCCGGTTCGCCTCGATGGTGACGACGGCCGACAACTTGATGCTGTTCAAGTACATCGTCCGTAACACGGCGCTGCAGTACGGCAAGTCGGCAACCTTCATGCCCAAGCCGCTTTACGGCGACAATGGCTCCGGCATGCACTGCCATCAGTCGCTGTGGAAGGACGGGCAGCCGCTGTTTGGCGGCGATCAGTACGCCGATCTTTCCGAAATGGCGCTTTACTACATTGGCGGGCTGCTCAAGCACGCCCCGTCCATCATCGCTTTCGCCGCGCCGACCACCAATAGCTACAAGCGCCTGGCGCCGGGCTATGAAGCGCCGGTCAACTTGGCCTACTCGGCGCGCAACCGCTCGGCGGCGATTCGGATTCCGATGTTCTCGAAGAGTCCCAAGGCGAAGCGCCTGGAGTTTCGCCCGCCGGATCCAAGCTGCAATCCATACCTTGCTCTGTCCGCGATGCTTATGGCGGGACTGGATGGCATTTTGAACAAAATCCATCCGGGCGATCCGCTCGAAAAAGACATTTACCAGATGGACGATGAGGAAAAAAAACATATCCCGCTCTTGCCGTCATCGCTTGAGCAGGCGCTCGACGCGCTCGAGGCGGACCATGAGTTTCTGCTTCAGGGCGGCGTCTTCACCGAGGCGCTGATTGCGCGTCACATTGAATACAAGCGCCAGCGCGAAGTGGACGCCCTGCGCTTGCGTCCGCATCCCATCGAGTTCCAACTGTACTTCGACGTATGAGCTAAGCCGCTCGCCGCGCGGCGCGGCACCCGACGCGATGGCGTGTTGGCGGGCGTCGCGGCAGCGAAACAGGCGGCGCGCGCTGAAGCCAAGCGCGCTGAAGCGGAACGGCAAGGGGCGGCGGGCCGGCTCGAAAAAGCTGGCTTGCTTGCCCGTCCGCCAGGATTGCCTTCAAAGCCTTGAGCGTGTTGCAGAGACGGCCGCGATGCCGACCCGCCCTAATTTGACTCAGTAACCCTTGGCTTGTCGCCCGATCAATTTGGTATGCTCAGCATCCCTTTGCGGCAGCGGGCGCGCCTTGGAGGAGCCGCTTGGGAAGGAGGTCGCGCCGCGATGTCAAGCGGTCTGGATGAGCGTTTATTCATTGGCGTTGAGTGCGCGGCGACCTTCCTGCGCGGCGTTGTCTGCGAAGTCGGCGGGGAAGTCGTCACGCAGCGGCAGCGACCGCTCACGGGCCACGCGCCCGCCGAGGCCGTCGCCGCCGTCCGGGCGCTCATCGCCGAGCTGCTCGCCACGGAAGCGGACGCCGCTCTGTTTGGCGGCGTCGGGCTGGCCCTTCCAGGCAGTCTCAATCGAGCGACCGACCGCTGCGAATCCAACACCCTTTGGTCATCCGTCCCCCTGGAAGAGCTTCGCCCCTGCGGCTCGCTGGGCGATGTGCGCCTCGCTTCGCGCGCCGCCGCCGCGCTCGCGGGCGAGCAGGCTTGCGGCGTGGCGCGCGGGTGTCAAACCGTCGTCTATGTCGAGACAGGCTACGAAATCTCCGCGGCCCTGCTCCAGGACGGTCGGCTCTGGACGGGCGCGACCGGCGTCGCCGGCATGATCGGTCACGATCCCGTGGATGTAGATGGCGACATCACGCTTCAGGAGCGAATTGGCGGCGACGGCCTCATCCGGCGCGCGAAAGACCGCATGTACCGCGACCGCACCTCGTCGCTCTCGCGCCGGGGCATTCCCCGCGACCGCGACATTGGGCTTGAGGAATTGCTCAACATGGCGCGCCTGGGCGATGAGCTGGCGCAAGTCATCATCGCGCGCGCCGGCGCGCACCTTGGCGTAGCTGTCGCGCGCCTGGTCAACCTGCTCAACCCGGAGCTGGTCATCATTGGCGGCGAGCTGGTTTCGGCCGGGAGCGTCCTGCTCGATCCCGCGCGCGAGGAAGTCGAGCGCCGAACCGCGCCCTCCGCCTTCGCCGTTTGCCGGATTCTCCCGGCGACGATTGGGCCGGCCGTCGGGGCGGCGCAAGTCGCCCGGCAGTCAGTCGGCGCGCAACCGGCGGGCTAGCGCGCTTACCAAGCGGAGCTAGCGATTGTCGGGATGGCCGGCGCGTCATTCGCGGCGCGTCTGACGAGCCTGCTCGCCCGATGCGCGCAAGCGATTGTTCAGCGCTCAACAGGGTTTCTCCCCGTGCCAACGGCGCCGGGCGGCAAGCGCGTTGACGGGCAGGCGTTCGCTCGCGAGATCAGCGCCAGGCTGGAAACGCCAGTCGCGCCGCCGATGGCGCGGAAGCGCGACGGTGGCTGGGATGGCATCCCGATCAGCGAGTAGGAAACGGCCAGGGAAGAATAGCTTGCCGCGCAGAGAGCAGGGGGACGGAGCGCTGCCGGATGAAGAGTCCGCGCGGCGCGTCCGAGCGAGAAGCGCGCTAGGGCGCCTGATGGTCGCCTGACGCGAGAACGTAATCCGCCAGGCGCTTGCCGAAGGCGCGCGGCGGAATCGGCCCGCTGCAATTGAAAACCAGCCCGTCCAGCGGAAGCGCCTGAAGCTGCGCGAAGAGCTGCTCGCCAGTGACCCGCACTGGAATCGGCTCGAAGTCGGCCGACGACAGCACTTGGTCGAAGAACGCCGCCAGCGTGTCTTCGGCAGTGAAAACAGCCGCCAGCGCCCGTCCATTGTCATCCGGGGCCAGCACCAACTGGGCGCTCTCCGCGCCAGTGCGCTTCAAAACCAGGACGTACGCATCATAATCGCGCAGCAGCCCGATGGGCGTTTCGCCTCTGTCAACGGTTTCCAGCGCGCTTTCAAGCTCGATGATGCGCGCCCACTGCCGGAGCAGCGGGATGTGCTGGCGCTGGTAATGAATGCCCTCCGGGAAGCCGGGATTGATCTCGACGCCGGCCAGCTCGTCGTCCAGAGACCCGAACAGGTTGGCTCCGTCCGTGACGACGCACTGCCCGCCCAGCCCGCTACCTTCCTGTTCCGCCCAGGCCTCGGCGGCGCTCAGATCGGTAAAGATTTTGATCCATCGCTCTCCAGCGGCGTCAACGAAGGTGAGAACCGCCGCCTCGCCGTCCGCGCTGGCGGAGCGGACGGGCACATGCCAGTCCGCATGTGTCATCAGGCTTCGGAACAGGGTGGCGTGGCTGAGGCGTCCGGCGAGGTGTTCGCGCGCGGCGGCGCGGGCGTCAGGCAAGGTCATAGGGCGCTTCTCCAGAGGCGGCAGGGTTTCAAGCTCGAAGAGCTTTTGACTCGAAGAGCTTGTGATCAGTGTACTGGACGAGCTGGAAAAGGAAACATTTCCGCGGCAAAGGCATCGCCGTCGCCCATCCAGTTGCGCTACGCTTTGAAGCGCCGCTGTCAGCCATCGCCGCAACCAGCGACGCTTTTGACCATCCAAAAGAGCCTGGCGCCATGGGGGATTTCTACGAAACGCTCGGCGTATCCCGCGGAGCTTCGCCAAGTGAAATTCGCTCGGCCTTTCGTCGCTTGGCGCGACAGCACCATCCCGATGTGAGTCCGTCGCCGGATGCCGCCGCGCGCTTTGCCGAGATTACGGCCGCCTATCGGGTGCTCAGCCGGCCTGACTTGCGGGCGCGGCACGACCGCGGCGAGATCGTCGAGCCGCCCCCGCCGCCGCCCCGCGAAAGCCGGCGCCGGCAGGCGGCGCGCGCTCGGGCCTACAAGATTCGCGTCGAGAGCGTCATCAACGACCTGCTCGATGCCGAGCGGCGCGAGGCGGCGTATCGGGCGGAAGCGACGCTCTTTGTCGTGGCGGGCTGGCTTTCGACGCTGGCGGCCGCGGCGGCGCGCCCATCCGTCTTGGCGGGGACGGATGCCGTCGCGATGCGGCTGGCGCTGTGGGGCGCGTGGTTGGTCAGCCTGTGGTGGCTGGCGCGCCGGCTCTGGGTTCTGCTGGAGCGCTATACCTATCGGCCAGCCTTGCTTTCGGTCACCGCGCCCGCTTTGCCTGCCCAGCCCTTTAATCGGAACGCCGTGGTCGCGGCTCTGATGGGCGGCTACGCGACGGCGCTGGTCCTTGGCTACTGGCTCGGCCTCGTCGTCAATCACCGGGAAGGGACGCCTGTTCCAGCTTTCGAGGCGCTTCATGACGGAATTCTTTTCCCGCCGCTCGTCGTGGCGCTGCTGAATCGCTTTTACTTCCTGGAACAATCTCTGCGCCGCGCATAAGACCCGGCAGGCGCTGGCCCTGAGCGCGCTGGCGGGCGAGGAGGCGAATGTGTGAAATGTCACATTGACGAAATGGCGCGCCCTTGCCGCTTTGCTATAGTGACGGGCGGCGAGCGCGGCGGCTCTCAGGAAGCTTTCGCGCTCGCCTCACTTCCTTGGTTTGAGAGGGCGAGGTAGCGTCATGGAGATTCGTACGTTGGGTGTTTTGACGGGCGGCGGCGACGCGCCCGGCCTCAATGCCGCGCTGCGCGCCGTCGTCCGCCGCGCCATGCAGTACGGGATACGCGTGCTGGGCATTCATCAGGGTTGGAACGGGCTCATCCATGGGCGCGTCGAGCCGCTGACGCGGTATTCCATTTCAGGCATCCTGCCGCGCGGCGGGACGATTCTCGGCACATCCCGCGTCAATCCCATGGAGACCGACGAGGTCGCCGAGCGGGTCAGGGCGAACTGGCGCAAGTACGAGCTGGACGCGCTCGTCGCGATTGGCGGCGAGGGCACGCTCAGCGCGGCGCTGGAGATGCACCGTCGGCACGGCTACCCTATCGTGGGCGTCCCCAAGACCATTGATAACGATTTGTGCGGCACGGATAGCACGTTTGGCTTCGACACGGCGCTCTCCGTCGCCACCGAGGCCATTGACCGCCTGCACACGACGGCCGAGTCGCATGATCGCGTCATGGTGGTGGAGGTCATGGGACGGCATGCCGGGTGGATTGCCGCCGGAGCGGGCATCGCGGGGGGCGCCGACATCATTCTCGTGCCGGAGCATCCGTTTCGCATCAGCGAGGTTTGCCAGATTCTCAACCACCGTAAATCGCTGGGGCGATTTTTCTCCATCATCGTCGTCGCTGAAGACGCGCATCCGCACCCGGATGAAGACTTCCTCTTGCCGGAAGAGCGCGAGCGGGTGTTTCAGCATACGCGCTTGGGCGGCATTGGGCACTTGCTGGCGCGAAAGATCGAGGAGCTGACCGGCATCGAGACCCGCGTGACGGTTCTGGGCTACACGCAGCGCGGCGGCGTGCCGACAGCTTATGATCGGCTGCTGGCGACGCGCCTGGGCGTCAAGGCCGTGGATATGGCGCGCGCTGGGGAGTTTGGCCACATGGCGGCGCTTCAGGGAACGCGCATGGCTTCGGTGCCGATTGAGCAGGCTGTTTCTTGCATTCGGCGTCTGGACGATGAGTTGTATGAGACAGCGCGCGTCTTCTTCGGATAAGCTTTCTGGTCCCTATGCGCGCCGTTGGGGTTTGCCGGAACGCTGACGGCGGCGTAGGTCGCTTTGCTGGAGTCTTGCTCGCCGTAGTTCCGCCTGCTCATGAAACAGTGCCCGATTTGCGCGACCCAGTACCCGGACGACGCCAAGTTCTGTCCGCGCGACGGCGCGACGCTGGTCAGCGCCGCCGGCGCGACGAGCGACCCCCTCATCGGGCAAACGCTGGCCGGACGGTATGAAATCCTGTCCAAGCTGGGCGAAGGCGGCATGGGCAGCGTGTATCGCGCTCGACATCGCCTGTTGGGTCGCGTGGACGCCGTCAAGATGCTGCGCCCGGACGCCGCCAACGCCGAAGCGGCCCGCCGCTTTTTGCGCGAGGCCAAGCTCGCCGCCAGCATCAACCACCCCAACGCCGTCGTCATTCACGACTTCGGCGAAGCGGAATCCGGCGTGGCCTTTCTGGCGATGGAATACATTCCGGGGCAGCCGCTCTCCAAGCTGCTGCAAAAGCAGGGGCCGCTGCCGCCGGCGCAGGCGGTCGCCGTCGCGCGCCAGATCGCCGCGGCGCTGGATGCCGCCCACCAATTGGGGGTGGTTCACCGCGACCTCAAGCCGGACAACATCATGGTGATGGACGGCGACCGCGTGAAGGTCGTGGACTTTGGCATCGCCAAGGCCATGGGCGGCAAGGAAAGCGTCGTCCCGATGACGCAGGTCGGGCTAGTGGTTGGAACGCCGCAGTACATGTCGCCGGAGCAGGCTCTGGGCGAGCCGCTCGACGCCCGTTCCGATGTGTATTCGCTGGCGCTGGTGACCTACGAAATGCTCGTTGGCGCGTCGCCCTTCCTAGGCGATTCCATGCAGGCCCAGATGGTGGCGCGAATCTCCGAGCCGCCGCGCCCGATGAGGGTCGCCGCGCCGCATATCGCCGTGCCGCCCGCCATCGAGGCCGTCGTGCGCCAGGCGCTGGCGCAGGCGCCGGCGCATCGTCCGGCTTCGGCCGGGGCTTTTGCGACTCAGCTCGAAAAAGCGCTGTCGGCAGCCGATGGCGCGCAGCCGCGGCCGTCCTCGGCGCAGTCAGCCGCGCCGACGCAGTATCAAGTGGCAACCTTGGCTACGGGGGGCGCTCGCTCGCCAGCGGATACGCAACCGTCGCCCGCGTCGGCCCAAGCCAATGTCTTTCGCCCGCCGCCCGCCTTCGCCACGCCGCCGTCGGTGGCGCCGACCCGCCCAATGCCGGCCGCCCAGCCGGCGCCCGCGCCGGGCGGGTCGAAATCCGGCCTTTGGCTGATTGGCGGCTTGCTGGGGATTGGCGGCATCGCGGCGTTGGGGTTGGCGGTCGGTCTGGCGTTCTATGTGTTCTCCGCGCCGCCGGGGGGCGGCTTGACCAACGGGGGCGGCGGCTCGTCGCTGGTCAAAGCCGAGCGCGCTGCCGCGCTGCGCCGGTCGCGCTCGCTGCGCGAAGCTGGCGACTACGCTGGCGCATTGCGGTTGATTGAGGAGCGGCTCGCCGCAGACCCGTTCGCGCCGGAACTGCGCATCGAGAAGGCTGAAGTCCTCTTTGAGAAAGAGCGTTTTGTCGAATCCGAAGATATTGTGCGCGACGTGTTGAAAACCCATCCCGACTACGGCCCGGCGCACCAAAGCCTGGGCGTGCTGAAATATCGGCAGGGCAAGGAAGACGAGGCGATTGCCGGCCAGATGCGCTGCCTCGAGCTTGACCCGGAGCCGGAATATGTCTGTTACGCCCATGCCGCGCTGGCGCAGATTTACGCCAATCAGTACTTCTCAAACCGGAGGAAGTTTGCCGCTCGCTTTGAACAGGCGGAGCTGGAAGCGCGCGCGGCGCTGGCAGCCGCAACGCGCAAAAGTCTTGAAGCCGGCCCGCGGCTGACCCTGGCTCGCCTCTTCGTGGACCGGAAGCAGTATGCGCTGGCGCGCGAGCAAACCGACAAAATTCTTCGGGATGGCGCCGTCTGGAAGGCCCGAGACCGCGCTTCGGTTTACGCCCAGGTCGCGGTGATCGCGTTTTTGGAAAAGCGGTACGCCGAAGCCGCCGAGGCCGCCGAGCAGGCGTCCCAGCTTGATCCGAAAAACGAGGACTATCGAAAACTCTCCGATATCACGCGGCGTTACCGGGTCAGGGGCAAGACGAAGGGGCAAGGCGCAAGTTAAATCGGCGAAAAATTCGCTCGACTGCGGGCGCAACAATTCACGGCAGGTTTCGATAACCTGAAAAACGACGACTTCGCCTGTATCGCCTGCCGCCGCGCGCAGGCGCGGCCTGCCGAGGAATCCGCTGCCATGACGAATCGAATTCAACCCCCGCTAACGCGCCCGGTGACCCGCGCGATTCCGCCGACCGTCAACGCTCCGCGCGCTGCGCCGGCGACGCCGGCCAACGCCCCTGTCGCGCCCGCCAATACCGCCCGACTCGCCGAGCTGCAGGCCATGGGCGCGCTGCGCAAGGGGCAAGTTTTGGCGGCTTCCGCGACGTCCGCCGCTGGGATGCCCGCCCGTCTTTTCCCGACCGGGCCGATTACCGGAGCGCGTCCGAATCCGTCCGCGCCGCTGCGCCTCTCGCCGCTGGCCGCCGACAGCCACCTCAACGGCGCCGCATTTCGCGTGACGGCGCCCGGCGTCAACCCGAGCGCCGCGCCGCCGGTCATCGTCGTCAACGGCATCATGACGCCGTTTTCAGGCGCGACGAGCCTGGCGCAGGAGGTTTCGCGCGTGACGGGGCGACCGGTCGAAATG
>CALCKX010000037.1 GCA_937966115.1 uncultured Chloracidobacterium sp. | reverse complement strand
GTCGAGCACGGCGATTGTGCTGAAAACCTATGCCGACCGCGCCGAAACCGACACGCCCCATGGGCGCGTCGCCTTTGGCATCCTGTTGTCGCAGGATTTGCTGATCGTTCCGATGATGCTGTTCGTGCCGCTGCTGGCCGGGAAACAGCAACTGACGGCGGGCGGCGTGCTCTTGACGCTGGCGAAGGCGGTTGTCGCCGTCTTGTTGATCGTGGTGGTTGCGCGGCGCGTTTTCCCCTTCTTGCTGCGCTGGCTGGTGACGCTCCGCAGCCGCGAGGTGTTCGTCAGTTTCGCCGTCCTGGCCTGCCTGGGGACGGCGTGGCTGACGGCGCAGGCGGGGCTGTCGCTGGCGCTTGGGGCGTTTATCGCCGGCGTCGTCCTGTCGGAGTCGGAATACAGTCATCAGATTGTCGCCGACATTCTGCCCTTCCGGGACATTTTCAACGGGATTTTCTTCGTGTCGGTTGGCATGTTGTTGTCGCTGAACGTGTTGGCGGACGCCTGGCCGATGGTCGCCGCTCTGGTCGCATTGATTGTCGTCGTGAAGACGCTGACCGCGTTCGTGGCCATCAAGGCGCTGGGACGGACGACGCGCGTCGCGCTGACGGCGGCGCTGGGGCTGGCGCAGATCGGCGAGTTTTCGTTTATCTTGCTCAAGGTCGGGGCTGAGTCGAGCCTGTTGAGCGAATCGGATTACCAAGTCTTTCTAGCGGCTTCGATTGTCACCATGCTGGCGACGCCGTTGGTGATCGGCGTCGCGCCGGCAGTGGGCTATCAGTTTTGCCGTCTCACCGGCTTGCCCGACATGCCAGAGGTCGCGCCGATGGAGTTGCCCCCGGTCAGCGGCCATGTGGTCATCGCCGGCTATGGCCTCAACGGCCGTAACTTGGCGCGCGTGCTGCGGGCGGCGGGCATTCCCTACTGCATCATCGAGCTTAACATCGAGTCCATCCGGGCCGGGCGAAAGCAGGGCGAGCCGATCATCTATGGCGACGGGACGCGCCGCGAGGTGCTCCATGCCGCCGGCATCGAGGGCGCGCGCATTTTGGTCGTCGCCATTTCCGACGCCACGGCGACCCGGCGCATCGCGGCGCTGGCGCGGGAAATGAAGCCTGATTTGCACATCATCGTGCGCACGCGCTTCGTTTCGGAAATGAACGGGCTGTACACGCTGGGCGTCAATCAGGTCATCCCGGAGGAGTTCGAGACAAGCCTTGAGATTTTCGCCCGTGTACTGCGTGAATACGGCCTGTCACAGCAGTACATTCGGCAGCAAGTCGAGGCGATTCGGCGCGAGGGCTATCGCTTGCTGGATGAGGAATGCCCGGGGCGGGAAACGCTCATCAGCGAGTTGGCGACCTTGATTGAAAACGCGACGACGGCCGCCATGCGCTTGCCGGCCGACTCGCCGGCCGTGGGGCGGTCGCTGCGCGAGCTGGCGCTGCGTCCGGCGTTTGGCGTGACGGTGGTGGCTATCCAGCGCGGAGCGGAGACCGTGGTCAACCCTGACGCCGATTTTCGGCTCGCGGCCGGGGATGTCTTTGTCTTGCTGGGCAAGCCGGAGAATTTGGAGAAAGCGATCGAGACTCTGGCGACCGACGTCGCTCGGGTGGAAGAGGCGTAAGCGGTGAAGTCTCGCGCGCCTTCAAACGATCACTACCGCGACATCCTCACCCTGCCGAATGTCATTACGCTGCTGCGGATTGTGCTGGTGCCGGTTTTCGTCGCGTGCTTTCTGCGCGGATGCTTTTGGTGGGCGACGGCAGCCTTTGCGCTGGCCGGATTGTCTGACGCGGCGGATGGTTGGTTGGCGCGCCGGCTTCAGGCCCAGAGTCAACTTGGGCAAGCGCTTGATCCGATTGCCGACAAACTGCTGATGCTGTCGAGCTACATCGTCATGGCCATTCCATCAGGAGCAAATGTGCCGATTCCGTGGTGGTTGGCGGCAGTGGTGATCGGGCGGGATGTCGGGATTGTCACGGCGGCGGCCATCATTGCCCAGCTCACCGGCTTTCGCGACTTCAAGCCGTCGCTGCCCGGAAAAATCAGCACGCTTTGCCAAGTCTCGCTCATCGTCATCTACCTGTTGGCGCAGACGATAGCCGCGCTCCGCCCGGCGCTGCCGTGGTGCGTCGCGGCGGTTTTTGTCATGACAGCGTATTCCGGCCTACATTATATCTGGTTTGTGGCGCAGGAAGTGCGTCAGTTTCGTCGTCAAGCGGGGATTTCGTCATGATTCAACCGGAGCTGGCCAATGGCGGCGACGCGCCGTCCGCGCAAGAAGCGTCGAAAGGATCCCTGGTGGCGAGCTGGCGACAACTGCGCTGGGCGCGATGGCTGCCGTCGCTGGCGGCGTTGCTGCTGCTGCTGGTTTTGTGGGGGCTGCTCTCCGAAATTTTCAAAGCCCTGTCCTGGGTCTTCCAGCCGGTGTTCGTGCCGCTCATGATTTCGGGCGCGCTCGCGTATCTGATCAAGCCGCTGGTGGACTGGCTGGATGGCGTCACCGCCCGCTGGATTCCCCGAGCCAGCGCTCGCCACGCGCTGTCCGTGCTGACGGCAATGGCGGTGGCGGTTGGGGGGCTGGCGGTCGGGTTGTTCATCGTTGTGCCGAGCCTGGCAGCGCAGCTCACCCAAGCCGCCAGGAAGCTTCCGGCTGGGTACCAGCGGGCCATGGCGGTTGCGCAGCCGATGCTGGAAGGTCTCCGCGAACGCTATCCGACGCAGTATGAGCATTTGATCGGGATCATCCGCGAGCGAGTCGACGATCCCTCGACGTTGATTGAGCCGGTTTTGGCTGGGCTGAGCGCCACTTTCTCCAGTGCGGTCGGGGTGGTGACCAGCCTGATCAACCTGCTGCTCATTCCATTTTTCGTGTACTACATGCTCAAGGATGCCGGCAGCTTGCAGCGGCGATCGCTGCAACTCGTGCCGGCGCGGCATCGGGCGACGGTAACGGACGTGCTGGCGAAAGTTGATGGGGCTTTGAGCAGCTTTGTGCGCGGGCAATTGGTCGTGTGCTCCTCGATGGGCGCGATGTACGCGCTTGGGTTTAGCTTGCTGGGCGTTCCATCGGCGCCATCGCTTGGCTTGCTGTCCGGCTTTGGTCACCTCATTCCATACGTCGGCACCTTTTTGGCCGGGCTGCTGACCTGCACGCTGGCCCTGGCGGACGCCCCATCCTGGCTACATCTCGGGCTGGTCATCGGCGTTTACGTCATCGTGCAGAGCGTCGAAAGCTTTTACCTGACGCCGTTCGTCCTGGGCGAGCGGCTCGACTTACACCCGTTTCTGGTCATCATCGGCTTGCTGGTCGGGCATCATTTGCTGGGCATTTTAGGCGTCATCCTGGCCGTGCCGGCGTTGGCGGTCGGGAAGGTGCTCTTCGTTGTGGCCATCGAGCGCTACGAAAGCTCCGCTTTTTATCGCTACGGCGCGCCGGCGCCCGCTTTGCTTTCATCCGAGGCTCTGCTATCCGAGGCTTCGCGGTCGTCTCCCCCAGCGGGAGCGACGGCGCAGGCCGCCGCTCCCGCGCCATGACGCCAGCCATTTCCTCCGCCGCGCCCGCGGCGGCTTCTACAACGAGCGTCGCGCGAGCGACGCCGCTGGACGCGGCGCTAGACGCCGCGCAGACGCTCATCCTCAGCCTCTGGCTCGGGGCCATGGCTTTTTTTAGCGCGGCCGTCGCGCCGAGCGCCTTCGGCGTCTTGCCGACGCGCGCGCTGGCTGGGGCGTTGGTCAACAGCGTCCTGGGCAAGCTGGAATGGTGGGGGCTGGCATGCGGCTTGCTCCTGATCGGTCTTCAGAGCGTGCAACTGTGGCGGGGCGGACTGCTCGGGACGTGGAAGGGGCGGTTGCTGATGGCGCTGCCGGTCGTCATGACGCTGGATGTCGCCGTGTCGAAGCTCGTCGTTTCCGCCCGGCTGGCCGCGCTGCGCGCCGGGCTAGGCGGCGAAATAGAGCGGCTCCCGCTTGGCGATCCCCTCCGCCTGACGTTCGCCGCCTGGCATCAGTATTCCGTCTGGCTCATGGCTTTCAATCTGCTGGCGGGGGCGGCGCTGGTCGTCCTGTGCCGCGCCTGGATGCGCCCGCCGACGTTATCCGCGATGCGCGAAAAGCGATGAAACTGGTGGTGACCCTGTTGACCGGCTCGCGCGCCGGTCAACAGGAAGCGATTTCCGAAGCGACTTTCCTGATTGGGCGCGATCCGACCCAGTGCCGGCTGCGCTTTGGCGATCAGGAGCAAGGCGTTTCGCGGCGGCATGCGGAAATCGCGCTGCGTGACGGCGTCTTGACCATTACCGATGTCGGCAGCGCCTGTGGCACGTTTGTCAACGGGCGGCGCATTCAGCGCCCGACGCCGCTGGCGGCGGGGGACGTGGCGCAGTTTGGCCCCAACGGCCCGCGCATCCGGCTGGAGCGGGTCGACTTGACGGCTGACGCGCCGCCGATGCCCGCGCTGCGCCCGCAGCCGGGCGACTTGCCGCCGCCGGCTACCCTGCAGCGGATGCCGGCCGTCAACAGCGGCGCGGTCGGCAATGAGCCGGAAAGCGCGCTGGAAAGCGCGCCGCCGCCTTCCGGCGGGTTTCCCTACGTCGAGCTGCTCAATGGGTCAGTCCCGCGACGCTATGTTCTGGCGGCGGCGGCGGTGGGCGTCGGGCGCGACGAAGGCAACGCGATTCGCCTCGACCCAAGCCAATTTCCGACCGTATCGCGGCGGCATGCCGTCATCGAGCGGCAGGGCGCGGCGTACGTCGCGCGAGATTTGGGATCGTTCAACGGCACGTTTGTCAACGGTCGGCGGATCGCCGCGCCGACGCCGCTTCAGTCCGGCGCGGTGATCGAGATCGGGCTTGGCGGCGCGCAGTTGCGCTTTGTCGCTCCGCCGGTCGCCCCGGCGGCGACGGGTGGCGCCAGCGGCGACGGAACCGTTGTTTTCGCGTCTCCGACCCCGGCTCCAAAGCCCGGCGAGGCCAAAAACTTCGTCCTGCGCAAGTTCTTTGGGCAGGGGGCGATACCGGGGCAGCTCACGGTCGGTCGGGCTCCGGATAACGACATTCAGCTGGACCTGCTCCAAATTTCCAAGCGCCATGCCATTTTCAGCCGCGACGCGCAGGGATGGGCGGTGGAAGACTTGCGCAGCACAAACGGCGTTTATGTCAATGGGCGGCGCCTGGCGCGCTGCCGGTTGCAGGCGACGGATGTCGTACAGATCGGGCCGTTCCTCCTGCGCCTGGAGCCAGACGCTGTCGCCGTCTTCGACACGCGCAGTCGAGCGCGCATTGACGCGCTCGACTTGACGAAGGAAGTTCCCAACCGGGACGGCTCGGGCGCGATTCGGCTCCTGGATCGGGTGCGGCTGACGATTCCGCCAAATGAGTTCGTTGGCCTGCTGGGGCCGTCGGGGGCGGGTAAATCCACGCTAATGGACGCGCTCAACGGCATGCGCCCGGCCGGGCAGGGGCTGGTGCTGATCAACGGTCTGAGCCTCTACGAAAACATCAACAGCTTCAAGCAATCCATCGGCTATGTGCCGCAGGAGGACATCATCCACCGGGAGCTGACCGTCGAGCGGACGCTCTACTACGTGGCCAAAATGCGGCTGTCGTCCGACACGAGCGACGAAGACATTGACCGCATCATTGCCGAGGCGCTCGATGTGACGGGTCTGACGTCGCGCCGCGCCGTGCCTGTCGGGCAGCTTTCCGGCGGGCAGCGCAAGCGCGTTTCCATCGCCGTCGAGCTGGTGACGCAGCCGGGCATCATTTTTCTGGACGAGCCGACTTCGGGCCTCGACCCCGGCACGGAAGAGAAAATCATGCGTCTCTTTCGACAAATCGCCTCCGGCGGGCACTCGGTCATTCTCACCACCCACGCGATGGAGAACGTCAAGCTCTTTGACAAGATCGTCGTGCTGATGCGCGGGCGCCTGGTGTGGTATGGCCCGCCGCAAGAGGCGCTGACCCATTTCAACATTCCAAGCATCAAGGAGCTTTTCGACGCGCTGGGCGATCCGAATAGCGACGCCCTGGCCGAGGAATGGCGGCGGAAGTTCGAGCAGTCGGCGGCCTACCGGCGGTATGTCGCCGCGCCGCTCGCCGAGCTGTCGCGGATGCCGCCTGCCGCCGCCCGCCCTTCCGCCAATGATCTCACGGTCTTGCAAAGCGCGCGGCAGATGGCGACGCTGTCGGCGCGGTATGCGCGCGTCATGCTGGCGGACCGTCTCAACCTGGCGATTTTGTTCGGGCAAGCGCCAATTATCGCGCTTTTGACGGCGCTGGCGGTCGGCGCGACCTGGACGCGAGACTTTCCCTACTTCGTGTTGGCGCTTTCGTCGATTTGGTTTGGCTGCTCCAACGCGGCGCGCGAAATCGTCAAGGAAGCCAGCGTTTACAAGCGCGAGCGAATGGTCAATTTGGGCATCTTGCCCTACATCGGCTCCAAGCTGCTTGTTCTCGCCGTGATTGGCCTGGCGCAGATTGCCTTGCTCTACGGCGTCACGGCCGCCTTGGAAGCCGTGCCAGGGCCGCCGTGGCTGATGCTCCCGCACTTGCTGCTGTCGCACTTGGTCGGCATCGCCATGGGCCTGTTGATTTCAGCCCTGGTGCAAACATCGGAAATGGCGACCAGCCTCGTGCCGCTCGCGCTGATTCCGCAGATTTTGTTTGGCGGGCTTTTGCTTCCAAATGAGGGACTGTCCAAAGGCGTGAGCCTGGCGATGCCGGCCATGTGGTCGTATGACGCGCTCAAGCGGGCGGGCGTCGCCTGGGGCGGCCTTGGCGTGCTGCGCGGCAAGGACGACGATGACGAAGCTGGCGAAATCGGGCGCGTCAAAGCTGAAAATCGGAGGGCGATAGAGGCTTTCAAGAAACAGCTTGCCGACTATCGCCGGCGCCAGCAAGAAAAGCTTGACGACTACAAGGCCGACCTGGAGTCGTTTTTGCGAACTGGCAGCTCGCGTCCGCAATCCCCGACGCTCGACCCGGAGCCAAAAGCGCCGGAAGTGAAATATCCGCCCGCGGACAAATCGCGCTATGTCGGCTTTCTGAATGACTTCAGCCGCTTGCGGCTGGACTGGGCGGCGCTGAGCGCTTTCTTTTTCCTGCTCGTCGCGCTCACAGCGCTCGCGCTGCGGGGCAAGGATGTCCTGTGAGCGAAGCCGCCCAAGCCGGGGAAGTTCAAGTCGGGGAAGCTCAAGCCGCTCGACTGTCGTTCCGGCCGCGCCATCCGCTGCTATGGGTTCTGGTCGGCTACCTTGGGCTTGGGCTGACGCTGCTGCCAGCGTTTCAGTTTCAGATCAACCCGGATGGCGTCGCCTATCTCGATATTGCCGAGAAATATGCGCGCGGCGACCTGCGCGGAGCAGTAAACGCCTACTGGAGCCCATTGCTGTCGTGGCTGACGGCGGCGCTGCGCGTCGCCGGGCTGCCGCCTCAAATCGCCGTGAAGCTGGCTTTGCTAGGCGGCGGCGCGGCGGCGCTGGGCGGGCTGTGGCGCTTGACCGGCGATCATCCGTCCTGGATGCGAATGGTGGCCGTCGCGGCCGCCGTCCCGATGACGCTGCATTTTGCCCTGTCGGTCATCACGCCGGATTTGCTCGTGGCGGCGGCGCTGACGTGGTACCTGAGCTTGCTCGCGCGGCGCGCGTCGCCGGCGAGTTGGCGATCCGGCTTGGGATGCGGCGCGCTGGGCGCGCTGGCTTATGCGGCCAAGGCCTTCGCCCTGCCTTTCTTTCTGGCGCACTGGGCGCTGTGGGGCTTTCTGGAATGGCGGCGCCGGCGCTTTTCGGCGGCGAGCTTTGCCGCGGGTCTGGCGGCTTTTTGCGTCCTCGGC
>CALCKX010000036.1 GCA_937966115.1 uncultured Chloracidobacterium sp. | reverse complement strand
TTTCGCGCTTTCAACTCGCGCGCAAAGCAGGCGCGCTTGAGCGCGTCAAACATAGCGCGTCAGACGCCGAACGATCTGGCTCGCAAGCTTGCGCATCGGCAGACGGATCGCGAGACGCGGCGGCTCCAGCCCCTCGGCGATGAGCCGTCGCCCGCGCGAGCGGGGGCTTCGTCTGGCCGAGTCCCGCTGGCGCCGAAAGAGCGCCGGGCCGCCCGTCAGCCGCCATCCAAAGCGACCGCTCGCAGGGACTGGATCCCATAGCGGTTTGGAAGAATTCTCGAAAGCGCTATCCAAGAGAGAGTCTGGCTCGCGCTGGGTTTACTTGCGAGTTGTAGCTGGACTTTGCTTGCGAAGCAATGGCTTTTTGTGCAAGGGCGCAATATCGCTGTTGCAAATAAGCTGACGCTCGCCGGCGAAGCGCCTTATCTGAGGCTATCTCTCTCAGTCCGAGCTTGGCGCTTGAACTTGGCGTTTTTTTGACTCGCGCTGATTGCAAGCCCGCTGGGGATAGAGTGAACGGAGTGAACAGCGCGGATGAAATCTTCTAGTTAAGACGGCGGCGCAGGGAGCCTGGCGATATGCAGGAGCGCCGCTTGATTTGAAGCGCGAGTCTTGGCGGGTTTGCTGGCGCCCGGGCGCCAAAGCCCTGGCCGGCGCCCTCCGCTTGGCTCGCTCGAAATCGAGCAGGGCACTTCGCGCGCGATGCCTTATACTGGGGTAGGGACGAGGGAGCGCCGGCCTGCGCCGCGCGAAGCGCCAAGTTCGCTCCTGGCGCAGGCGCGCCCAAAGCTGATCAGCCACCAGGAGCGGAACGGTCATGACAGTGCCTACGGCTTCCTCCGCGCTCGCCGATTTGGCCCGCGCCGAGCGCGATTTTCGATTTCTTATCGAATGCTTTCGAGAAGTGCTGTCCGAAACGGGCGCGGCGGACCTCGCCCAGTCGCTGCCGTTGGACGCGACGCTGAAGCCGCAGGCGTCCAGCCATGGGCGGTTCGTCCAAGCGTGCTCGATTGTTTTTCAGTTGCTCAACATGGCGGAAGAAAACGCGGCCGCTCAGAACCGACGCGCCCTCGAAGCCGGCGCCGGCTGCGCGGCCGAACCAGGTCTCTGGGGCGCCGTCTTGCGCCAGTTGAGCCGGAGCGGGCTGTCGGCGGCGGCCATCGCCGAAGCCCTGACGCAGCTTCACGTCGAGCCGGTGCTGACGGCGCATCCGACTGAGGCCAAGCGGGCCACGGTTCTAGAGCATCACCGGCGGCTCTATCTGTTGCTCGTCAAGCTTGAAAACTCCGTCTGGACGCCCAATGAGCGCCGCGCCATTCGGGATGACATCAAGCGCGAGCTGGAGCGCCTATGGCGCACGGGCGAAATCTACTTGGAAAAGCCCGCCGTCACGGACGAGCTGCGGAACATCCTCCACTATCTGACCACGACGCTGCCGGAAGCCCTTGGCTGGCTTGATCGTCGCCTGCTCGATGCCTGGGATGAGCTGGGCTTGAGCGCCGATGAGCGCCCGACGCATCCAGCGCGCCTGCCGCGCGTGACCTTTGGCACCTGGGTCGGCGGCGACCGCGACGGACACCCGCTTGTGACGCCCGAAACGACGAGGGAATCCTTGCAGACGCTCCGGCAAGCGGCGCTCGGGCTATGGCGCGCCCGCCTGACGGCGCTAGCTTCGCGCATCAGCCTCTCGGATCGCCGCCAGTCCCCGCCGGCGATCCTGACGGGCTTCCTGCGCGCCGCGCAGGAAGCCCAAGACCCGGCGTTGCAGGCGGCGCTGGCGCGCAACCCGTATGAGTCCTGGCGACAAGCGGTCAATGTGATGCTGGCGCGCCTGCCGGACGGCGCCAGCGGCTCGTGGTCGGCTCAACGCCAGTACGCCGAAGCCTCCGAGCTGGCCGCCGACCTGCGCCTGCTCGGCGAATCGCTTCAGGCGGTCGGCGCGGTCCGCCTGTGTGAAACCGATGTCTGGCCGCTGCTGCGCCTGGTCGAAGCGTTCGGCTTCCACTTAGCGACGCTGGACATTCGCCAAAACAGCGCCATGCATGAGCGGGCCATTGCGGAGCTGCTGATTGCAGCCGGAGGCGGCGGCGACTACGCCGCCTGGGATGAAGCGCGTCGCGTCGCGTTTTGGAATGAAGAGCTTGCGCGCGCGCGGCCGTTTGCTGCGCCGGGCGCGCCGCTTGGCGATGCCGCGCAAACAGTCGTCGGCGCGCTCCGGGTCGTCGCCGAACACGGCAGGGCCTATGGATGGGCTGGCCTCGGCGCGCTCATCGTCAGCATGACGCGCTCGACATCGGACCTTCTCGCCGTTTACGGCTTGGCCCGCGAAGCCGGACTAACTCTGACCGCGCCCGCCGGCCCGGTTTGCCCGCTGCCGGTCGCGCCCCTTTTTGAAACCCTGGAAGATCTCAAGCATAGCCCGGCCATCCTCGCGGCCTTTCTGGAGCATCCCATGACGCGCCGCAGCCTGGAATGGATGCGCCGCGATGGGCGGCCGCCAACGCAGCAGGTCATGATCGGCTACAGCGACAGCAACAAGGATGCCGGAGCGGTCGCCAGCTTGTGGGGGCTGTATCGCGCTCAGACCGAATTGGCGGCGATAGCCCGCGAGCGAGGGGTAAAGCTGCGCTTTTTCCATGGTCGCGGCGGCACTCCAAGCCGGGGCGCCGGACCAACGCACCGCTTCCTCAGCGCGCTGCCCCCGCGCGCGGTGTCGGGCGACTTGCGGCTGACCGAGCAGGGAGAGACGATCTCGCAGAAATACGCCAACCTCGTTACGGCGACCAACGAGCTCGAGCTGCTCGTGGCCGGGATGCTTGAAGCCTACGCGGCGGCGCGGCAAGCCGCCGAAGCGCCCCACGCCCTGGAGCCGGTTCTCGACGCGCTGGCCGACACTAGTCGCCAAGCTTACCGGGAACTGCTCCAGATGCCCGGCTTTTTGGAGTTTTTCGCCCATGCCACGCCAATAGACGCCATCGAGGCCAGTCGGATCGGGTCGCGGCCGGCGCGGCGGACAGGGCAGCGCGCCCTGGCCGACCTGCGCGCCATTCCCTGGGTCTTCAGCTGGAGCCAGGCGCGGTTTTTTCTGTCCGGCTGGTATGGGCTGGGAACGGCGCTGGAAGCCCTGGCGACCACCCGCCCGGAGCAGTTCGACCTGCTCTGCCGCGATGGCCTGCGCTGGTATCCGACCCGGCTGCTTTTGATGAATGCCGGCAGTCAGCTCCTGCTGGCCGACCAGGCTTGGATGCGGGCCTACGCGGGCCTAGTTCCCGATGCGGCCATCCGCGCCCAAACGCTCGATGCCACGCTGGCAGAGTACGCGCGGGCGCGGCGCGGGCTCGAGCGCGTCTTCGGCGCGCCGCTGACCGAGCGGCGGCAGCGGACGGCCCTGACCATGCAGTTGCGGCGGCCCGGCTTGGATGCGCTCCACCAGCGGCAGCTCGAGCTGCTCGCGGCGTGGCGCGCCGAGCGCGCCGGCAACGAGGCCGGCGGCGAAGCGCTGCTGGCGGATTTGCTCCTGACCATCAGCGCGCTTTCAAGCGGATTGAAAAGCACTGGGTAGCGCGCTCCGCCAGATGCGCTCTAGCTCGGCGATTGGCTCGTCCAGGACGGCTTCTCCATCGAGTTTCACCGTCAGCCGCTCCCCGCGGACAACCCCCAGCCGCTGGCAGGGCACATTGTGGTCGTCGCACAGCGACTCGATCTCGTCCGCCTGGCGCGCCGCGGCGACCACGAGCAGGCGTCCCGGCGTCTCGCCAAACAGCAGCCCCGCGCGCGAGAGTCCAGGCTTGGCGATCGCCAGGCTCAGGTCCATGCCGGACGGCGCCTTGCCGTGAGCGGAAAAGCACAGCTCGGCCAGCGCGACGAGCAATCCGCCATCCGCGCAGTCGTGAGCCGCGGAAAACAGTCGCCGCTGCGCGCCTGCCAGCGCGCACTGCTGAAGCCGGCGCTCGGCAGCCAAATCAAGCGCCGCCAACGGCCCGACGACGGCGCCGAAGCGTCGCTGGACGTACTCCGTTCCGCCCAAGTCCTCATCGGTCGCGCCCAAGAGGTAAACCCCCTCGCCTTCGGTCAGCGCGCGCGGCGCGATGACAGCGCGGACGTCCTCGATCAAACCCACCGCTCCAATGACCGGCGTGGGGAAGACGCCGCGCCCCTCGGTCTCGTTGTAGAGGCTGACGTTGCCGCTCACGATGGGCGTTTCAAAGGCGCGCGCGGCTTCGCCCATCCCGGCGATGACTTCGCGGAGCTGCCACATCGTTTCCGGGCGCTCCGGCGAGGCGAAGTTCAGGCAGTTGGTCAATCCAATTGGCTGCGCGCCAACGGCGACCAGGTTCCGACAGGCTTCGGCGACGGCGAGCGCCGCGCCGCGCCGCGGCTCGATGAAGACGTGGCGCCCATTGCCGTCGAGCGTCATGGCAATTGCCTTGCGCGTCTCCTTGATGCGGATGACGGCCGCATCCGCGCCCGGCAGCACAATCGTGTTGGTGCGCACCATGTGGTCATACTGGCGGTAAATCCACTGCCGTGACGCCAGGTTCAGCGAGCCAAGCAGCCGCCGCAGATCGGCTTGAATTTCCGCTGGCGACAGCGCCCGCGCCGCGCTGGGGAAAAGAGCCGCCAGAGCGGACTCGCCCGCTTTGCGGCGCTCGGCGTCGTCGGCAAGCCATCCCGCCGGCGGCGCGGCGGGTCGCTCATAACGCGGCGCGTCATCCGTAAGGTAGGCGTTGGGAATGTCGGCGACCGGTCGGCCCTGGTCGTGAACGCGCAGTCGTTTCGTATTCGTCACGCGACCAATGACGACTGCGGCCAGCCCCCACTTAGCGAAGATTTCCTGGACTTCGCGCTCGCGTCCGCTGTCGGCGACCAGCAGCATGCGCTCCTGGGATTCGGAAAGCATAATCTCGTAGGGCGTCATCCCGGTTTCGCGCTGGGGCACGAGCGAGAGCTCGAGGTCAATGCCGGTGCCGGCGCGCGCGCCCATCTCGCAACTGGATGACGTCAGCCCGGCGGCGCCCATGTCCTGGATGCCGACGATGCAGCCGGCGCGCATGGCTTCCAGGCAGGCTTCGAGCAACAGCTTTTCGCAAAAGGGGTCGCCGACTTGGACGGTCGGGCGCTGGGCGAGGGCGTCGTCGTCAAACTCGGCCGAGGCCATCGTCGCGCCGTGGATGCCATCGCGCCCGGTTTTCGCTCCGACGTACATCACCGGATTGCCGACGCCCGTCGCTTTGCCCAGAAAAATCTGGTCGCGCCGCACCAGACCCAGCGCGAACGCGTTGACGAGCGGGTTGAGCGCGTAGCACTCCTCGAAGTAAAGCTCGCCGCCAATCGTGGGGCAGCCAAAGGCGTTGCCGTAGTGGGCGATGCCGCGCGCGACGCCGTCGAGCAGCGCCTGGTTGCGCGCGCCGCGCTGCGGGTCGTCCAGCGGCCCGAAGCGCAGGGAGTTGAGCAGCGCGACGGGACGCGCCCCCATGGTGAAGACATCCCGCAGAATGCCGCCCACGCCAGTCGCCGCGCCCTGAAACGGCTCGATGAATGACGGGTGATTGTGCGACTCGATTTTGAAGGCGATGCACCAGCCGTCGCCAATGTCGAGGATGCCGGCGTTTTCCCCAGGGCCCTGCACGACCCGCGGGCCAGTGGTCGGCAGGCTTTTCAGGTAGACCCGCGAGGACTTATACGAGCAGTGCTCTGACCACATGACGGAGAAGATGCCCAGCTCGACCAGCGTCGGCGTTCGCCCTAGAAGCTCGCGCAAGCGGGCGTACTCTTCAGGGGCGAGGCGGTGGCGCGCGAGGAGCTCGGGCGTGATGACAAGTTCGGGCGTGGGTTCGGGTGCGGAAGTCATGCGCCGGCAATCTCCCAAGCGTGAGCGTTCGCGGCATTGCCGCCGCGACATTGGAGTCGGCGATTGTAGCGACTTTGCGCCGATGGCGCGAGGGGCTGGGCGGGCGACGTTTCACGTGAAACGCGGAGGTCGCCGCGCTCGGCGCTCCGCAGGCTAGTTGTCAGCCAGCCGCAGCAGCCGGCTGTAGAGCCGATCCAAGTCCTCGGTCCCGTAGTATTCGATTTCAATGCAGCCGCCGCGCCCGCGCCCGACAATCCGCACCTTCGTGGCAAGCAGCTTGGAAAGCTTGGACTCCGCGAACTTGACATTCGGATCGGCGGGATGGGCGCTGCCGACAATGACGGGCTCGCCGTGCAGAACGCGCTTGACCAGTCGCTCCGTCTCGCGGACGGAAAGCCCGCGCTCCATGACGCTCTCCGCGGCGCGCCGCTGAAGGGTTTCGCTGTCCAGCGCGAGCAGTGCGCGCGCATGACCAGGGCTGAGCTGGCGCTCTTCGACCAGCTTTTGAAGGTCGGGCGGCAGCCGCAGCAGACGGACGGCATTGGCGATGGTGGCGCGGTCTTTCCCTAGCCGCGCGGCGACCATTTCTTGCGTCAGGCCCAGCTCGTCCATCAGGCGGCGGTAAGCCTGCGCTTCCTCGATGGGTGTCAGGTCCTCGCGCTGGATATTCTCGATGAGGGCTAGCTCCAGAAGGCGCTCGTCAGAGACATCGCGCACGACAGCCGGAATGCGGTGGAGCCCGGCGCGCTGCGCAGCCCGCCAGCGCCGCTCGCCGGCGACAATTTGAAAGCCTTCCCCATGGCGACGGACGACAATGGGCTGAAGCAGCCCATTGTCGCGGATGGATTGGGCTAGCTCTTCCAGTCGCCCCTCGTGAAAGAGGGCGCGGGGCTGCTCGGCGTTCGGCAGGACCCGCTCGATGTCGAGCTCAAGGAGTTCCTCGCCAGCTTGCGGCGCGCGCTCAGGAAGCAGCGCGCTCAGCCCGCGCCCAAGCGCCCTTCTCGTTGTCATGCGAAATGACCTCCTTGGCGAGTTGCAGGTAGGCGCTCGCCCCCCGCGACTTGATGTCGTAAAGAATGATTGGCTTGCCGTGACTTGGCGCTTCGGCGAGGCGAACATTGCGGGTGATGACGGTCTCGAAAACCTGCTTGCCGTAAAAATCCCGTAGATCCGCCATGACCTGGTTGGAGAGGTTGGTGCGCTCATCGAACATCGTCAGCAGAAAGCCCTCGACCGCGAGCGTCGGATTGAAGCTTCGGCGGATGCGCGCCAGCGTGTCGAGCAGCTCTGAAACCCCCTCCAGCGCGAAGTATTCGCACTGGATGGGGACGAGCACCGAGTCGGCGGCGCTCAGGGCGTTGATGGTGAGCAAGCCCAAGCTCGGCGGGCAATCGATGATGATGTAGTCGTATTGCCCGCGGCAGCCGCCCAGAACGCGGCGCAGCGCGAACTCGCGCTCGTCCAGGCCGACCAGCTCGACCTCCGCCCCTGACAAATTTCGGTCGGACGGGGCGACGTGGAGCGCCGCCAGCTCCGTGGCCTGAATGACATTGGCGAGCGGCTCGTCCAGAATGAGGGCGTGGTAGAGCGTGCGCCGCAGCGCGCCGCGCCGGATGCCGACGCCGCTGCTGGCGTTGGCCTGCGGATCGGCGTCCACCAGCAGCGTCTGCTGGTCGTTGACGGCCAGGCTTGCCGCCAGATTGATGGCGGTCGTCGTCTTGCCAACGCCGCCCTTCTGGTTGGCAACGGCGATGATTTTTCCCATGCCGCCCCCCTTGTTCGCGCTGAAATGTGAAACGTGAAATCCTCGACGGGCCTGCGACCGCGCTCCCGGCGCGCCGTCGCCCGGTCGCGCCGGCTGGGCGGCGGCGGCGGCAGGCATTGTAGCCTAGCCTTCGCGGCGGCGTAAAAGGTTTAGTTGGCGCGCCGCGCCAGCGCCAGCGCCACGCGGCGCTCGCCGGTCGGCAGCCGGCGCAGGCGCTCGACCATCCAGCCTGGCGGCAGGCGCCGCGCCAGCGCCAGCGCGTCCGGCTCCCCTAGCCAGAGCGTGGCGCGCGTCAGCGACGGCAGCTTCAGAAGGCGCGGCAGGCGGCGCGTTCCCTCCTCGACGGCGCGGGCCACGACGCCGAAGGTTTCACGTGAAACGTCCGCGCCGCAGCTGACCAGGGCCCGCCGCGCCGTCCCTGGCTCGAACTCGCCGGCATAGACCTGCACGCGCGAGGCAAGCCCCAGCGCCGCGACGCTGTCCGCGAGAAACGCCGCCTTCTTGGCGCGCCGCTCGGTCAGGATGAAGCGCCAGTCCGGGCGGGCAATGGCCAGCGCCAGGCCTGGAAAGCCGCCGCCCGAGCCGACATCCACCCAGCGGCTCGGCATGTTTCCCGTGAAACAGGGCAGCGCTGCCAAAACGTCAAGGTAGTGCCATCGGGCGGCGTCGGCCGGGGCGATCAGGCGAGTGAGGTTGAGGCGAGCGTTCGCCTCGCCCAGCCGGCGGTAGTGCGCGACGAGGGCCGCCATTTGGAGGTCGTCAAGCGCGATGCCATGCGTCGTCAGCAGCGCCGCGAGCTGGGCGCGAAACGCCGCGACGTCCTGCTCGGCCGCAAAGCCGCGCCGCGCCGCGGGCGCTTCCGGGAGCGACTCATCCGCCATGGTTGGCGCAGTACCAGGCGTAGGTCGCCGCCACGCCTTCGCGGAGCGGAATCCGCGCTCGCCAGCCAAGCGCGCGCAGGCGCGAGACTTCGAGGAGCTTGCGCGGCGTTCCGTCCGGCTTTGAAGCGTCGTAAGCGATCTCGCCCGCATACCCCACGACATCCCGGATCAAGGCCGCCAGCTCGCGGATGGCGATGTCCTCGCCAACGCCAACATTGACGATCTCGTCGCTTTCATAGCGCTCCATGAGAAACAAAGCCGCGTCGGCCAGGTCGTCCACGTGGAGAAACTCGCGGCGGGGCGCGCCGGTTCCCCAGACGGTCACGGTTGGCGCGCCGCTCGCTTTCGCCTCGTGGAACTTCCGCAGCAGCGCCGCCAGGACATGCGACGACGCCAGATCGAAGTTGTCGCCTGGGCCGTATAAGTTGGTCGGCATCAGTGAAATGACATTGAAGCCATACTGTTTTCGATAAGCTTTGGCCATGGTCAGCCCGGCGATTTTAGCGACGGCGTAAGGCTCGTTGGTCGGCTCGAGCGCGCCGGTCAGCAGGCAGTCCTCCGCCATTGGCTGCGGCGCCAGCTTGGGATAAATGCAAGACGAGCCAAGAAACAAGAGCTTCTGAACGCCGGTCTGCCGCGCCGCTTCCAGAACATGGGTCTGAATCAGCAAGTTTTCCCGTATGAAATCGCCGCCGTAGGCGGCGTTGGCCAGAATGCCGCCGACCTTCGCCGCCGCAAGAAAGACATACGCCGGGCGCTCTTGCGCGAAGAACGCCTCCGTTTCCGCCTGGCGCGTCAAATCCAGCTCGGCGCGCGAGCGTAAAATCAAGTTGGCGAAGCCTGCCGCCCGAAGCTTCCGAACGATGGCCGAGCCGACCAGCCCGCGGTGACCGGCGACATAGATTTTGGCGTCTTTTTCCATTGGACTTTCCCTTCCAGGGCGTGGCGGCTATGGCGTGGCGGCGCGCACGATGGCTTCGCGGCGCGCCAGCTCGAGGTCGTGGTCAACCATCCGCGCCACCAGCGCCGAAAACGATACGCGCGGCAGCCAGCCGAGGCGCTGCCGCGCTTTGCTGGCATCCCCGAGCAGATGATCGACTTCCGCCGGGCGAAAGTAACGCGGGTCTATTTCGACGTAGTCCCGCCAGTCAAGCCCGACCCGGGCAAAGGCGGCTTCGAGAAACTCGCGCACGGAATGCGCTTCGCCAGTGGCGATCACGTAGTCGTCCGGCGCGTCCTGCTGAAGCATCAGCCACATGGCTTCCACATAGTCTCCGGCAAAGCCCCAATCGCGCCGCGCGTCGAGATTACCCAGGTAAAGCCTTTTCTGAAGCCCATGCTTGATGCGCCCAACCGCGCGCGTGATCTTGCGCGTGACGAAGGTTTCGCCCCGGCGCTCGCTTTCGTGGTTGAACAAAATGCCGTTACAGGCAAAGAGGCCGTAGGACTCGCGGTAGTTGATGGCGTACCAGTGCGCCGCCACCTTCGCCACCGCGTAGGGGCTGCGCGGATGAAACGGGGTCGCCTCGCATTGCGGGGGCGGCGCGGCGCCAAACATTTCCGACGACCCCGCCTGATAGTAGCGGACGGGCTTCCCGGTTCGCGCGATGTAGTCGCGCAACGACTCCAGCAGCCGGAGCGTGCCGGTGGCGACCACGTCGCCGGTATATTCGGCTTGCTCGAACGATACCTTGACGTGCGACTGCGCGGCGAGGTTATAGACTTCGTCCGGCTGGACGGCTTCGAGGATGCGCCGCAGGCTGGTGCTGTCAGCTAGATCGCCGTAATGGAGCGTCAATTGACGCAGCGGGTCATGCGGGTCGCGGTAAAGGTGGTCAATGCGCCCGGTGGAAAAGGAGCTGCTGCGCCGGACAATGCCATGCACCGCATAGCCCTTGGTCATCAGAAACTCCGTCAGGTAGGAGCCGTCCTGTCCGGTGATGCCGGTAACGAGTGCAACCTTCTTCATTCAGGACCTCATTCAAGACCTCCGCGCCGCGCTCGCCCGCGCGGGGCAAGCCATCGGGCGCGACCGCGGCGGCTGGGGGCCAAATGCCGGGGTCCAAATATGGCGTCATTAATGCGCTTCGTCGAGCCGATAGTCACGTCAAGTCGATCCTTTGGGTTGACTTTCAAGCCCTTTTTTCTCAGCATGGCGGGCGCTGGCTGCGGTCAGTCCTTTTTGGGAGATCGTTCAATGGTAGGACATCTGGCTCTGAACCAGAGTATCGGGGTTCGAATCCCTGTCTCCCAGCCAACCACCTTGACCCAGAACGGATGCCGGTTGGCATCCGTTCTCTTTTTGCGCGACGAGCGCGAATTGCGCCGCTTGCTCCCGGCGGCGGATGCCCCCAACCTTCAGGGATGGCTCGCGCCCGGCGGACGCCGCGCCCGGCCGCCATTCCGCGATCCGAGGCGTTCACTGTGACCGATTCCAACCATTCCTTTGACCTAGTGATTATTGGCGCGGGGCCGGGCGGCTACGTCGCCGCCATTCGAGCAGCCCAGCTCGGGCTAACCGTGGCCATCGTCGAGAAGGACCAGCGCCTGGGCGGCACCTGTCTGCTGCGCGGCTGTATCCCGACCAAGGCCCTGCTTGAAAGCGCCGCCGTCTATGAGCAAGCCAAGCATGCCGCGGATTACGGGGTGACGGTCTCGGATGTCAAGCTCGATTACGAGGGCGTGCGCAAATACAAGCACAAGATCGTGCTCAAGTCGGCCAAGGGCGTCGAATACCTGATGAACAAAAACAAAGTCAAAGTCTTCAACGGCTTTGGCTTCATCGAAGATCCCCACGCGGTGAGCGTGACGAGCGGCGACGCGAAGGAGCGTCTCCGGGCGAAGTTCATTTTGGTCGCGACCGGCTCGGCGCCCCGCGACATCCCGATTTTTCCAACCGACGGCGCCCGCATCCTCAACAGCGACCATGCGCTGGAGCTAACCGAGCTGCCAGCTTCGATAGTCATTCTGGGCGCGGGCGCGGTTGGCGTGGAATTCGCTTCCGTGATGTCCCGATTCGGCGTGGCGACGACGCTGGTGGAAATGCTGCCGCGCGCGCTGCCGATGGAGGACGCCGCCATCAGCGCCGAGCTGGAACGGGCGCTCCGGGGGCAGAAAGTCACGGTCAAGACGAACACAAAGTGCGAAAGCGCGATAGTCAACGATCAGGGCGTCGAGGTGACCCTGGCGGATGGCAACGGCGACCGCTCGACGCTCCAAACCGAGAAGCTGCTTGTCGCCGTCGGTCGCCGTCCGCTCAGCGCCGGCATTGGTCTTGAAAATACCCGGGCCACGACGGACAAGGGCGGCTACATCGAGGTCAACGGCTTTCTGCAAACCGCCGAGCCAAGCGTCTATGCGGTCGGCGATGTCATCAACACCCCGTGGCTGGCGCATGTGGCTTCGGCGGAGGGCATCGTGGCCGTCGAGCATATGGCTGGGCATGCCACCGAGCCGATCAACTACGACCGCGTGCCGAGCTGTACCTACTGCGAGCCAGAAGTCGCCAGCGTCGGATTGACGGAAGCCGAGGCCCGCGCGCGCGGCTATGAAGTCAAGGTCGGGTCGTTTCCCTTCGCCGCGAGCGGCAAGGCGCGCATTCTGGGCCAGACGGAGGGCCTGGTGAAAATCGTCAGCGACGCGAAATACGACGAGCTGCTGGGCGTCCACATCATCGGCCCGCGCGCGACGGAGCTGATCGCCGAAGCCTGCGTGGCGCTGCGCGGCGAGCTGACGACCGAAGAGCTGATGCGCACGATTCACGCGCACCCGACGCTTTCCGAATCCGTCATGGAAGCCGCCCACGGCGTTTTCGGCAGTCCGATTCATATCTAAAGCCTTGGTCGGCGGCGCGCCAGCGGCGGCAAGCCTTTGCCGCGCGCCGCCGGGCGAGCCGCCAGAGCGACTGCCCATGACCACCGGATTTCTTTCCCTCATTCTGCATGCGCACCTGCCGTTTGTGCGTCACCCGGAATACCCGGAGTTTCTCGAGGAAGACTGGCTCTACGAGGCGATTAGCGAGACTTACGTTCCGCTGCTGTTCATCTTTGATAACCTGCATCGGGCTGGCGTCCGCGCGCGGCTGACCATGACGCTGACGCCGCCGCTGTGCGAGATGCTCGCTGACGAGCTGCTGCGCGAGCGATATGCGCGTCACTTGGAGAAGCTGGTCGAGCTGACCGAAAAGGAAACGGCCCGAACCAAAGCCACGCCCTTCGAGCCTGCGGCGCGCGCCCACCACGAGCATTTCAAGGCCGTCTCTGACCTTTACGAGCGGGTCTATCGGCGCGACTTAATCAGCGCGTTTCGGCGGCTGCAGGACGCCGACGTCTTGGAAATCATCACCTGTTGCGCCACGCATGGCTTTTTGCCGCTGATGCGTCATGAAGCGGCGCGCCGGGCGCAGATTCGCGTCGCCGTCCGCAACTATGAGAAGCACTTTGGGCGCCAGCCGAAGGGGATTTGGCTGGCGGAGTGCGCTTACGAGCCAGGCATTGACGCGCTGTTGGCCGAGGTCAGCATTCGTTATTTCATCGTGGACTCGCACAGCGTCATGTTTGGCGCGCCGCGCCCGGCGCGCGGCATTTTCGCGCCGGTCGTCACGCCGTCCGGGGTGGCGGCCTTCGCGCGCGATGTCGAAACGAGCGAGCAGGTGTGGAGCTCGCTGGTCGGCTATCCGGGGCATCCAAACTACCGCGAATTTTACAAGGACTTGGGCTACGAGGCGGATTACGACTATATCAAGCCCTACCTGCATGCCGATGGCGTCCGCCGCAACATTGGCGTCAAGTATTTTCGAGTGACGGGGAAAGTCGATCTGCACCGCAAGCAGCCCTATGTGCCGGCCTGGGCGACGGAGACCGCCGCCGAGCATGCCGGTCACTTTTTGGCATCGCGTCAGGCGCAGATGCGGCATTTGCGCGGCGTGATTGGTCGCCCGCCGCTGGTGGTGTCGCCCTACGACGCGGAGCTTTACGGCCACTGGTGGTATGAGGGTCCGCAGTTTCTCGATTTTCTGATCCGTAAAATTCACTTCGACCAGGACGAGGTCGCCTTGGCGACGCCAAGCGATTACCTGATGATGTTTCCGCAAAATCAGCCGCAAACGCCGTCGGCTTCGTCGTGGGGCGCGGAAGGGTATAGCCGCGTTTGGCTCAACCGCGATACGCAGTGGATGTATCGCCACCAGCACCAAGCCGAGCGCCGCATGGCGGAGCTGGCGGAGCGGTTTCCGGCTTCAGAGGGGCTGCTGCGGCGCGCGCTCAATCAGGCCGCCCGCGAGCTGTTGTTGGCGCAATCGAGCGACTGGGCCTTCATCATCACGAACAAAACCATGGTGCAGTACGCCGAGAAGCGTTTCCGCGACCACATTCACCGCTTCACGCGGCTTTACGAGATGGCAACGGCCGGCGACATTGACGCGGCTTGGCTGGCGGAAGTCGAAGGGCGCGACACGATTTTCCCGGAAATGGACTATCGCGTTTACTGCGCGTCATAAGCGCGTCACGGCGCGCCAGCTTTTCATGACGCGCCCGCCGGCTACTTCGCGTCGCTCACGCGCAGGACGGCGAGAAAGGCTTCCTGGGGAATATCCACGCGCCCAACCTTTTTCATGCGCTTTTTCCCTTCCTTCTGCTTTTCGAGCAGCTTTTTCTTGCGCGTGATGTCGCCCCCATAGCACTTGGCAAGGACGTTCTTGCCCAGGGCCTTGACTGTCTCGCGGGCAATGACGCGGTTTCCGATGGCAGCCTGGATGGGAACCTCGAAAAGCTGACGCGGGATCAGCTCCTTCATTTTCTCGGCCAGCGCCCGCCCGCGCGTATAGGCGTTGTCGCGGTGGATGATCAGCGACAGGGCGTCCACTGGCTCGCCGGAAACAAGCACGTCGAGCTTGACCAAGTCCGCCGGCTCGTAGCCCTTGATGTGATAGTCGAGCGAGGCGTAGCCGCGCGAAACCGATTTCAAGCGGTCAAAGAAATCCAGCACGACTTCAAGCAGCGGCACGTCATAGGTCAGCATGACGCGCTTGTCGCCAATGTAGTCGAAGCCGCGCTGCACGCCGCGCTTCTCATCCAGCAGGGCCAGGATCGGGCCAAGATAGTCATCCTGCGTCATGATGGTGGCGCGAATGATCGGCTCCTCGATGCGCTCGATCTTGGCCGGGTCAGGCAGCTTCGCCGGGCTGTCAATGGTCAGTTGCTCGCCATTGGTCAAATAGACATTGAAGCGCACGCTGGGCGCGGTCGTGATGAGATCAAGCCCGAACTCCCGTTCCAAACGCTCCTGGACGATTTCCATGTGGAGCAGTCCGAGAAAGCCGCAGCGAAAGCCGAAGCCCAGGGCGGCCGAGTGTTCGGGCTCGTAAAGAAACGACGAGTCGTTCAGGCGCAGCTTGTCGAGCGCGTCGCGGAGCGCCTCGTACTGGTCGCTTTCAACTGGATACAGCCCGGCGAAGACCATGGGCTTGACTTCCTGGAAGCCGGGCAGCGGGGCGGCGGCGGGACGGGCGGTTTCGGTGACCGTATCGCCAATGCGGACATCGGCGACGGTTTTGATATTCGAGAAGAAGAAGCCGACTTCGCCCGCGCCGAGTTCGGCGATTTCGCGCATTTTGGGCGTCATGACGCCGACGCCCTCAATTTCATAATCGCGTCCGGTAGCCATGAAGCGAATTTTCATTCCTGGACGCAAAACGCCGTCCACAACGCGCACCAGCACGATCACGCCCTTGTAGCTATCGAACCACGAGTCGAAAATAAGCGCCTTGAGCGGTCGGCCGCGCTCGCCCTGGGGCGGCGGGATGACTTCGACGATGCGTTCCAGGAGCTCGTCCGTGCCGATGCCGGTTTTGGCGCTGGCGAGCACGGCGTGGCTTGGATCAAGCCCGATGACCTGCTCGATTTGAGACAAGACGCGCTCCGGCTCGGCCGAGGGCAGGTCGATCTTGTTGATGACCGGGAACATTTCAAGGTTGTTCTCAAGCGCGAGGTAAGCGTTGGCGAGCGTCTGGGCTTCAACGCCCTGGGTGGCGTCCACGACGACGAGCGCGCCCTCGCAGGCGGCGAGCGACCGCGAGACTTCGTAGGAGAAGTCCACGTGTCCGGGCGTGTCAATTAAGTTGAGAACGTAGCTCTCGCCGTTTTGGGCGCGGTAGTTGAGGCGCACGGCATGGGCTTTGATGGTGATGCCGCGCTCGCGCTCGAGGTCCATGGCGTCAAGCACCTGGTCGGACATTTCGCGCTGAGACAGCGCGCCGGTGCGTTCGAGCAGACGATCGGCCAGGGTGGATTTGCCGTGGTCGATATGGGCGATGATGGAGAAGTTGCGAATATGCTGAGTGTCCATGAAGCGCGAGCCGCTGACGCAGGATCGGGAGCTAGCCGTAACCATAGCACGCCCGCGCGCCGCCTTTCACGGAGCCGCGCCAGCCTGGGACGCGCTTGCCTCCGCGCCGCTCGAGAAGTCGTCAGGCGGCGCTCGCCGCTCCGGCTCGATGGCGCGGGGCGCTCGCGGCGGCTTCAACTGTGATATACAATATGCGAGCGCTCGCCAGCGGCTGTCGCCGCCTGACCGGCGCGGCTCTTTGACAATGTGGGGATGTCACGGTTTCGACGTGGACATTGTGAGGCGCGCGCGAGGCGCGCCGGGCGCCCATGCCGCTCGTCAAAAAGCGTGGAAACCATTACCTGCCGAAACGCAGGAATTCGCTCTCGCAGCTTAATCACTGCGAAGCCGTCCGCCCATCCGGTCGCCTGTGCCGGATGACGCGGGCGTGACACTCACAGGCTGGCGGCTCGGCTGCGCCTAGGGCCGGGCCGCGAGACTTGACTGGGCTGGCGCTTGTGCCGCTCAAGGTCGCTGCTCCGGCAGCGCAGGCGCGAGAACAATGGAAGCGACTACGCGCGTAGTCTCCGGCGCCGAAGGTCTGCGGACGAGGGTTCGACTCCCTCCATCTCCACCACGCCTGGGTCCCGGCGGTCGCTCGCCGGGGCTTTCGCTTTTTCGCCGCCGCGCTGGCGGCGCTCCGCTCTAAGCCCGGCTTTCAGCCCTTCGGCGGCGCCGCGGCCCGGCTTCGGCGATGGCCTGGGGCGCGACCGTGACCGCCGCCTCGGATGGGCGAGTCAGGGCGCGTCCTTCGGAAGGAGTTCGACCTGCAAGCTGACGCCAAGCCGCTCAGCGATCGTTTCGAGCAGCTCTTTCTTGGCTTCCGTGCTGGAGTGGGTCATGACGAAATAGCTTCCGCATTCCCGTTGCGATGAGCCGTACTTTTCGTCCCTTTGGGCGTCGATCAGCGGCACGTTGCACACTTTTAGGTCGAGCGCCTTGACGGCTTCAACGCCCAGCTTCGCAATTGCCTGCGCGAATGAATGGGCGGACTGGCTGCCATTGATTCTTTCCCCGTCGGGAAACGTGATGCAAAGGCGCTGACGCGAGGCTTTGCGCGGCTTATCCGGGGCCTGGCCTCGGGGCGCGCGGACGCGCCCGCGCAGGGCCTTATCAAAGTCGCGGTTCCATTCCTTCTGCAGGATTTCGACTTTTTTGAGAAAAGCCTTGAGCGGCTCGCCGCCTCGGCTGAGCTGTTCCGAACGCTGGAAATCCTTTTGATTCGAGGCCGTATGGATGTCCTTCGCGATTTTATCGATGGAATCCTTGATGGCGCCGACCATCAGATCAAAGGCCGTACTGATATCGTCTTTTTCCACTTGCTTCCGCTTAGCTCCGATTTCAGTCGCTTGGAGTCGCTCAAGCCCTTACTCGCCGCGCTTGGCCGTCCGCGCCGCGGCGCTCTCCGACACCATGGCGTCTTCGCATAGCGAGGGCGACATCTCCGATCCCAGCGCCAGCGGAATGGCCCCGCCGCTGTCCGCCGCGACAATCGAGATGATTTCTTCCTGCAACGGGCGCAGGCTGTGCGGGGCGCCGCGCTCTAGGATGGCGAAAAACAGCAGGCCGCGCTTCTGGGTGTACAAAACGCCCGCCAGCGCGCTCGTCGAGGACAGCGTGCCGGTCTTGCCGATGACCGCGCCTAGCAAGTCCGGGCTTGTGAAGCGGCGTTGCAGCGTGCCGTTGTCAATCCCGCCAATCGGCAGCAACTCGCCCAGCGAGATTTTGCGCTTCTCAAGCCAGTTGACCGTATATCGCAGGAGCTTGACCGTCGCGCGCGGCGTGACGGCGTTTTGCCCAAGCCCGGAAGTCGTCTGTAAATAGACCTCCTGCGGCGGAATGCCGACTTTATCCACAAGGTACTGCCGCACGCCGGGCGCGCCGCCCACCCGAGCGCCGACCACATGCGTCATCTCGTTGTTACTGTAGGCGTTGATGACTTTGAGAATCTTCAGCAGCGGCGAGGAGCGATATTCCATTAGCGGATAGCGCGGCGTGGCGTGGTCGTCGGCGATGACGTTGCCGGGAGAGATAGCGACGCCCTGATAGACGGGTATCTGGCTGAATGTCTTGACGCCGCGCACGGCGTTCCAAACCGCTTCCGTCCGCGATGTCCAGCGGCTGCGGTCAAGCGTGTTCAGCATCTCCTGCCCGACGATGACTGGCTGCGAGCGCATGTTGAGCAACACGCCCGGGCCAATCCGAAGGTTGCCCTGAATGTTTCGGACGCCTATTTCGCGCAGCTTCTCGCCGATGAGAAACAGGCTCTCGGTCGCGAATGACGGATCGCTCTCGCCGCTGATGACCAAGTCGCCCATCAGCGTTCCCGTCGTCCAGTCCATCGCGCCCGTGTAGCTGATCCGCGTCGGATAGCGGTAGTTCACGCCCAGCGCTTCGAGCGCCGCCATGGAGGTCATGACCTTCGTCACGGACGCCGGGTTATACATCGCGCTTTCATTGAGGTTGAGCACCGGCGAGCCGTCCAGCGCCTCGAAGTAAATGCCGTGGGGCTGGACCGAGCGCGAATAGCTCAGCAGGCGCGCCGTCACGATCTCCGGCAGGGTTAGCGACAGCGGAGCCTCTTCCGCCGGCGCGGCCGGGCCGCTGACCGCGCTGCGGGCGTCGCCGCGCGCCGCCGGGGCTTGCCGCAAGTCTTCATTCGTGAAGACACGATTCGTGATGACGCGCGGGCGCTGCTGCGCCAGGAGCGGAGCGGTCAGCAAGCAGCAGGCGCTCCACACGGCGAGCGCCATTCGGACCAAGTGCTTCATGGCCGAAGCTTTCCTCTCAATGGATTGTCGGGTTGCGCCTGGCCGGCTTCGGCGCGAGTCGCCGGAGCGCGGGAGACCCTATGTTACCGCTGCGTGCCGCCGACTGTCATCTCCGAAATTTTGATGGTCGGCAGTCCCACCCCGACCGGCACGCTCTGACCATCCTTGCCGCAGGTGCCGACGCCCAAATCCAGCGCCAGGTCGTGACCGACGGCGGTGACTTTCGTCAGGGCTTCGGGCCCGTGGCCGATGAGCGTCGCGTCCTTGACCGGGGCGGTGATGCGGCCGTCCTCGATGAGGTACGCCTCGCTGGCCGAAAACACGAACTTGCCGCTGGTGATGTCCACCTGTCCGCCGCCGAACTGCACGGCGTACAAGCCGCGCTTCACGCTGCGAATGATGTCTTCCGGGGCTTCGGTCCCGGCCAGCATGTACGTGTTCGTCATGCGCGGCATCGGCATGTGACGGTAGCTTTCGCGGCGGCCGTTGCCGGTGCGCGGGACGCCGAGCAGCTTGGCGTTCAAGTAATCGTTGATGTAGCCGCGCAGGATGCCCTTCTCGATCAGCGTCGTCCGGGAAGTCGGATGGCCTTCGTCGTCCATGTTGAGCGAGCCGCGGCGTCCGGGGAGCGTCCCGTCATCCACGATGGTGCAGGCTTCGCTGGCGACGCGCTTGCCGATGAGGTCGGAAAAGGCCGAGGTCTTCTTGCGATTGAAGTCGGCTTCGAGACCATGGCCGATGGCTTCGTGTAGCAAAATGCCGGGCCAGCCGTGACCAAGGACGACCTCCATCGGGCCGGCGGGCGCTTCCACGGCCTCGAACTGCAAGACCGCCAGCCGGACGGCTTCGCGCGCCAGCGCTTCCGGCGCCAGCTCGCCTTCGGCGAACATGTCGAAGCCCCGCCGCCCGCCGCCGCCCGCGCGCCCGGCTCTGAGATCGCCGTCCTGATCGGCGATGCACAGGACGCTCGCCCGCGCCAACGGCTGAATGTCGCCGGCCAGCGTGCCGTCGCTGGCAGCGACCAGGACGGCTTTCCACTCATCGGCCAGACTGGCTTGAACCTTCTGAATCCGACGGTCCGCGGCATGGCAGCGCTCGTCAATGGCCCGCAGCCACGCGATTTTGCGCTCGATCGCGACCTCGCTCGCCGGGTCGTCCAGCGGATACAGATCATGCGCCCTGGCGCGGGGCGCGACGGCGACCGGACTGGCGACGCGAGCGGCGTCGCGGGCGATGCAGGCGGCCGTCCGAACCGCCTGCCGAATGCTCTCCCGCGAAATGTCGTCGGTGTAGGCGTAGCCCGTCTTCTCGCCGACAATCACCCGCGCGCCGACGCCCTGCGCCACCGACCGGTTGGCGCTCTTGATGAGGCGCTCTTCGAGATTGAGCGAGTTGCTGCGGCAATACTCAAAGTAGAGGTCGGCATAGTCGCCCCCGACCGCCAGCGCCTCGCCCAGCAGCGCATCAAGGTCATCCGCGGTCAGCCCGTAGCGGGTCAGGAAGAAGGCAATCGCATCGTGGCTCATGCAGGGGATGCTCCATGTGTGAAGGAAGGGTTTGAAGAAAGGGCTTGAAGGAAGGGTTTGCGAAATCAGCCCAGGAGCCGCTCGACAATGCCCGGCGCGGCGCGCAGGGCGTCAGGCAGCTTGGACGGGTCTTTGCCGCCCGCCTCGGCGAAGTCGGCCCGGCCGCCGCCGCTGCCGCCGATAATCGCCGCCAGCTCGCGGACGAGCTGACCCGCCTTGAGCCGGTCGGTCAGATCATCGGCGACCCGCGCAGCGATGGAAACCTTCTCGTCGCTGCGCGCGCCAATCACGACCACGCCGCGACCGAGCTTGCCCAGCAGGCGCTCCGCCAACTGCCGGATGCCCGTCTTGTCGAGATCGGTCGTCTCGAGCGCCAGCACCCGGGCGTCGCCCGCCATCCGCGCCTCGGCCAGCGCCGCCTCGGCGCGCTGCTGCGCGAGCCTGAGCTTGAGGCTTTCGACCGCGCGCTCCGCTTGACGCAGCGCCGCTTGCAGTCTTTCGACGTGAGCCGGCAGCTCGCTGGCGTCCCCCAGCCGGAAGGTCGCGGAAAGGTCGCCCAGGATGCGCTCATCCGCCTGGAAGCGTTCGAAAGCGGCTTCCCCGGTGACGGCGACGATGCGCCGGACGCCAGCGGCAATCGAGCTTTCGCTGGTGATTTTGAACAGCCCGATGTCGCCCGTGGCGGCGACGTGCGTGCCGCCGCAGAGTTCCAGCGAGAAGCCGGGCACTTCGACGACCCGCACCACGTCGCCGTACTTTTCGCCGAACAGCGCTATCGCCCCGGCCGCCACCGCCGCGTCCAGCGGCATTTCGCGCTTGGCGAGGGGCGCATTGCGCCGAATCTGCGCATTGACCAGGCGCTCAATTTCGGCGATTTCATCAGGCGACAGCGCCGCGTAGTGGGTAAAGTCGAAGCGGAGCTTGTCCGGCGCGACTTCGCTGCCCGCTTGCTTGACGTGCGCGCCCAGCGCTTCCCGCAGCGCGGCGTGCAGCAGGTGCGTCGCCGAGTGATTGAGCATCGTCCGGCGCCGCCGGTCGGCATCCACCGTGGCCGTCACGCGGTCGCCGCGCCGCGCCGCGCCGCGCAGGACCTCGACGCGGTGGACGATGAGGCCCGCCACCGGCGCGACCGTATCGACGACGCGCAGCGTCGCCGCCTCGTTTTCAAGTAGCCCCGTATCGCCCACCTGCCCGCCGGACTCGGCGTAAAACGGCGTTTCATCCAGCACGACTTCGCCGGCGTCGCCCGCCTGGAGGGCGTCCGCCAGCTCGCCCCGACAAATGATGGCGCGGATGCGGAGATCGGACAGCGTCAGGCGGTCGTAGCCGCGAAAAACCGTGGGCGCGCCGTCCAGCGCCGCCTGATAGGCCGGCGCGACCGCCTTGGCCGTCCCGCCCTTCCAGCTTTCGCGGGCGCGGGCGCGCTCTTCCGCCAGCGCGGCTTCAAAGCCGGCTTCGTCCACGCGCAAGCCGCGCTGCTCGGCAATATAGGCGATCAAGTCGGGCGGCAGCCCGTAGGTTTGATAGAGATCGAAGGCGTCCGCCCCGGCCACCACGCCCTGCGCGGCGCGCTGGAAGGCTTCGTCCAGCCGCTTGCGCCCGGCCGTCAGCGTGGCTGAAAACAGCTTTTCCTCAGTGGTCACGACGCGGTCAATCACCGCCGCCTGGGTTTGAAGCTCTGGGAAGGCCACGGCCATGTGGCTGACAACGAAAGCCGTGATCTCGTGCAGGAAGGCGCTTTCGATGCCCAGCCGGCGACCATGCCAAATGGCGCGCCGCATGATTTTGCGCAGCACATAGTTGCGCCCGGCGTTACCCGGATAAATGCCGTCGGCGATGGAAAAGGCCGCCGCGCGGGCGTGATCGGCGATGACGCGCATGGAGACGCCGTCCGCGCTTTCGTAGCGGTAGTCCCGCGCCGCCCGGGCAGCGACGCGCTCGATGATGGGCAGCAGGAGATCGGTGTCGTAGTTGGTTTTCTTGCCCTGCAGGACGGAGGCGAGCCGTTCCAGCCCGGCGCCGGTGTCCACCGAGGGCTTGGGCAGCGGCTTCATCGCGCCGTCCGCGCCGCGCTCGAACTGCATGAAAACCAGATTCCAGATTTCGACCGTGGTATCGCCAGGGCCGTTGACCAGCTCGGGGCGGTTGTCCGCCGGATCATCGCCTAGAAAGTAGTGAATCTCCGAACATGGGCCGCAGGGACCCGTTTCGCCCATCTGCCAGAAGTTTTCCTTTTTGCCAAAGCGCAAGATGCGGTCTTCGGGCGCGCCTATCTTCTTCCACAGCGCGAAGGCTTCGTCATCGTCCTCATAGACCGTGAACCACAGTCGCTCCAGCGGCAGCTCGAACTCGCGCAGCAGCAGCTCCCAGGCGAAGGCGATGGCCTCTTCCTTGAAGTAATCGCCAAAGGAGAAATTGCCCAGCATCTCGAAAAAGGTGTGATGCCGGGCCGTTTTGCCGACTTCGTCCAGATCGTTGTGCTTGCCGCCGGCGCGAATGCACTTCTGCGATGAGGTCGCCCGGGTGTAGTCCCGGGTTTCAAGGCCGGTGAACACATCCTTGAACTGGTTCATGCCGGCGTTGGCGAAAAGCAGCGTGTCATCCGGCGGCAGCACCGGCGAGCTTTTCACGATCCGGTGGCCGCGGCGGGCGAAGTAATCGAGAAACCAATGGCGAATGTCGTGTCCAGTTGGCATAATCATCATCCTTGACGGACGGGCGCGGGGAGCGTCGCCGAACAATCGCGGAAAGCGAGCGGAAAGCGAAAAAGGAGAGCGAAAGGCGCTGGCAGAAACTGGAAGAAAGCGATAACGCCGTCCGGCAAGGCTTTCAGCGCCGCGGTCGGACGCTGAAAGCCTGGAGGACGACGTTTCGCCGAAGCTGACGCCTGTTCAATCAAGCGTTACAACATGTGCTTTTCGAGCATGCGGGCGATAGTGTCTTTCGGGTGCGCGCCGGTGAGCCGCTCCTGTTCCTGACCGTTTTTGAACACAATCAGCGTCGGGATGCCGCGAATCCCGAAGCGCGCCGAAGTTTGATTGTTTTCATCCACGTTGAGCTTTCCAATCCGCGCGCGTCCGGCGTAATCGTTGGCCAGGGCTTCGACGGTTGGGGCCAGCATCCGGCAGGGCGCGCACCACGCGGCCCAAAAATCCACGAGCACCGGATGTTCGGACTGCAACACCTCGCGCTCGAAGTTGCTGTCCGTAATTTCAATGACGTTGCCGCCCATGATAGTTCCTCCAAAAGTTGAGTTCGTCATTCCCAATGTCCGCGCTTTCCTCAGCGAGAACGAGCTGGTCGGTGATTACTAGCACACGCCTTTCATCTCGCGCCAATCCCGAGCGCTCCCCAGGCCGGGGGCGTTTGCCCGCCTTCCGGCTGGATGCCGCCCTCCCTGACTGGAAAGGCCACTGGAAAAACTTATGCGCCTGTGGGTTGCCAAGGGCAGCGCGGTTTCCCCCCGCGAGCAGCTCGTGACGCAGTTCGTCTGCGCCATTGCCAGTCAGGAACTCAAGCCCGGCGATAAGCTGCCCAGCACGCGCGAGCTGGCGCGCCATGGCTGGGTCGAGCAGCGCCACGGCAGCGGCGTGTATGCGCGGGCGGTGGACGGCGGCGGGGCGGCCAGCGGGGACGACTCGACCGCTTGCTGACGGCGTTTCTCGAGCAGGCGCGCCGCGCCGGCCATTCGATGGCGGCCATTCGGTCGCGCCTCTCCGCCTGGCTCGCCGCCGAGCCGCCCGACCGCTTCCTGTTGCTCTAGCCGGACCCCGAGCTGCGCCGGATTCTCGCTTACGAGATTGCGCAAGTGGCGCGCCGCCCGGCGCGCGGAACGGGCTTTGAAGCCTGTCGGTCGCCGGAGACCTGCCGCCGGGCCGCGCCGGTGGCGCTTTGCGCCTGGGCCGGCGAGCTGGCGGGACAGCTTCCGCGTGGCGTCGCCTGCCTCTGGCTCCGGGCGCGGGTCGTCTGGCGCGAGGTGCCACTCGACCTCCTGCGCTCGCCCGACAGGCTGGTGACGGTGGTCTCGGCGTGGCCGAGCTTTCTGCGCCTGGCGCGGGCGATGTGCGCGGCCGCGGGCGGCGACTTGCTGGCCTGCCGCTTTCAGGACGCTGGCGAGCCGGGCTGGGAAGCGCGCCTTGCGGGGAGCGCGCTGGTCATCGCCGACGCGTTGACCGCGCAGCGCCTGCCGGCGGCGGTCAGCGCGCGCCAGCTGAGCATCCTGTCTGATGAGACCCTGCAAGAGCTGCGCGCCTACGCGGAGCGGTTTCTCGTCCCGGCCGCGGACGAGCCGCCCGCCGCCCGCTGACCGGCGCCCCGGCTATTGCCCGGATTGTCGTCGAAGCCATGCCGCTCCCGGATGACATACGGCGGCCGCCCTTTGACTTCCTCGTAAATCTTCCCGACGTACTCCCCGACGATGCCGAGGCTCAGCAACTGGACGCCCCCGATGAGCAGCACGGTGACGAGCGTCGAGGTCCAGCCGGGCACCGTCCAGCGCAGCGCGAAAAAGGCGAAGAGCGCATAGACGATGTACAGCGCGGCGAAGCCCGCCATGCCGAAGCCAAGCAGCATCGTGGCCCGCAGCGGCCAGACTGAAAACGACACCAGCCCGTGCGCGGCGAAGCGCAGCATGCGAGCCAGCGAATACTTGCTTTCGCCAGCGAAGCGCGCCGGGGCGTCAAACTCGACGGCGGCCGTTCGGAAGCCCAGCCAGCTCACCAGCCCGCGATTGAAGCGGTGGGTCTCGCGCAGGGCGCAGAAGCTGTCCGCCGCCGCCCGGCTCATCAGCCGAAAGTCGGCCGCGCCGGGGATGATGGGCGTCGCCGACGCCCGGCTCAGTAGCCAGTAGAAGAGCCGGCTGGCGAGGCGCTTGAAAAGCGTGGCGTCGGCGGTTTCGCGGCGGATGGTATAGACAATCTCCGCGCCCCGCTCCCAGGCGCGGAGCAGTTCCGGAATCAGTTCCGGCGGATGTTGCAAGTCGCTGTCGAGCGTCACGACGGCGTCGCCCTGGGCGGCGTCCATGCCGGCCAGCAGGGCGGCTTGGTGGCCGAAGTTGCGAGAAAGGGCGAGCGTCTTGACGCGAGCGTCCCGCGCCCGCAGCTCGGCCAGCGCCTGCGGCGTGGCGTCGGTCGAGCCGTCATCCACATAGATGATTTCCGCCGCGTAGGGCGTCGTCGCCAGCGCGGCGGACAGCGCCGCATGAAATGCGGCCAAGCCTTCGGCCTCGTTGTAGCAGGGGGCGACGATGGAAATCGAGCGGCGCGCAAGCGTCATTTCGAGCCTCAGGGAGGGCGTGAGCGATTCAGGGGCAGTCGCGGTCTTTTTCAGCCCGCCGTTGGGCGATGTCGGCTCGGTCGGGCGCCAGGCGCAGCGCCTCGGCGTAGGCGGCTTCCGCTTCGGCGCACAGGCGCAGCGCCCGCCGCGCTTCAGCCGCCATGAGCCAGGCTTGGGCATCGTCAGGGGCGAGCCTGGCGGCGCGCTCGAGGTAGGGGCGCGCCAGGCGCGGGCGACCAACCGCCAGCAGGGCGTAGCCGTAATCATAGCAGGTCGCGCTGCTATTGACGCTGGCTTCGTCGCTTGCCAGCCACGGCTCAAGAACTTCGATGGCGCGCTCGAAGCGCCCGGCCTGACAGTAGGCGTTGCCAAGCGCGCGCGCCAGGCGACCCTCGCCGGGCGCGCGGGCGTATGCGCGCTCCAGCGCCTGGATGCCTTCCTCCAGGCGTCCCTGCGCCCGCAGGACGTCGGAGAGATTGCCCAGCGCAAAGACGTTGTCCGGATGAAAGCTCAGAATTCGGCTGTAGAGCGCCAGGTCGTCTCGCCAGTGGGGAACGTGCCGCGCCGTCAGCCCGGCGTAGGCGAGCAGCAGGCCGACCGTGGCCGCAAGCGCGACTGCCGCCTGCGCCTCGCGCGAAGCCAGCCGGCTCGCCAGCGCCGCGACGCCCCAGCCGACGAACAGGGCGAAGCCCAAGGTCGGGAGAAACAAGTAGCGGTCGTGAAGAAACTCTTGCGGGCGAAAATGGCGCAGGTTCAGCGTCGGCAGCAGCGGCAGCCCGATCCAGACCAGAAAAGTCAGCGCGAGCGGCGCGCGCCAAAGCCGCCACAGGGCGAGCCCGGCCAGGGTCAGCAAGCCCGCGAGCGGCAGCCAGTGGGCCGGATCGGTCGGGCTGGCGACATACGTCAGCTCATATTCCAGCCGCAGGCCGACGGGCCAGACCAGGAGCGCGAGATACGTCCACAGCACCAGCGGGGCCGTCAGCGCCACGGTCGCCCACGGCAAGTAGGGCGCGCCTTCAAAAACGCCCGGCAGCGCCAGCCAGCGAGCGATGAAGTAGGCCGCCACCGCCGCCGCGTGGAGACTGAGCGACTGCGCGGCGCTAATCGCGCGCTGATGCCACGGGCCGCCGCGCCCGGCGAGGTGCAGCAGGAAAGCCATCGGCCACCAAAAGACGGCGAACTCCTTGGCGAGCAGCGCGCCTGCCAGCGCGCCGGCTGAAAGCCAGTTGCGCCAGTCCGTCACGGCTCGCCGCCAGTCGCCGCGCCCCGAGGACGCCGCCGGCCCCCGCCCCGCCCGCCAGCCCGCCGCTTGCAGGTGAAGCTCCAGCGCCAGGGTGAAAAACGTCATCAGCAGGGCGTCGGGAAAGGCCGCGATCCAGGCGACCGACTCGACATGCGTTGGGTGAAACGCGAAGACGGCGACGGCCGTGACGCGCGCGAAGCCAGTTCCAAGCAACTGCCCGGCCACCCGCCAGACGCCGCCGACCGCCGCGAGATAGAGCAAGACCGAGGCGGCATGCCAGCCGCGCGGGTCCGTCCCGAAGAGCGCGTAGTTGGCTGTCATCCAGACGAGGTAGAGCGGACGGTAGGAATTGGTGAGCGCGTAGCCGGGCTGCCCGCTCCAGACATGCTCGGTGAAAGCGCGGCCGATGAACGACCACGAGCGGATGTGCAGGTTTTCCTTGATCTGGAGGTGGTCGTCAAAGACCAGCTCATAGCTGAGCGTTGGCGCGTAAAGCAGCGCGCTGCCGAGCAGAATCCCGAGCAGCCACCAGCGCTGACGGCGCGTATCGGTTGCCCTCAGCCAAAATTCAGGCGGCAATTCAAGCGGCGGCATAGGGCGGGCAGCGGCGCCGGCCGAGGGCGGCGGGCGCCCCGGCGCGATGCGAGCGGATGGATTGCGCGGCGCGGCGCGGCGGGACTATACTACGCGCTTGCCCACTCGTCGCCCAGGGCTTGCCCGCGCTTCCGATTCGGCTGGCAAGCCAGATGCCGCTGGCGCGGTCGTTCACCCACGCTCCACCCCGAGGATCTCGCTTGAAATTCGAAGTCACCCATCTTTCATCCGTCAAAAAGGAGCTTGTCATCGAGCTTCCGGCCGAGCGCGTCACGCGCAGCTTCAACCGGTTTTCCAACGAGTTTGCCCGCCAGGCGCGGATTCCCGGCTTTCGTCCGGGCAAGGCTCCGGCCGCGCTCGCGCGCCAGCGTTTCCAGAAAGACATTCGCGACCGAGTGCTGGCCCAGCTTGGCTCGGAAGCCATGCAGGAAGCCATTGAAGCCGCGAAGTTGCAGGTTTTGGGCGAGCCGCGAATACAGGACATCCGCCTCGCCGACCAGTTGCCCTTCGTGCTCAAAATTGAAGTTGACGTGTTTCCCGAATTCACGGTCGGCGCGCTGGACGGCCTGACGGGCGTCAAGCGGGTGACGCCCGTCACGGATGCCGACGTGGAGGCTAGCCTGAACAGTCTGCGGGAGCGCCTAGCGACGGTCTCGCCGACGGAAAATGGTCATCCCGCTCAGCCGGGCGACATCGTCACGGTGTCGCTGACGGGCTACGTTCTCGAGGAAGGCGCGCCAGGGCCGGACGAAGGGCAGTCGCCGGCGATCACGCCCCGGCGCGAGACGCTCGAAATTGGCGGCAAGGCCACCCGCGCCGAGTTCGACGCGGCGCTGCGCGGAAAAGCCGTTGGCGAGCGGGTCGTGACGGATATCGCCTATCCGCCGGCGGAAGCTGGAGCTTCCGCCGCCCCCAGCGCGCCGGATGTCGAGGATTTGTCTGGCAAGCGCGTCCAGTTTCACCTGACGGTCGAGGAGATCGTTCAAAAAAGCCTGCCCCCGCTCGATAACGAATGGGCGCAAAAGGTTAGCGGAGCCGATTTGGCGACGTTGCGGGCGCGCTTGCGCGCCGATATGGAGGCGGAGATGGAGGCGCGCGCCCTGAACGCCCTTGACGCCGACTTGCTTGACCAGCTCGTGGCGCGCGCCGGCGTTGAAGCCCCGGAGTCGCTGGTCACGGGACGGGTCAATGAGCGGCTCGGCGAGTTCGTCGCGCATCTCCAGCGGCAGGGCGTCGATCCGCGCCGAGCCAATTACGACTTTCAGAAAATGGGCGAGGCGCTCCGGCCCAGCGCCGAGGCTGAAATCAAGCGAATCGTCGTCTTAGAGCAGGTCGCCCGCGAGGCCGACCTGCGCGTGACGGAGGCGGAGCTGGCGGCCCACATTGCCGAGCTGGCGGCCCAGGTCGGCGCGGCGCCGGAGGCTGTGCGCGCCCGCTTGACAAAGGAGGATCAGCTCGATAATGTGCGGGCTACGCTGCGAAATCGAAAAGCCATGGTCATCGTGCGTAGCGCCGCTCGAATCGAGACCGCGACCGTTTTGCCAGCCGATGCCCCAGCGCCGGAAGAAACGGTTTCATTCCCGTCCGAAAACCAATAGATAGGCACTAGCCGCCGCCTGACGCCCTCGGGCGGCGCGCATCTCAACAGCCTCAAGGTACGCACTGCCATGATCCATCCGACAGCGGCCCTCGTTCCGATGGTGGTCGAGCAGACCAGCCGCGGCGAACGCGCTTACGATATATACTCGCGCCTTCTCAAGGACAACATCATCTTCATCGGCACGCCGATTGACGATACCATCGCCAGTTTGGTCGTGGCCCAGTTGCTATTTCTCGAATCGGAAGACCCGGAGCGGGACATTTCCATCTACATCAATAGTCCGGGCGGCTCGGTCACGGCCGGGATGGCGATTTACGACACGATGCAGTTCGTCAAGCCGGACATCGTGACTTTCTGCATCGGGCAGTGCGCCTCGATGGGCGCGCTCTTGCTGGCCGCCGGCACGAAGGGCAAGCGCTACGCGCTTCCCCACTCGCGCATTCTCATTCACCAGCCGTCCGGCGGCGCGCAGGGACAGGCCACGGACATCCTCATCCAAGCCGAGGAAATCAAGCGCATTCGGGAGCTGACTTCAAATATCCTGGCCAAGCACACCGGCAAGTCCTTTGACGAAATCGAGGCCGATGTCGAGCGCGACCGCATCATGTCGGCGACGCAAGCCATGGAATACGGTATCGTGGATCAGGTGCTGACCAACCGCATCTAGCCAAACTTTTTGTGTCGAGGCGCTTCTGGAAAGCGCTCTTAGCGGCGACAGACGACTTCCAGCGCGCTCGTGGAGCCACCCGTGAGAGGACGAGACGACATGCTACGCTGCTCTTTCTGCGGGAAGAGTCAGAACGAAGTCAAAAAGCTCATTGCCGGCCCGACGGTTTACATCTGCAATGAGTGCATTGATATTTGCAATGAAATCATCAACGACGACGCGCGCCAGGAGTCGGTCACGCAACGACCCTACTTGCCGCGCCCCATCGAGGTCAAAGCCTTTCTGGATGACTATGTCATCGGGCAGGATGAGACGAAGAAGAAACTCGCCGTCGCGGTCTATCAGCACTACAAGCGCATGGACATGCTCCGCAATCGGGCGGCCGGCGACGTGGAGATCTCGAAAAGCAACATCCTGCTGATTGGGCCGACCGGCACGGGAAAGACCCTGCTGGCGCAAACCCTGGCGCGCATCCTCAACGTTCCCTTCGCCATCGTGGACGCCACGACGCTCACCGAGGCCGGCTATGTCGGCGAGGATGTGGAAAACATCATTCTCAAGCTGCTTCAGGCGGCGAATGGCGAAATCGAGCGCGCGCAGCAAGGCATCATCTACATTGACGAAATCGACAAAATCTGCCGCAAGGACGACAACCCTTCCATTACCCGCGACGTGTCGGGCGAAGGCGTCCAGCAGGCGCTGCTCAAAATTCTGGAGGGCACCGTGGCCAGCGTGCCGCCGCAGGGCGGGCGCAAGCATCCGCACCAGGAGTTTTACCCGGTGGACACGACCAATGTCTTGTTCATTTGCGGCGGCGCGTTTGGCGGCCTGGAGCGGATCATCGAGCGGCGCGTCGGGAAAAAGTCGCTTGGCTTCAACGCCAAAATTGACCGTCGCCCGGCGGCCAAGATGGATGGCATCTTTAGCCAGGTGCAGCCGGAAGACCTCATCAAGTACGGGCTGATACCGGAGTTCGTTGGTCGGCTGCCGGTCATCGGGACGCTCCACGAGCTTGACGAGGCCGCGCTCATCGACATTCTGACCAAGCCCAAGAACGCGATCATCAAGCAGTATCAGCGTCAGTTCGAATGGGACAACGTGCGGCTGCGCTTTACGGACGACGCCCTGCAAGCCATCGCTCGCATGGCGCACCAGCGCAAGGTCGGCGCGCGCGGTCTGCGCATGATTTTGGAAGAGCTGATGTTGGACGCGATGTATTTTCTGCCGAGCCAGAAGCGCATCCGCGAGTTCACGGTGACGCGCGAGATGGTCGAGGACCGGCGGGTTCACCTGCCGCTGCCGGAAAAGGCGGCGTGAATGACCTTCGCGCGCGCAGTCGCGCTGGCGCTCGCCGAGCGCCGGCCCCTTCCCTAGCCTGTAGAGCCTTACATGGACGAGTTCCACGACAGCCTGCCTGACAACATGGCCCGCTTTCCAACAGTGCCCGTACGCGACGTGGTGGTTTTTCCGCACACGGCGATTCGCTTCAAGATCGGGCGGAAGCCCTCGGTGACGGCCCTGACAACGGCCCTGCAGCGCGATGGTCTGATCTTTTTGGTGACGCAGCACGATCCGACGCTCGAGGAGCCAACGGCGGAGCAAGTCTATCGAGTTGGCACGCTCGCCCGCATCACTCATCACCTGAAGCTCGCCGATGGCAACATCAAGGTGCAGTTCGAGGGGCTGGAGCGCGCCCGCGCCCTGCGCTTCGAGGATGCCCCCGGATGCTGGATGGCGCTGGTCGAGCGCCTCCCGACCGACCGCGAAAGCAGCCCGCGGATTACGGCGCTGGCCGGTCGGCTCACGGGGCTGATTGACCAATACGTGCGGCAAAGCCCAGACAACCCGGAAAACTTGCACGCCGACTTGCGGATTGACGACCCGGCCCGCCTGGCCGACAGCGTGGCCAGTCACCTGAAGATCGCGGTCGAGGAAAAGCAAAAGGTGCTGGAAACCGTCTCGCTGGCCGACCGCCTGCTGCGGCTGGCGGATATTTTCGATATCGAGCTGGAGAAGCTCCAGGTGGACCGCACCATCCAGGGGCGCGTCAAGAAGCAAATGGAGCGCTCGCACCGCGAGTTTTACCTCAGCGAGAAAATCAAGGCGATTCACAAGGAGCTTGGGCGCAAGGACGAGCGGTCGGAATTCGACGAGCTCAAGCGGCGCGTGGAAGCCGCCCGCTTGCCGGCTGACGCGCAGGAAAAAGCCCTCGGCGAGTTGCGCCGGCTGGAGCAAATGCCGCTGATGTCGGCCGAGGCCGCCGTGTCGCGCAACTATCTCGAATGGCTCATCACCGTGCCATGGCACGAGCGCTCCGAAGAGAACGGCGACTTGCAAGCGGCCCAGCAAACGCTGGATGCCGATCACTACGGGCTGGAAAAGATCAAGGAGCGCATTCTGGAGTTTCTCGCCGTGCGGCAGCTCGTCAAGCAGCCGCCAGGCTCGATCCTGTGCTTTGTCGGGCCGCCGGGCGTCGGTAAAACCAGCCTCGGCAAATCGATTGCCCAGGCGACCGGGCGCCGGTTTGTGCGGCTGAGCTTGGGCGGCGTGCGCGACGACGCCGAAATTCGCGGCCATCGGCGCACGTACATCGGCTCGCTGCCCGGTCAGATCATTCAGATGATGAAAAAGGCCGGGACGATCAATCCCCTCATGCTGCTCGACGAGGTGGACAAGCTCACTTCCGATTATCGCGGCGATCCGGCGGCGGCGCTGCTCGAAGTGCTCGACCCGGAGCAAAATAACGCTTTCCGCGACCACTACCTCGATGTCGAGTACGACCTGTCGCAGGTGATGTTCATCGCGACGGCGAACGTGCTGCACACCATCCCGCCGGCGCTCCGCGACCGGCTGGAGATCATTCGCCTGTCGGGCTACACCGAGCGGGAAAAGCTTGAAATTGCGCGGCGGCACCTGATTCCCAAGCAGCGCGAAAAGCACGGCCTGTCGGAAGCGCAGGTGACGTTTGCCGACGACGCGCTGGTCGCGCTCATCCAAAACTACACGCGGGAAGCCGGCATGCGGAACATGGAGCGCGACATCGCGGCGATTTGCCGCAAGGTCGCCCGTCAGTTCCTGCTGACGCCGGAAGCTGGCCGCGCGACCTATCAGGCGACCATCACGGCGGAGGCGCTGCCGGAATACCTCGGGCCGGCGCGCTACCAGCCGGCGCGCCTGAAGGAGCGCGGCGAGGTCGGGATGGCGACCGGGCTGGCGTGGACGGAGGTCGGTGGGGAAATCCTCTTTGTCGAAACCACGCTGATTCCGGGGCGCGGCCAGGTGCTGCTGACCGGCAAGCTGGGCGATGTCATGCAGGAGTCAGCCCGGGCGGCGATGACCTATGTTCGGTCGCAGGCGACCCAGTTGGGCATCGCGCCGGATTTTTACCGGCGGCAGGATGTGCACATTCACGTGCCGGAGGGCGCCATTCCCAAGGATGGCCCCTCGGCCGGCATCACCATGGCGACGGCCTTGGTGTCGGCGCTGACTGGCATCGCCATCCGCCAGGATGTCGCCATGACCGGCGAGATTACCTTGCGCGGCAAGGTGTTGCCGATAGGCGGGCTCAAGGAGAAGCTGCTGGCGGCGCTCCGGCTAGGCATCCGGACGGTTCTTGTGCCCAAGGACAACGAAAAGGACCTGGCTGACATCCCGGCTGAGATTCGGGAAGCCCTCGATATTCGCTTCGTGGAGCGGATGGAGGAGGTTTTACCTCTGGCGTTGGTCGAGTCGCCCCGTGCGCGCCTGGTGGATGACAAAGCCATCCCTGATAAAATCCTGACGGATGATCTGTCTCCGATCTGGAACGCGGATGTCACGGATCATCTGTCATCGGTGCCGGTTGAATGAAGGTCGTTACGGCGACATTTTTGAAGAGCGCGACGGCGGCCGCTCACTATCCGCCGCCCGCCTTGCCGGAAGTGGCTTTTTTGGGACGGTCGAACGTTGGCAAGTCGAGCCTCATCAACTCGCTGTTGGGCACGCGGGGGCTGGCCCGAACGAGCAACGCGCCGGGGCGGACGCAGCTCATCAACTTCTTTGAAATCAACGGCGAACTCCGATTTGTGGACTTGCCCGGCTATGGCTATGCCCGCGTGCCGCAGGCGATGCGCGAGCAGTGGCGACCGATGATCGAGGGCTATCTGCATCGCCGCTCGGCGTTGGCCTTGTGCCTGCTGATTGTGGACGCCCGCCTGGGGCCGCAGCCGCTTGACCAGACGATGCAGGCGTGGCTGCTGGCGACGTCGCGCCGCTTCAGCGTCGTGGCGACCAAGGCCGACAAGCTCTCGCGCTCGCATCTGATGACGCGCCTGAAAGCGCTGCGCGCTGTTTATGGCGACCGCGTTTTACCCTATTCCTCCCTGACCCGCGCTGGCGCGGACGCGGTATGGGAAAGCATACGGCTCGCCCTGGCGGATTGGACCGCGCCCCGCGCGCGCCTGACCTGACCGGACGCCGGATTGACCCGGTTGCTCGCCGAAACGCCCACGCTGACGATGCTTTTGTATGAACCCTCCGCCTGACACCTGCCATGGAAGAAACGCTAGACCCCATCGAACCTGTCGCTGCCGCAAGCCCGGAGATGCCGCCTGCAAATGGCTTTCACGACATTACGGCGCTCAAGGACCTGCCGTTGTCAGACCTGATGCGCATCGCGCAGGAGCTGGAAGTCCCCAGCGCCGGCAGCCTGCGCAAGCAAGAGCTGGTCTTCAAGATTTTACAGGTGCAAACCGAGCGGTCGGGCCTTATTTTCTCGGAAGGCGTGCTGGAGTGCCTGCCGGACGGCTTTGGCTTTCTGCGGGCGCCCGACTACAACTACCTGCCCGGCCCAGATGATATTTACGTGTCGCCGTCGCAGATTCGGAAATTTGACCTGCGCACCGGCGACACCATTTCGGGGCAAATTCGACCGCCGAAGGAGGGCGAGCGTTACTTCGCGCTCATCAAGGTCGAAGCCATCAACTTCGAGCCGCCGGACTTGCGCCGCGAGCGGGTGCACTTCGACAACCTGACGCCCCTTTATCCAAACAAGCGGCTGCGCATGGAGAGCACGCCGGAGAACCTCTCCGGGCGCGTCCTGGACCTGGTGACGCCCATTGGGCGCGGGCAGCGCGGTCTGATCGTCGCGCCGCCGCGCACCGGGAAGACGATGCTCCTGCAATCGATTGCGAACTCGATCACGCGCAATCACCCGGAAGTGATGCTCATCGTGCTGCTCATTGACGAGCGGCCCGAGGAAGTGACCGACATGCAGCGCAGCGTGCAGGGCGAGGTTGTCAGCTCGACCTTTGACGAGCCGCCAACGCGGCACGTCCAGGTGGCCGATATGGTCATCGAGAAGGCCAAGCGGCTGGTCGAGCACGGGCGCGACGTGGTGATTCTTCTGGACTCGATCACGCGCCTGGCGCGCGCCCACAACGCCACCGTGCCTCCGTCGGGCAAGATTCTTTCGGGCGGGGTGGATGCCAACGCGCTCCAGAAGCCTAAGCGCTTCTTCGGCGCGGCGCGCAACCTCGAGGAAGGCGGCAGCCTGACCATCATCGCCACGGCGCTGATTGACACCGGCTCGCGGATGGACGATGTCATTTTTGAAGAGTTTAAGGGCACCGGAAACATGGAAATCCACCTCGACCGCAAGCTCATCGAGAAGCGCATCTTCCCGGCCGTTGACATCAACAAGTCCGGGACGCGCAAGGAAGAGCTGCTCATTCCCAAGGAGGACCTCAATCGGATTTTCGTGCTGCGGCGCGTCCTCAGCCCGTTGTCCAGCGTCGAGTCCATGGAGCTGATGGCGAGTCACCTGGAGCGCGCCAAGACCAATGCCGAGTTTCTCGCTTCGATGAACGCCTGACTTTCGCGGAGCGCCCGACGGAGCTCCGGCTTGCCCGCATCGCCTGCCCAATGAACCTTCTGTTCGTCGTTTCCGAGCTGGCTCCCTACTCTAAGACTGGCGGTTTGGCGGATGTGGCGGCGGCGCTTCCGAAAGCGTTGGCCGCGACGGGTCTGACCGCGCGCGTCGTGACGCCGCGGTACGGGTTCATGGCGACGGCCGGCGAGTATGTCGGCGAGCTGCGCGTGCCGTTCGGCTTTCAGACGCAGGTCGCCTATGTCTTCCGCGAGGTTCGGCATGGCGTCGAAGCCTTCTTCATTGACGCGCCGGCCTATTTCCGCCGCGGCCGCAAGCTATATGGCGAGGCGGACGACCCCGCGCGCTTCGCTTTTTTCAGCCGGGCGGCGCTCGAGCTGGCGCGGTGGTTTGGCGAGCCGCCGGATGTCATTCACGGGAACGACTGGATGACGGGCCTCATCCCGGTGTATTTGCGCTCGGCGCTGCGCGGCGACCCGTTTTTCGCGCGCGCGGCGACCGTCACGAGCATCCACAACCTGGCGTTTCAAGGCTTTTTTGACTTGGGCGATCTGCCCTATTTCGGGCTTCCGAGCGATTTGCGGGATGGCCCCGACGGGCTGGAGTTTGGCGGCGCGGGCAGCATGCTCAAGGGCGCGATCCTCGCCTCGGACGCGCTGACAACGGTCAGCGAGCGGTACGCCCAGGAAATCCAGACGCCCGAATACGGCTTTCGCATGGACGGGTTGCTGCGTCTGCGGCGCCATGACCTGGTCGGCATTCTCAACGGCGTGGACTATGACGAATGGAATCCCGCGACCGATCCCCATCTGGCGGCGCATTACACGCCGGCGGATTTGAGCGGCAAGCGCCTGTGCAAGGCTGACCTGCTTCAGCGATTCGGGATGCCGGTCGAGCTCGACCGCCCGGCGATTGTCATCGTGTCGCGCCTGAGCGACCAGAAGGGGCTGGATTTGGTGCGCGATGTCGCCTGGCGGATGCTGCACGCCGGCGCGTATTTTTTTCTGCTCGGGACGGGCGATCCGAGCTACGAGGTGTTTTTTCAGCATCTGCGCGACACGGCGCCGCGGCGCATCGGCGTCTATTTCGGTCTCAATGAGCCGCTGGCCCACCAGATGGAAGCCGGGGGCGATATGTTCCTGATGCCGTCGGCCTATGAGCCGTGCGGGCTGAATCAGATTTACAGCTTGAAATACGGCACGGTGCCGATTGTGCGCGCGACGGGCGGGCTGGATGACACCATTCAGGACTTCGACCGCGTGACCGGGACGGGAAACGGGCTGAAGTTTCGCGCCTACAATGCCAATCGGCTGATGGAGAAAATCTATGAGGGCTTATTGCTCTACCGGCAGCCGGAAACGTGGCGCGTGATTCAGCGAAACGGCATGCGGGCCGATTTTTCGTGGTCGCGGGCGGCGTGGAAATACCGCGCCGTGTACGAGCGCGTCCAGGCGGCATAGGGCGTCGCGGGAAGGGGCGGCGCCGGGTCTGGACGCGCTCGCCGCCGCCCGACAACTGGCGGCGGCGACCAGCTTTCGAGCTAGGCATTTTCGAGCTAGGCGCTTGACGCATCGCTACCCCATCGTGATCATCGGCGGCTTCCTGGTGGATTGGACGGCCTATCAGTCGCTCGCCACGCTGCTGGAGACAACCTGCCGCGTTCCGGTCGCCATCGCGCCGCTGACGACGGCCAGTTGGCTCTACGCCTCGGCGACCGGGAGTTACCGCAACCTTCTGGAGCTGGTTCACGCCACGGTCGAGCGGACCGGCGCCGCCCAGGCGGCTCAGCGCCTGAACTTCGTGACCCATAGCGCCGGCGGGATCGTGGCGCGGCTTTACCTGGGCGAGGACGACTACGATGGCGTCGCCTACGGCGGCCACCGGCGGACGGCCACGCTCGTGACGCTCGGCTGCCCGCACCGGAGCCTGCTTTCCTGGACGCGCCGCTCGATGGATTTCGTCAACGAGCGCTATCCGGGCGCGTATTACGCGCAGACGCGCTACATCGCGGTCATCGGGCGCGCCATTCGCGGGGCCTTTCCGGGAACGCTGGAAGCAATGGCGGCCTATCAGAGCTACCGGCTGGTGTGCGGCGATGGGCGCGTCTGGGGCGATGGCGTCGTGCCGGTCGAAAGCGGTCAGCTCGAAGGCGCGACGAATGAAGTCTGCGAGGGCGTGCAGCACGTTCCCAACCGCCCCGCATGGTACGATACGACGCTGCCGCGCTGGGCGCGGCACCTTCAGTGACGGGGAGGCCAGCGAATGCGTCAGCGGTGGCGCTTGTTCATTGACGGGGCGTATCGCGACGGCGCCGGCGGCGAGACCTTCCCCGACCACAACCCGGCGACCGGAAGCGTCGCGGCGGAGGTCGCCCTGGGCAACCAGGCGGATGTGGATCGCGCCGTCGCCGCCGCCAAAGCCGCCTTCCAGGCTTGGCGCAAGACGCCCGTCGCCGAGCGGTCACGCCTGCTGCGGCGCGTCGCCGACGGCATTGAAGCCCGGTTTGACGAGTTGCTGCGCGCCGAAGTCGAGGATACCGGAAAGCCGCGCGGGCTGGCGCGAACGCTGGATGTGCCGCGCGCCGCGGCGAACTTTCGCGCCTTTGCCGATCTGGCGCCGGGGCTGGCGACCGAGTGCTTTGAAACCCATACGGACGACGGCGCGGGAGCGCTCAACTATGGTCTGCGGCGGCCGCTAGGGGTTGTGGGCGTCATTTGCCCATGGAATCTGCCGCTATTGCTGCTGACCTGGAAGGTCGCGCCGGCGCTGGCGATGGGCAATGCCGTCGTCGTCAAGCCGTCGGAGGAAACCCCGGCGACGGCGACGCTACTGGGCGAAGTCCTGGCGACGGCGGGCCTGCCGCCGGGCGTTTATAACGTGGTGCATGGCTTTGGCCCGCAAAGCGTCGG
>CALCKX010000035.1 GCA_937966115.1 uncultured Chloracidobacterium sp. | reverse complement strand
AGTCGCCTTCAATGTCAAAGTCGTAAATGGCGCGGACATTCGGATGGGATAGTTGGGCAATGGCGCGGGCTTCGCGCTCGAAACGCAGGCGCACTTCCTGGTCGGCGGAGAGATGCTGCGGCAGCACCTTGATCGCGACATCGCGATTGAGCTTGGCATCGCGCGCGCGATAGACCTCGCCCATGCCGCCAGCGCCGAGCTTTTCACAGATTTCGTAGTGCGCAAGGCGTGTTCCGACAGCAGGCATAGGAACTGTTGCCCGATCCTAAATCACTTGCGCGGCCTGCGGGGCGGGCGCGTTCGCGGCCGGGGGAGCGGGCACGCTTTTTTGACTTAGAAATTCGTGCAAACAAGCTACACGAGCGCGGCAGAGAGAGCAATCGACGCGCTCGCGAAGGCAAGCGCGTCAACGCGCTTCTCCTGACGATGCGGCGGCGTTTTTTCAAGCCGCCAGAGACATCGCGCGGGCCAGGGCGCGCCCAAGGGGAAAGCTTCGCGGGCGCCCGCTCCGCCTAGCGGCGAGCGGGCTTTCCAAAGAGAATTCTCCGGCAAAAAAAGGGGGCGCAAGCTCGCCCCCAAAAGCAACGGCCGATGGTTGTTGTTTAGAAAACGTACCGCAGCACGAACTGCATGAAGCGCGGCGGGTTCTGCACCGCGGTAAGCCGCCCGAAGTTCGGCAGCGGCTGGCTGCGGAAGGGATCGGTTGGCGTCGCCAAGGTCTGAATGCCGGTAAATGGCTGGAAGTTCGCGACATTGAAGACTTCCCACCGGAACTGGAGCGACTGACTTTCGCTCCACGGCATTGTGAAGCTCTTGGCCAGGCTGGCGTCGAGGTTGGCAAAGGACGGTAGCCGGAAAATGTTGCGCTCGCCGGTTTCGCCCGGCCGCGCGCTGCGGAAGCTCTGCGAGGCGAACACCGGATCCTGGAAAAGGTTCGGGTTGTTGCCACGCGTCGGCGAGGACGAAATCTGCCGAATGCGAACGGCGTTGCTCGGGACCTGCCAGTTGGTGGCGTAAGCCGTCCCGTCGCCCGTCGCCGCGCCGCCAACCGGGCCAGAGTTGTAGCGCGCAATGCCGCCCAACTGCCAGCCGCCGATGAACGCGTCGAGAATGCGCGAAGCGTTGCCGAAAATCGCCCGCCCGCGCCCAAAGGGCAACTGCACGACAAAGTTGGCATTGATGACGTGCCGCAGGTCAAAGCTCGAAACGGCGCGATTGTCGCGCTGACGGAAGGGATTGAGCACCAGGCCGCCGCCGCCAAAGAAGCCTGCCGTCTGTAGCCCGGAGGCGTCGTCCAGCGACTTCGAGAACGTGTAGTTGAAGTCCCACGTCAGATAGTTCTTGTACCGCTGGCGCACCGTGACGGCGAGACCGTGGTAGTCCGAGTTGCCAAAGCTGCCAATCGTGTTGAGCGCGCCGTATTGCGGGTGGAAGAACAGGTCTTCGCCCAGCGGCGAGATGCCATCAATGCCGTAGCCGCCCGGGCGCGGGCTGTTGTTGAGAATGAGCTGGATGGTCGTCCAGTCGGCCGGTCCCAGCAAGCCCCACGCGCCGGGATTCTGAAGCATGGCGTAAATGGCCTGGCTATTGGTCATGCCGGGCTGGATGCCGCCAAAGCCGCCAAAGAAATTCGCCAGAATGCCCGGGAAGAGGATGTTGTTGAAGTAGGCGATGTTGGGGATCTGCGAGATCGGCGTGTTGTTGCGCCGGAGGTCCTCAAGCTGACCGGCGGCGGTGTACCAATCCACGCCCGTGCGCGGGTCAACCAAGTTGTTGAGCGCCATTACGTCGCGCTGCGCCAGCAAGTTGCGCCCCAGGCGGCCGATGTAGGCGGCTTCGACGAACAGCCCGGCCGGCAGCTCGCGTCCAATGGAGAAGTTCCAACTGAAGTTGCGCGGCAGGCGCGTCGTCTGGTCAATCGACTGCTCGATGCGCTGTTGCCCGTCATCCGGCTGCGTCAGCGGGAAGCGCAGCGTCGCTGGCGGGTTGATGCCGGGGAAGTTGCGGAAGCTCTGCCCCTGCGCGGTGAAGAGCGGCGCAAACGGCGGGCTGGTCAGCCGGAACTGTGCGAATGACGTTTGCTGCTGCTGCACGAAGCCCAGCGTGTTGCGCTGGTCAAACTGCACGGCGATCTGCTGCCCAAAGTAGTCGTTGGTCAGCGCGAAGCCGGTGCGAATGACCGTCTGCTGCTGCTTGCCAAACACTTTGCTCAGGAAGCCTTCCTTGAAGTCGGGCGACCAAGCGATCGAGACGCGCGGCTGCCAGTTGTTGTAGGCGAACTGGTACAGCGACTCGCCGCCATTGACCGGGCCGGCGAGATTGATGGTGATGAGATCGTTGAACGGCCGGCCCTGGGACGCGCCCACGGCGCGCCCGCGCAGAAAGTCGCCGAGCGGGATGTTCGTTCCGGCTTGGAAGCCGTTTTGTTCATACACCGGGCGGCTCAGCCCATAGCGGATGCCGTACGTGAGCGTGAGGTTGGGACGAATGCGCCAGATGTCCTGGAAGTAGAAGTCATATTCCTCGGCCGCGAAGGACCGCTCGGTCGGGCTGCCCGCCGGAAGCAAGCGCCCCTGCTGGTCGTAGGTCAGAAACACGGTGTACTGATTAATGCGCCCGATGAGCGCGTTGACGCCGTCGCGCACCGGCACAGCCCGCCCAGGCTGAATCGCCAAACCAAGGTTGTTGATCGCGAAGCTGTTGATGGGCGCGGTCAGGCTCTGCGCGTAGAAGATGGGATTGACGACCCCGAAATCGAACGCCTGGCCAAAGCCGGTGCGGCGGTTACGGATAATGCGGACGTTCGTCCCGAACTGGAAGGTGTGGTCGCCGAACACGTACGTCGTGTCGTTGGTGAGGTTCTGGGTTGGCACGATGCGATCCAGCGTCCGCGCGTTGAAGGTCGGCTCAAACACGAACCGGAAGTTGATGAAGTTTTGCGCCGTGTCGCCCTGCGAGCTAGCGGCGAAACGGGTCAGCCCGTAGCGGAAGACATTCGTCCAGCGGTTACTGATGTTCCACGTGTGCCCGGCGGCAATGCCGACCGGATGCGACCACAGCCGCTGCGGCGGCGTGTCGGGAAAAAAGGATGTGAAGTTTTGCACATCGTACTGAACATTCGCCCGCGCGAAGAGCGTGTGCTTGCCGGCGCCGTCCACTTTCCAGTCCAGGCGGCCAATGTGGGCGTTGAAGTCAAACGGCGTTGGCGCGTTAAAGCGGAAGCCGCGCGTGTTCACGCCGTCGCCCGCGCCCGCATCGTTGGCTGGATACCGACTGGCGGCCTGCGCCAAATAGGCCACGCCAGCCGGGTTGAGGGCCGAGCCGCCGCCGGCCGCCGCCAGCGCCGGAAAGGCCTGACTGATTTGCGCCGCCGTTAGGGTTTGAATGCCAACCGGCGCCCCGGTCGCGGCGTTGACCGCGTTGAAGCGCAACTCGCCGCGCCCAAGGTGCGGGAGCGGCACAGTGCGCAGCACCGACGTTTGCGAGCGGTCGCGGCGCCCCTCGTAGTTGTAGAAGAAGAAAAGCCGATCCTTGACAATGGGGCCGCCAACCGCGCCGCCGAAGACGTTTTGCAATACGCGCGGCGCCGGCTGTCCGATGGCGTTGGTAAACCAGTTGCCCGCATTGCCGATGGTCGGGCGATGGAAGAAAAACGCCGAGCCGTGGAACTCATTCGTGCCGCTCTTGGTCACGAGCGAGATCTGCGCGCCGGATGACCGCCCCTGGTTGGCGTTGGGGTTGCTGACCGTGACGCGGAACTCCTCGACCGACTCCGGCGAGGTGCGCAGCACTGGCCCAAAGGCCGAATTGTTCTGTTGCTCGTTGACATCCACGCCGTCGAGCGTGATGTTGCCTTGGTCGCTGCGCGACCCGCTCACCGACCCGTCCGGCGCGACGCCTGGCTGCAAGCTGAGCAGACCGGCGATGTTGCGCGCCGCCAGCGGCAGCTCGAGAATTTGCCGCTGGGCGATGGTGTTGCCGATGCTGGCGTCCTGGCGGTTGACAATCGCTTCCGCGCCGACGCCGGTCACGGTCACGGTTTCGGCAGTGTCGCCAACGACGAGCACGACGTTCAGCGTCGTGCTGCCATCCACCCGCGCCCGCAGGTCGGGCTGTTCATAGGTTTTGAAGTTGGACGCCTCAATTTTAATCGTGTAAGACGCCGCCGGAATGCCGCTGAAGGCAAAGGCGCCGGCATCGGTTGTAGTTTGAGTCCGGGTCGTTCCAGTCGCTGGATTGGTCAGCGTCACCGTCGCCCCGGCCACCGCCGCGCCTTGCTCATCTGTAACTGTGCCGCGAATTGCGCCGGTGCCAATTTGGGCCACGGCCGGACTGCCCAACGCCCAGAACAACAGCCCGCACAACAGCGGCGTCGCCCAACGCGTCGCAAGAGGCCATGCAAATATCTTCATCGAATCCATACCTCAAGTAGATTTCGGTCGCTCCAGCTAACGTCGCTTCAGCTAACATTGGTCGAGCGCGCGTCAGTTGAGCGCGCCGCCGCGCAAGCCATCTTGACAAGCGTTCCCCAGGGCAGAGCGACCTTATCCTGCGCTAACGAGCAAACTTAGTGCCAGACCTGTCGCGGCGACGCCCCGCGCTCGCCGAAACTCGTCTGAAAAGTGCAAGATCATACATATTTTGCGCCACCGCCCCGCCGGAGCGGAGGCGCGCCGGCATCGCCAACTTTGGGAGCAAGCGACCTGGGCGATAAAAAATTCGTACGGATATTCAGTTTTTTGGTTTTTCAACGGCGCCGCGAGATGGCGCGGCGTAGCCGACCAGCTCGCCGGTCACTGTCATGCCACGCGCCTTGAACCGCACCCGCGCCGGCACGCGCGCCGCATCCTCGGACAGCCACAGGAAAAAAGTTCCCTCGTAGCGCGAAAAGCCCGACTCATAAGCTTTGAGCTCCAGCTTGCGGGCGCGAAAGCGCCCGGCGCGGGTTTTGATAATTTCCACCTCGTCGGTCACGACCACCGGGAGATCATAAACGCGGTCATCTTCGGTCAGCGTCACGGAAATGGTTGCGCCGGGCGCGAGCGGCTGGGCGCGCAGAACGTGCCAGAAGGTTTGCAGGTCGGTTGTCCAGCGACGACCGGGCAAAGTTCGGACATCAGCCGCCGCTTCGTCATCGCGCTCCAAAACGATGCGCGTCTGAGCGTCCCGCGCCTGGCAAGTCATTTGAAATCGCCGCCGCCGCTGGCTTTGCAGCGAGCGCTGGTTATAGACGAGCCCCAGATCGCGCCCATCCACGATGGAGAGATACTCGTTGCGCACATCAATGCGCAGCAGCGCCGGGATGAAGCCCCGCGTCCGCGCCCGCGCCTGGAACGCCAGTCCCGGCGACGGAAGGGTTGGCGGACAGTCCACGCCCTCCGGCTTTTTCAGTCGCTCCGCAAGCGCGCTCATCGCCGCCCGAGCCTCCGCCAGGGGGATCACCCTCAGCTCGAGCTCGCCCAACTTGCCGGACAGCGGGAAGCGCGAGAAGCTGAACTCATAAGCGAGCTTCTCGCCCGCCGCAAACGGGTAGGGCGCGCGGATGGGCAATGGCGGCGCGATGGAAGTCTGCGCCGCGTCCTCCGCGCCGCCGGCCGGCGCGAGCGGCGCTTGTCCCCAGCCAAGCAGGCCGGATGCCAAAAACCCGAGGATGAGCGCGAGCCGCAGCGGGAGCCAAGCGCGGTTTTTCATCGAAACGCCCTCAAAAATAAGCCTCAGCAAAAACAAGCCTCAGCCAAGTCGAGCAAGCCCGCGCGCTTCCCTGCTCGCGGCGCGCCTCTGGGCGCCCGAAGCATTTCTTTGGGAACGTCGTCCCCTCGGCGCGGCGAGCGAGGGTCGCCAGCCTCGACGCCCCGCAGCGGAGCGGCGGCGCGCCGGGGGAAAGCGGCTTACGGCTTTCCAGCCGATGGCCAGAGCCGCGCTTCCAGATGCTCGGCCGCGTCGGCGAGATGCTGGGAAACCGTCGTCAGGGCGCGGCTTTCGACGACAATGATCCGCCGCGGGTCGCGCCCGATGGCAACCGCCACCGACGGATCATCCAACAGACGCCGACGGACGGCTTCCTCCTGACCGGTCTCGGCGCTAACAATCACATAATCCGGCTTCCATTGCGCGAGGCGCTCCGGGCTGATTTGGCGAAAGCCGACGACGCCCTGCTCCGCCGCGACATTGACGCCGCCAACCGTGCGGACGAGGTCATCAAAGGTCGTTTCCGCCCCGGCCGTGAAATGCGACGCGCCGAAGGAAACGAGACGGGGCCGCGATTGGCGTTGGCGGGCGCGCTCCGCCAGCGCCGCAAAGCGGCGCTCGAGGTCAGCCAGGAGGTCGGCCGCGGCGGCCGGCTCGCCGACCGCTTCGCCAAGGGCGCGGATATTGGCCTTGATGTCGTCGAGACCGCCGAACTTGGTGAACCGATAGACCGGCGCGCCGCTCGCGCTGAGCAGCTCGACGAGTTCGGCTCGGCTGTAGCTCGCCACGAAAATCAAGTCCGGCTGGAGTTGCGCAATGAGCTCGGCATTCGACCCGCAGCGCTCGCTGACGAGCTTGGCTTGGTCGGCGCAGTAGCTGTAGCGCGGATCATCGGCCAGATGACTCAGCGCCACAAGCCGCTCCGGCGAGATCAGGGCCAGAAGGATTTCGTCCGTCGCCACCGTCTGCGACACGATCCGCTGCGGGCGCGCCGGGACGACGACTTCCCTTCCCGCGCCGTCAATGACCGCCCGGGCGGCGGCCGAGCGCGACGCCGCCGGAGATGCCGCTGGAGACAAGGCGCAACCGCTCAGCAGCAGCGCCGCGCCAAGCAGCGCCCAAATCCCTCCCCATAAGCCTGCGCCGCGCCCTGGCGAGCGTAGCCTGCGGCGCGGCCCAGAGAGGCTTCGAGCGCGACCGGCGGAGACTGCGGGGATGGCGTTGACTTGTCGCGGCATGGAGCGCTTGATAACACGCTTTCATTGCAGGCGCGAGCGCGCCAGCGAGAAGCTGGCGCGCTCGCCATAGCCTAACCTGGCCAAAGACATCGCCGATTGCCGCCGCCTTTACGACAAAGGATTCTCCGCTTTATCTTTGACCCGCGATCTTTGGCGCGCTCCGCTTGCAAATTAGCTTCATTCAATGCGAAGCGCCTGCCGGCTGGTCCTGGGCTTGGTCGGCGGCGCGAGCGCCGGGCTTGTCGCAGCCTTGCCTTTATCTTGTCGCGTATCTTGTCGCGGCTTTGACTCTTGAGGAGTTTCAGGGATGTCATATCGAGCTTGGCGACAATGGGGGCCGCGGACGCTCGCTATCGGCTTGGCGCTTATCGGCGGCCTGGCGCTCAACCTCCCGGCCATTGGGTCGGCAGACGCGACGGCGGCGCGGCAGTCGCCATCCGCGGCGGCCGACGCCTTCGATGTCACGGCGCATTACGTCAAAACCGAGGTCGCCATCCCGATGCGCGACGGCATCAAGCTCTTTACAAGCATCTATGCGCCACGCGACGCGGCGCGCGCGTATCCCATCCTGCTCAACCGGACGCCCTATAGCTGCGCGCCCTATGGCGAAGGCTACCGACAGCGGATTGGGCCGTCAGATGAGATGATGCGCGATGGCTACATCTTCGTCTATCAGGATGTGCGCGGGCGCTACATGTCGGAAGGCGAGTTCGTCAACATGCGCCCGCACAACCCCAACAAGCGCGGGCAGGACATTGACGAAGCCTCTGACACCTACGACACCATTGAATGGCTGCTCAAAAACGTGCCGCACAACAACGGGCGCGTCGGCATGTGGGGCATTTCCTATCCGGGCTTCTACGCCGCCGCCGGCATGATTGACGCGCATCCGGCGCTCAGGGCCGTTTCGCCGCAGGCGCCCATCGCCGACTGGTTCATCGGCGATGATATGCACCACAACGGGGCGTTCTTTCTCATTGACTCATTCACGTTCTTTTCATCGTTCGGCCAGGCCCGGCCGGCACCGACCACGAAAAGCGCGCCCGGCTTTCGCTTTCCAACGCCCGACGCCTATCGATTTTTCCTTGATGTCGGCGCCCTGCGCCATATCGAGGAACGCTATTTCAAGGGCAGTATCGCGTTCTGGACCGAAATGGCGGCGCATCCGAACTACGACGTCTTCTGGCAGTCGCGCAATCTCGTTCCCCATATGCACCGTGTCGCCCCGGCGGTACTCTTTGTCGGGGGATGGTTTGATGCCGAGGACTTATACGGGCCGCTCAAGCTCTATGCGAGCGCCGAGCAACGCAACCCGAACATCTGCAACCTGCTCGTGATGGGTCCGTGGTCGCACGGCGGCTGGGCGCGCGGCGATGGTCGCCGGCTTGGGGCGATTGATTTCGGGCAGCCGACCGCCGAGTTTTACCGCCGCGAGATCGAGGCGAAGTTCTTTGCCCATCACCTCAAGGACGCGCCCGACCCGGAACTCCCGGAAGCCTACGTCTTTCAAACCGGCTCGAACGAATGGCGACGCTACATGCAGTATCCGCCACCGGGGCTCAAGCCGGCCAAGCTGTATTTTCACGC
>CALCKX010000034.1 GCA_937966115.1 uncultured Chloracidobacterium sp. | reverse complement strand
TTCTCGCGGAATGACAAAGGCTTGAGGCTGCCCAAGTAGGTGAGGTGCTTGAGAATTTCCGCCACGCTGAAGATGTCGCCCGTGCGCATCTTCTCTGAGAATTCCTTGAAACGGTCCTTCCAATCGGAAGACGGCGCGACGAAGTTGGTCGCGAGCAGCTTCAGAAGCTTTTCGCCGTCAACAGTCTTAATCGGCGTTCGAATGCCAATGGACTGCACTTTGTCAACTGGGACATTGACGGTCGTGTTATTCCCATTGAGGCGCAGCTGATAAAATTCTATCTCGACGCCATCGAACTCCATGCGCTTGATGACTTCAATGACGCCGATGCCGTGATTGGGATAAATCACTTTGTCGCCTACTTTGAATCCCACAGTGATGACCTCCTGAATGACGAAGAAGGGGCCGCGCAAGCGATTGAGCGCAGCTTGGGTAGAAGTGGCGGAGCATAGCCTGAAGGACGCTACCCTAAAACATAAAACAAGACCGCGGAACATTTTACGCCGAAGAGGGTGGACGGTCAAACGGATTGCGATACCATGGATGAAGGCTGGGGCGACCTGAGCGCGCCGCCTGATCCGCCCCCGCTCGGCTCTCCCCCGCGACTCGCTGGAAGGATTTCAACGCCATGTCAGATTTGGACAACCGGGCGCGCGCCTTCGTGCATGACCTCGCCATTGCGCCGCTGTGGTGTGAATGCTTTGACCGACTGCTCACGGAAACCGTGACCCTGCCCGACAGCGGGCGCATCCTGCTCATCGAGTGCGGCACTGGCGGGTTGGCGATTGAGCTAGCCCATCGGCTGCGCGAGACGGGCACCGTGACGGCTAGCGAAAGCGACCCGGCGCGCCTCCAGATTGCTCGCGACAAGCGTCAGGTCGCTAAGCTCGACAACTTGCGCCTGATGGAGACGCGCCACCTGGCCGAGGACCCGGTCGAGGATGGCTACGACTTGGTCGTGGGAGACGCTTCCTTGCTCGCCGCCGACGCGCTCGATCCGATGCTGGCGCTGCTGCGCGAGCAGGTCGGGGAGGACGGGCAGGTTGCCGCCTATGTCGTCGCGCGCGGCAGCTTTGACGAGTTTTTCTCGATTTTCTGGGAGGCGCTCTACGAATGCGGCCTCGCGGAGACGCTGGCCGCGCCGCTTGAAACCATGCTCCGCATCCACCCGACGCAGGCCGACTTGAGCGCGCAGGCGGCCGCGGCTGGGCTCCATGGCGTCAACATCACGGTCGAGAAAGAAACTTTCAAGTTTGACAGCGGACAAGAATTCCTCGAATCGCCGCTCATTGCCGAATACTGGCTCGACCGCTGGCTGGCGATTGTGCCGCCGGCGTATCTCGACGCCGTCAAGGACTCGCTGCGGAATCTCATTGACCGCGACCGCGGCGACTATCCCTTCGAGGTGAGTCTCAGGGCGGCGCTGCTGACTGGGCGGGCGACCCCGGCTTTCACTGGGCAAGATGAGGCTGAGCAAGATGAGGCTGAAACGGATGATATCGCCGCGGAAATGGATGACGCCGAAGCCAGCCGCGCCATTTGACCGGCCGTCCCCTGATCGGCAGCCCCCTGAGCGGCGGCCCTCAGGCGAGCGCCAGCGGCCAGCGCCGGCCGCTCGCCGCCGCGCTCAATGGGCGCGAGCGCTGCTCGCCGGCTGGCTTTGGCTGGGCGCCGGGAGCGCCGCGCTGCCGGCCCAGTCGCCCGGCGAGCCATCGGGGCGGGCGGCAACGCTTTTTGAAGCCGGGCAAAATGCTCATCAGGCAGGGAAGCTCAGCGAGGCGCTGGGGCTGTATGACGCGGCCCTGGCGCTCGATGACGCCCTGGCGCCCATTCACTTCCAGCGCGGGATGGCGCTGCTGGGGCTGAGTCGTCCGGCGGAAGCCGTCGCCGCCTTCGAGCGATGCGTGGCGCTGCAGCCGGATTTCCTGCGCGGCTGGCAGCGGCTTGGCGCGGCGGCGCTGGCCATTGGCGACGCCGCGAAGGCGGAAAGGGCGCTGGCCAAAGCCCTTGAGCTCGACCCGGGCGACGCGCCGACCCGGTTGCAACTAGCGCGGCTGGCGCTGGCGCGCGACGCCGCCCCGGACGCGCTTGGCCTGCTCGCGCCGCTGGACGGCGCCCAGGCTGGGGCGGAAGTCCAGACCCTCCGCGGGCAGGCGCTGCTTCGGATGGGGCGTCCCGCCGACGCCGTCGCGGCCTTGTCCGACGCCATCGCCCGGGCGCCAGGCCAGGCGGAAGCGCGCCGCCGCCGCGGCGACGCCTACGCCGCGCAGGGCGCGCTCGAAGCGGCGCTGTCCGACTGGCAAGCGGCGTACGCCGCCGCGCCGGAAAGCGCGTTGGCCGGCGATATCGCCGACGCGCTGCTTCAGCTCGACCGCGCCGCCGCGGCGCAGACCTTTCTCGAAACGGCGCGCGTCGCCTTTCCGACCGATGCGCGGCTCGCCGCGCTTGAAGCCGAAACGACCGGCGCCGCCGCCCTTGCCCAAGCTGCGCAAATGCTCCGCGCCGGCAAGTTCGCTGCGGCCGCCGCCGCCTACGCGCCGCTGGTCGCGCGCGATCCCGAAGCCATCGCGCCGCGCGCCGGGCTGGCGACGGCGCTGTTCAAGCTGGAGCGCTTTGACGAGGCCGCCCGCAACTTTGAAATTCTGCGCCGCCGACAGCCCGAAGTCGCCGCAACCTACTTTTTTCTCGGCGTTTGTTATGACAAGATAGGCGACTACAGAGCGGCGCTGGCAGCCTATGAGGCTTTTCTCGCCAGCGCCGATGGCGTTCACCACCGACTCGAAATTGAGAAGATTCACCTTCGGCTGCCTCGTTTGAGACGGCAGGCCGAGCAATCGAAACCACGGAAGCCGTAGTTCGGCGGCAGCGTCGGTCAGCGGTTTCCCTACCTGTAGAGGGCATGACGATGCGGCATTCGACGTTGTGGCGCGGCGGTCGTCAGGCGCGCCGAATCCTGAGTCTCTGGCTTTGGATCGGAGCGTTTGGCTTCAGCGTCTGGGCGGATGAGCCGGCAAGGGCGATGACGCCGCCCGCTGGGCTTTCCGAAGCCGAGCGGCAAGCGCTTGAAAAGGAAACGAGTCCCAAGGATCACTTCGAGTCTTGTCTGAAGATTGGCGCCGGCCGCCTCGCCATCGCTGCCGAAGCGGTCAAGCGTGAAAACTTTGACGCCGCCGCCCAGGCGCTGCGCGTTTACACCGGCGTGATTGATTACGCGCAGGGCTGCGCGCGACAAGCCGCCAAGGAAAAAACGCGCCAGCAGATGCTGCGCAAGCTGGAGACGACGCTGCGGCAGCATCTCCCGCTGCTCGAATGGATGGCGACCGCCATGCCGGAATGTCACGCGGGTTGCGTCCGGCAGGCGCTGAACCGCGCCAAAGCCATTCGGCGCGAGTCGCTCAATGTCTTTTTCGGGGGCGAGTTTCTCAAGGCAGGCATCGAGACGACTGCCGAGTGACGGCGGACCTGACGATGGCGCGCGTCTTTCGACGGAGCGAGCTTTATTGGCTTGCCGCATTGCCGCTGCTGGCGCTGGCGGTCAGCGGCTTCATTGCGCATCAACGACGCGATGACGCGCTGAACGAGCGAGAAATCGAGCGCATTCGCGAGGCGCAGGAAATAGACCGCCGGGCGGAGGTTTTTCTCAAGCTGGCCACGCGCCGCCTTGACGCGCTCGAAGGTCGCCCCGACCAGCCGCAGCGCAAGCGCGAGGACTGGGGCGACCCGCCCAGTGGAACGCCGCGGCAGTTGCTGCTGGCCTATGCTCGGATTCTCGAAGAGTTGGCCGACAAGATCGACGCCGTGGCCGAAGCCAAGGGTGAGCAGGACCCGAAGCTGCGCAAGGCGCTGACGCGGATTCGCTATGACTTGGAATCGCACCTGACCCGCCTGGAGCGCCTTTCCGTCGCCGATGAGGACCTCGCGGCGCGGCGCGCCGCCCTGCAGATGGCGCGGATGCTGCTTGACGGCGCGAGCGACGCCCTCTCGAAATAGCCCGCATCGTCGTCCCGGATGGCCTCGTATCTTTCCTGGCCTGGCTCGGCAGCGACGGGCGCTGGCGGAGCGGCCCGGGGCCGCGTCGGGAACGGGCAGCTCGCCGCCAGAGCGCCCCGGATCGCTCTGAGGCGGTCGGCAAACGCGAGGCCTGGCCTCGCCGACCCGCTTGAGGAAAGCCGGCCGGCGCGCGCATAATCAGGCGCTATGTCCCTTGCCGAAAAGCTTTCCAGCCTGCCGGCCTGTCCTGGCTGCTATCTGCACAAGGATGCGAGCGGCGCGGTCATTTACGTTGGCAAAGCGAAGAGCCTTCGCGCGCGCGTCCGCAGCTACTTTCAATCCAGTCGCCAGCGCGACCCGAAAACGCAGGAGCTCGTGGCTCGCATCCGCGACTTCGAATTCATCGTCACGGATACGGAAGTCGAGGCGCTGGTGCTCGAAAGCAACCTCATTAAGCGGTACAAGCCGCGCTACAACGTCCTGCTCAAGGATGACAAGCAGTATCCGCACCTGAAGCTGACGCTCAACGAGCCATTTCCGCGCGTGATCAAGACGCGGCGCGTGCTCAATGATGGGGCGCTCTACCACGGCCCCTATCTGCCGGCCGCGCTGGCGCAGCAGACGCTCAAGCTCGTCAACCAGATGTTTCAGCTGCGGACGTGCGAGATCGAGATTGACGGCAAGCGCGAGCGCCCCTGCTTGGAATACCACATCAAGCGGTGCCTGGGGCCCTGCGTCCGCGACCTCTGCGGCAAAGCGGACTATGCCGAGGCCGTCCGCGACGTGAAGCTGTTCTTCGAGGGCAAGAACAAGGAGCTGCTGGCTGAGCTTGAGGCCCGCATGCTACGGGCGGCGGAGGAGCTTCGCTTTGAGCAGGCCGCCCGTTACCGCGACCAGATTCGGCTGGTCGAGCGGCTGGGCGAGACGCAGAAGATGCTGCTCAAGAACGCCGCCGACGCGGATATTTTCGGCTACCACCGCGACGGGGCGCGACTGGCGTTGCAGCTCTTCACCATGCGCGAGGGACGCATCATCGGACGGCGCGAATTCTTTTGGGAGGACCTGCCGGCGGACTCCGCCTTTGACGCCGCGGCGTTTCTCGGCGAGGCGCTCACGCAGTATTACGCCCTGGGCAACTACGTGCCGCATGAGGTTCACGCGCCGCATGACTTTGCTGACCGCGACGTGCTGGAAGCGTTCCTCTCGGCCCGCCGCGCTGCCAAAGTGCGTATTTTGACGCCGCAGCGGGGACAGAAGCGCGAGCTGGTCGAGTTGGTTGAGCGCAACGCGCGCATCGCGTTTGACCAGCGGTTTCGGACGCTCAAGCCCGATCTGGCGCGCGTGCTCGACGAGTTGGCCGACTTGCTGGAGCTGCCCCGCTTTCCGGCGCGGATTGAGTGCTTCGACATCTCGCATATTCAGGGCGCGGAAGCCGTGGCGTCGCTGGTGGTGTGCGAAAACGGGCAGCCGGCCAAGGACGAGTACCGGAAGTTTCGCATCCAGGCGGCGACCGGCGGAGACGATTTCGCCTCGATGCGCGAAGTCGTCCGACGTCGCTACGCGCGACTCCTGCGCGAGGAAAAGCCCCTGCCCGACCTGGTCCTTGTGGACGGCGGCAAGGGGCAGCTCAGCGCCGCGGCGCAAGCCTTGCGCGAGCTTGACCTGGAAGCCCTGCCGCTCGCCTCGATTGCCAAGCGCGAGGAAATTATCTTCGTCAAGGGGCGGGAGCAGGACCCGCTCCAGCTTGAGCGACACTCGCCGATTCTGCATCTCGTGCAGATGATTCGGGATGAGGCGCACCGTTTCGCGGTGGCGTTTCACCGGCAGCGGCGGGCGCTGCGGGATTTCGATTCGGAGCTGCTGGCCATTCCCGGCATTGGGCCGAAGCTCAAGAATCGCCTGTTACGCAATCTCGGCAGCCTGGATAACATTCGGCGGGCGAGCGTCGCCGAAATGATCCCCTTTGTCGGCGAGCCGCGCGCCCGCGCCATCCGCCAGCATTTTCACCCGGAAGGGTCATTTTCGGACGAGCCTGCCGCTCCGACCGCGCCGGACGAGCGTGGCGGCGCGGAGGCAGGCGCTAGAACCGCTTCGTCACGCGCACGTCGAAGCCAAAGTTTCCGAGCTGGTCGCGCAGGCCAATGATCGAGAGATTATTGCGCAGGCGATACTCGATGAGGATGATTTGCTCCTCGGCCGTCGCCAGATTGGTTGAGAAGGTCACGCTCAGATCATTCGTGATGCGCCGCCCGACGGTCAGCCGGGCCGTCGGGTCGCCGCCGCGGCCGACCAGCAAGGGGTCGATCTGAAACCGATTGATGCCGAAGAGACGCCCGGTTTGCTCCTCGATGCGCTCGGTCAGCAGCTCGGAAAGCAGCGTCGTCGCGGCGCTCACGTTCGCCTGCTGGGCGGCGGTCGTCGTATTGGCGATGTCGGGCGGCGGAAGCGTTCCGGTCGCCAGCAGCGATAGAATGCTTGATTGCGGCAGGTTGGGCTCGGAGCGCAGAATCGGGTTGAAGTTGTCGGCCGTGCCGGTCAATCCGACGATGATGCGGTAGCCCTGAATCGTCGCCTCCGCTTGAATGTCGTAAAACGTCGTCCCGGTCGGGCCTTCGGGGATGGAAACGACGCCGCGCGTGACTTCAAAGCGGTCGTTGCGAAATTCGAGCTGTCCGCGCGTGATGAGAATCCGTCCGGACACATCCGGGTCATCCACCGAGCCGCTCAGGCGCAGCGAAGCCGAGCCGACGACATCCGCGATGTTGTTGCGGATAAACAGCGTGTCGGGGGCTTCAACGCGCACGTCGAGCGTCGTGAACGCGGCGCGGTTCGAGCGCGTCTGAAGCGAGCTGCCAACGCCGCCCAGCCCGACGAATTGCGTGCGCGCCAGCGTCGCCAAGTCGGTGTTGGTCGTGTATTCAGCCCGCTTGATGCGAATGACGCCGCTGAGCACTTGGAGCGACTGGTTGCCCTGCAAGACCAAGTTGCCGTCGGCCAGCGAGCGAATGTCGCGCGGGTACTTCACGCGGACATTTTCGGCGCGCAGCCCGAAGCGCCACCGAACATCGGTCAGCCGCTCGAAAATCCCGCCGCCCGTGACTTCGATTTTGCCGCTGCCCGCATCGGCCGTCAGCGTTTCGATTTGCGCCCGATTCGCGTTGAACAGAATGCGTCCGCCGCCGTTTTCGAGCGCCAGCGGAACGTCGGCGATCCGCAGGCCGAAGTCGTCAATGTCGGTGTAGCCGGTCAGGCGCGGATTCAAGAGGCTTCCGCTCGCCTTGGCCTTGATCGTGAGCCGCCCGCTCGATGTGACGCGCCTTGAAAACGCCCGCAACAGCTTGAGATCAACCTGCCCTTCCGCCGTCACCGCGTCGCGCCCGCCGGTCAGCCCGAGCCGCCCGCTCAGGGCGAAGGAGGTTGTATCGCCCTTTTCATCCTTGAGGCGAAACTGCTTGAAGTCCAGCGCGCGGTCGCTGACCGAGAACTGAAGCGGCCCGTCATTGACCACCACGTAGTTGTCAGCCGTCGCGCCCGGCACGCCGAGCGGCACCGCCAGGCGCAGCATCGAGAAGTCGGCGGTCAACAGCAGCTTGCTCGTTGTGAAGCCGCCCTCGTCCGTGGCCGGATTCACGGCGTACAGCGGCCCCGCCAGCCGCAGTCGTCCGGTGACTTCGCCGCTGAGGTTCTGCGGCCCGATGTCAAAAATCGCCAGCGCCGGCGTCAACGGCGTCTGATCGAAGTCGAACTGGCTTTCGACGAGCAACGCCAGGTCGCCGTCCGGGTCGAGGTACGTCACGGTCGCGTCGGCGCGATAGGGCAAATTGCGGTACTGCGCCGTCAGCGTCAGCGTCGCCTTTTCGCCGGCGGCGTCGCTCGTGGCGGCGAGCCGGACATCCTTGAAGTCGTCGTTACCGATCGTGAGCTGGTCGCTGGTCAGCTTTACCGTAAAGTCGAGGCGGTTCGACAAGAAGCGGCTGACGGTCGAGGCGGACGTCGCGTCGAGCCGCGCTACGCCCGCCAGCGGCGCGTCGGGCCTGCCTAGCGCGCGGGCCAGGGCGGCCGCGTCGAGACCGTCCGAGCGCAACGCCACGCGATAGGCCCCGTCCGCTGGACGATAGTCGCCCTGGCCGCTGATGACGCCGGATGGAAAGCGGGCCACGATGCCGTCCAGCGTCAGCCCGTCGTCCCGGAAGGACAGCCGGGCTTCGCCGCGCCTTAACTCGCCCAGCGGCGTCTGGACCGTTGTGAGCGCCAGCGTCCCCTTGCCGCGAACCTGCTCGAAGGCCTTTGTCCAATCACGCAGCGCAAGCCCGGCTTGAAGCGCCTTCAGCGTAGGCAGTCCAGTCAGGTCAAGGTCGCTGTCGGCGCGTCCGCCGAGCTCGGTCAGTTGATCGCCCAGCGCTTTGGTCGCTGGCGCGGAGCGGGCAATCGCGCCAAGCGAGGCGAGCTTGAGTTCATAGGCCTTGAGCCTGACGCGCGTCGGCTGGGCGTCCGTCCAGCCGCCATCGAAGCTGGCGATGAGGCAGCCGCCGTCCGGCTGGATGAGCGTGGCTTCGGCAATGCTCAGCGTCGCCGGGGAAGCCTCAAACTGGACGGCGGCGTGGCCGATGCGCTGGTCGTTGACGCGAATCTCGCTTGCGCTGGCGGTTCCGGCGACCGACAGCGCCGCCAGCTTGCCCGTGACCCGGGCCGTGACGTCTCCCGCGCCGCGCAGCTCCAGCTTGGCTGCTTCGGCTTGCGTCGTCAGGGCCGGAATGGCGAGTCCGAGCCGCTGGGCCAGCGTCTGCGCCTGAGCCAGCTCGGGCGTATGGTAGTCAATCGTCAGGTCGGTCTCTTTCGCGCGCCAGAGGTAGCGCCCGGAAGCCGTCAGCGCGCCATCGCCGATGCGGGTCGTCAGCGATTCGATCTGGATGGCGCTGGGCGTCAGCGCCAGGCGCGCTGCCATCGAAAGCGGCAGCGGGTCGGCGTCGGGAACGTCAGCGGGCGGCTTCGCCTGACCGGCGAATTTGACCTGCGCTCGCCCGCTCGCTTGCCGCGCGTCCAGGCCGGGCCAGCTCGCCTCCGCTTGGATGTCGCCGCGCCCGGCAAGCCCGCGCCAGGGGAGGCCGGCGAGGCGCGCAAGCTGCGCCGCGTCCAGGCCTTGCGCCGCGAGCTTGACGCTCGAGCGGTCGCGCCCGCCGGTTGAATAGGCCAGCCGCGCTTGTCCGCCCGCCCGTCCGCCCAGCGTGCGCGCTGTCAGCTCGGTCACATCCGCGAAGGTCGGCGAAATGGCGACATGCGCGCCGAAGCCATCGAGCGCGTAGCCGCCAAAGGCGACCCGTTCAGCTTTGACATCGGCTTCGGCGCGCGTCGGAAAGCCTTCAAACGGGGCGGCGAGCTGATAGTCAGCGGTCAAGCCGGCGACGTCCGCGCCGAAAAGCCGCCCGGCAAGGGGCTCGAGACTGCCTTCGAGCGTGAAGCTTTCCGCGTCGCCGCTGAACCGGGCCGGCATTTGGACGCGCCCCGCCAGCGGCAGCCCCGCCAGCAGGCTTTGACTGGCCTGCGCCAGGTCGAGCGCGAGGTAGGCGTTCCCGGCGTAACGGATTTGTTCCTGCGGCCAGCGGACTTCCCCGGCCGCCGTCAGCTCGCCCAGCGGCGTCGTCAGAACGAGCGAGGTAATGTCGGCGGCGTCTTTTTTGACCTCGGCCGCGAGGCGCAACCGGGCGTCGCGCAGCGAGCGCGTTTCGCCCTTGGCGTCAGTCACCTGCGCGCTGCCTTGCTCAAAGCCGGCCTCGATCCGCGCCGTTTTCCCATCGCCCGCGTAGCCGAAGAGCTTGAAATCAGCAATGTGACCCGTCACGCCGTAAGCCGTCGCGCCAATGCGGACGACACCATCCCGAACGACGACGCGCCCGCCGCGGAGCGTTTCATCGAGCAGCGGCTCGTCGGGCTCCTGCGGAAGCTTTCGCTCGCGGCGCGGGGGCATTCGAATTCGCGCCAAGTTGAAGCCGCGCTCATCGAAGGCGAGGTTGAGCGCGGGGCGGTCGAGCGCGGCCTGGCGCAGTGAAAAGCGCTGTCGCCACAGGCTTTCGACGGCAATTTCCGCCGTCAGGCGGTCGGCGGTCAGGAATGGCTCGGCGTCGCCGGGCAGGAAGCAGGCGATGCGGCTGGCTTCAACGGAGGTCGAGAATAAATGCAGGCGCAGCTCGCCAATTTCGGCGCGAATGTCGGTTTGGCGTTCAAGCTCGGCAATCAAGCGCCGGCGCGCCCAGTCGTCGAGGCCACCGGTCGTCGCCCACCGGATGCCCAGCGCCAGCGCGCCAGAGAGCGCCAGCGCCATCCCCAGCAGGGCGAGCAGGATTGTGCGTTTGCGCATCAAGGTCATCGGTAAGCGCCGCCGCGTAAGGTTGGCGTAAGGTTCGCGCGCGCCCCTCCAGCGGGCTGGCGCGTTGCCATTTCTACCATACTTGCGGCTGGCTCTGGGGGGGAGACCTGACCGCTGGCTGGCTTACACGCTTAGCCGCCGGGTTGGTTTCCGCGAGCGCGCGCCAAGGCGAAAGCCAAGGCGAAAAGCGGGCGGCTGGGCGGCGCCCACGGGCTGCCATCGGCGCCGGATTTTTAGCCGAGATTCGAGTCCGCCGCCGCCAAGCCCATTCCTGAGTCGCGGCAAGCTTTCTCGGCCGCCAGGCGCGGGAATGGGGCGGCAATTGCAAGGCGCGCGGACAATGCATAAGGTTGCGGGCGGCGCAGCCTTCAGATTGCGCGCTGGCGAGCGGAAATATTTTTAGCCTCGCCGCAGCGACATACATCGCTTTCGCGCTGACTTCCGTATCATTAGGAGATCGAAACAGGTGACTCGCGAACAAGCTGCCGACGCGCAGTTGCTGGATTTGATTCGTCGCATTGCCAATGGCGACCATTCAGCCATGGGCGAGTTGTATGACGCGACTTCCCGGCAGGTCTTCGGCGTCGCCAAGCGTATTCTCCGCGATGAGAGCGACGCGGAAGAGGCGACGATGGCGGTGTATCTTGAAGTTTGGCGGCGAGCGAAGGATTATAATGTCCAGCGCGGGCTCCCCTTAGTCTGGCTCTTGATGATGGCGCGCAGCCGCGCCATCGATCGCCTTCGCGCGCGGCGCGGCGACCGCCGCGTTCAGATTGACGAGCCGGCGAGCGACGCCGCGCCGTCGCCGCTCGAGCTGGCGACGAGCGAGGGCGATCCGGAAAGCGCGTTACTCGAAGCCGAGCAGGAGGAAATCATCCGGGCGGCCGTGCAGTCCCTGTCGCCGAATCAGCGGCAGGTTATCGAGCTTACGTTTTTTGGCGACTTGACCAATCAGGAAATCGCTGACCGCCTGGCGCTCCCGCTGGGAACGGTCAAAGGGCGCATTCGCCTGGCGCTGCAACACTTGCGACGTCGGCTGCGGGCGGCGGCGCAGAAGGGATGGCTATGACGACCGATGTTATTGGCGACCAGGATGACGCGCAGGACAGCGAGCGACCCTGGGAAGCGTTGCTGGGTTACGCGCTCGGCTTGCTCAGCGACGATGAGCGATGGCGGCTCGAAGCCGACTTGGCGCGGGATGCGCGCTTGCGCGGCGAGCTTCTGGAGGAAACCCGCCGCCTCATCGCGGGCTTTTTGAGCGCGGCGGCGGCGCCGCCGCCAGCTCGTTTGCGCGAGCGGCTCATGAGCGCGCTTCAATCCGGCGCGCCGGACTTGCCCGAGCCGGCCGGCGCGGAAGCGATTCATTACTCGGCAATTTCGCGCGCCGCCGCCGCCCGGTGGCTCCCGCTTCAGGCTGGATGGCTGACGCGCGTGCTATACCAAGATGAAGCCGAGGATACCGTGCTGGCGCTGGTGCGGGCGACGCCAGGGATGGCGATGCCGCCGCACCGCCACCTCAAGATGGAGGAAATCTTCGTCCTGGAGGGCGATTTGGTCGTCGGCGACGAAACGCTGGGGCCGGGCGATTACATTCGGTCGGAGGCTGGCACGCTGCACGCCCATAACTACACCGCGACCGGGTGCCTGATTTTGGTTCGCCGCTCGCTTGCCGAATGTCGGCTTGGTTAGCGCGGGCTATTCGACGCGCAGCCGCCCGCGGGCGATGACCTGCCCCTGCGCGTCAAGCCGCGCGGGCGACACAACCACCACATACCCGCTTCCCGGCTGGGCGCAGTCGTAGGCGAAGCTGTAGTTTTGCTCGAAATCGCCGGCGTAGATGATTTCCTGCGCCGGAAAGACCAGCCGCTCGCCGCGCTCCTCTAGCTCTAAAAACAAGCCGCTCGGCACGGGCGAAAAATGTCGCGTGAGCGCGTCAATGTGACCCGCCCGCAGTCGCCCCCGATAACGCGCTACGATATCTGAAACCCGTTGATTTTCAAAGGGATGCAGGCTTGGCGACGGCCTGGGGGCGTCTGGCGGGGCAGCGGCGGGGGCGAGTCCCGCCGCCAAGCTCGGCAGCGGATGCGGCGGCGTCTCGGGCGGCGTCAGCAAGGTCGAAAGCTTGCTTTTCAGGTAGTCCAACTCCTGGCAAAGCCTTTGGATGTCAGCTTCCAGCTTGGCGCCGCTCCGGTCGGTCGGGCGTTCGCCAGACGACTGAAGCCGCTCTTCGAGCCGGTCAAGCCGCGTCGCGAGCCGGCGCCACTGGGCAGTGTCTTCCGCTCGCTCGCGCTCCCGAACCTGGAGCGGACGAATCACAATCAGATACAGCGCCACCATGCCGAGTAGGCTCAAGAGCGCGACTGCCACGGCCGTGAGCGCGAGTGCCCCCATGTCCATTCCCTCCTCGGCGGAACCGGCGTCACCCGCCTCACTCGTAGGTCATCGCCTGCTGCCGGCGCGGCTCCGGCTCGTCGGCGAGCGGCGGCTGGTCATCATAAAACCCGGCCTTGCGCGCCATAGCCTCAATTATCGGGTAAGGCTGATCCGGCAGGCTCGTCACTAGCTTGAGGTCCGGGTCGGCATAGAGCACGCCCGTCAGAAAGAGCGCCAGGGGGGTCAAGGCCGGATAATGGCGGCTGCCGGACAGATAGCCGTTCACGGTCGCCCACTTCTTCTGCGGCATGAGGTCGGTTGACCCGCGCGAGGTAAACAGGGTCAACAGGTCGTCCAGTGGTTGAACTGTGCCGGGCGGCCGGATTGTCACCTGCCGAATGTCGGTATCCGGCTCCATCGCAAACAGGCGCTTCAGGTCTGGCTCGCTCCAGCGGTTGAACCACCGCACCGGACGCGCCGGCGACTCAGCCGCTCCGTCGCTGACCACCACTTCCGGCAGGCTCACGCCGGCAAATGGGGCTACGCGGCGGCTGACGGTTTGCGCCGCCGACACCGCCAGCGCCCCGATTGGGACGTTGGTCTTGGCGCGGCTGATGTCGCCTTCGTTGAGCAACGCGACGTCGTGAATGTGCAAGCCGTCCAAACAGGACTTAGCTTCGGGTGACAACCCGGCAGCGCCGCGCTGCTTGATCCGCGTCAGCAAAGCCTCGGCTTCCGCGTGTAACGCGGTGCCGGAACGCTCGAAGTCCGCAAACAGGAGGAGCCCCCAAGCGTTGCCACCCAGCACAAGCTGAATGCCGTATGGTAACTCCGCCGGCGTGAGGTTACGCTCGATAGCCGCGGCGGCCGCTTGCACAATGCCGTAAGCTAGCAAGTGGCGGAAAAACATCTGCGCGAAAAACCGCTGGTAGGCGTCGCGGTAGCTCTGGCCCTCAGGCAGCGAATGGTCACGCTGCCGCTTGAGGATATCGCGCTCGCGCTGCCCGAACGCTTCGGCTTTCAACTCGTTGACGCGCAGGAGATAAAATGTCGGCAGACTGAGGCCGTGCTCGCGGATGCCCGGCATGTCGCCCACGTCCGTCTCGGCGGGCGCGGCGTCATCCGGGGCTAGAAGCCGGCCCAGGTGGCGGCGAAACACGCTCGCGCGGCGCAGCTTCACGCGCGGCGAAAGGTTTTGCTCCGCGGCGCGGAAAAACTGCCGCCCGGCCAGCCGCAGACTGTCGAGAACCAGGATGTCCGTCCCGCGCCGAACCGCGATGTCGGCGGTGCCGCCGCCCACGTCAATGAACAAGTCGAGCCGATCTGCGCTCGGCGGCAGGTTGGCGCCGGCCGCAGCCGCCGCGCTTTCGTCCACGTTCGCCCGGTAGCGGGCGGCGACTTCAAAGCGCCGCTCGCCGTGACAAAGCTGCTGAATGACGCCAATGCTGCGCTGGTTCTGAGCATGGAAAACATCGCGGTCGGCTTTGCTCATCGCCAGCGGAAAGGTAAAGGTGTAGTCCGTCACGCGCGCGCGCCGATTGAAAAACAGCTCGGCGTGCGCGTACAGCAGGAGCAAGCGTAGAAAGAGCGCGCGGTAGGCGGACGTTTGCGGTTGATCCCACTTGAGGCTGTCATGCAAGTCCCAGGCGTTCGTTCCGCCGGTGGCCGCCAGCATCCGGTTGAGGCCGTCGGCATGGAGGTTCGGAATGGCGGCGGCGAAGAAGTGCTCCGTGGCGAGCGTTTCCGGCGTGACGCTTTGCAGGCTGGAGGCGCGGCGCGTCAGCAAGGTCGTTGAGAAATACCCCTTCGACCCGCCCCAGTTGAAGGGCGCGAAGCCGAGCCGATTCGCCCCGTCCCCGTTCCACAGGCGGAGCGGCGCCAGTGAGAACCGGAGCGTATCGGTCACGCCGCTGGCGGCAAAGGCCACCGAGGTGTTGCTCGTCCCGAAGTCCACGGCGAGGTGGGCTTCAGCGGGCGGGCGAGCGCCGGCATCGGGCAGCTTGGCGAGCAAGACGATCCCGCGCTCGACATCGCGCCCTTGCGCGGGCCACCACCAGCTCAGGGCGCGCGGACGGTTTCCCGGCCGACTGCCGGCGTCGGCGGTCTCCGGCGGCGTCAGCAGCGTGACATACTCATCCTGCGCCGCGCCCAGCTCGCAGATGTCTCCCAGGCGTCCCGCTTCATCCACCAGCCGCCAGCGTCCGGCGCGTTCGCGCGCGCCCAGGCCATGCGCCGCATAAAAATGCCACTGGGGATCGACTTTGGGCGGCCACAGCGACAGCGAGGCGACCGCGAGGTCGCGCGCTTCAAAGTAGCGCGCCGTCCAGGGGACCTCCCGCCCGCAGAGCCGGATGTCCCACTCCACGCTTTGCCCGTCAAAGGCCGGCTTGGCCCGCAGTCCGGCGCCATCCTCCGCCAGCAGTTCGGGGAAGTAGCTCAGTAGTCGACTTGTGATTGGCGCCAGGCAGACCGAAACCTTCGAGGCGTCGGTCAAGCCGTGCAGCCGATGCGCCGGATGAATGAGCGCGAGGCGCTGGTCGTCGCGGGGATAATCTACGCGCCCAGCGAAGTCGCTCAGAAAAAGGCTCGCCAAATCCACAACTTCGTCCTGCGGCCCAAGCGGAAGCGTTTCCAGCCGCCCGCGAGTCTCCACGCCGATGGCGTTCGGTCCCAAGCTGCGGTAGCTCATCGGCGACGGCCGCCCCGGCCCGAGCGCCGCCGTCATCCAGCTCGCCGGCGTCGGGAAGCGATCCACGAGAAAGTAGGTTCGCCCGCCGCCGGCGTTTGGCTTTTGCAGCGGATACGACTCCAGCAGTTCCGCCGGCTGCGCTTGCGGGCGGACGAGCGTCCAGCCAGTCGGACTCGGCGACAGCCGCGGCGCCTGTTCGAGACCATAGGGCGGCGGGCCAAACGCCGCGTCGCACAGCGCGTCGAGGATTTTTCCGAAGCTCAGCGGCAAGGCGTCGCGCGCCACGCATCGCAGATGGCGGTGGCAGCGGTCGCGCTCGAGGCTGTCCGTCAGCAGGACGGTCTGCGCGCGCTCCCAGGATAACTGCTCGCCGTTCAGGTACGGGCGCAGGTAATGGTCCGCCTGCCACCGCCCGCGCGCCCGCGCCGGAAAGAAGATCACGTCGGAATAGACGCCGCCCAGCGTCGTCGCGCCAACGCTTAGAAACTGCGCTTCGCGGAACTGCCCCGGCTGCGGATGGGTAGTTTCCAAAGCCGGTTGCAACGCGAGCGGATACTCCCGCGCCAGCGTGGCGAGCGTCAGCGGCTCGGTCAGGTAGGCCACGCCCATCGCGTGCAGCGCAAACAGCGTCAGCCACTCCTGGCGGGCGGTTTCGTCGCCCTGCTCGACGGCCTGCCGAAACCGATAGGCGGCGGCCCAGATGGTCGGCAGCGTTTCAAAGAAGCGCGGGCTGGGCATGGGCGGCGTGACGCGATGCGGGTCGATCGGGAAAAACGTCCGGGGACGAAATCCGCCAACCTCGCCGAGCATGCCCTGATTGATGAGCAGTCCCATAAGCGGCTTCCCAAGTTCCCAAGCCGGCGGCGCTACGCGGTCGCTCCGGCTTTGGCGAAGATTTGCGCCCAGACGAGCCGGGCATAGTCGCCGCGCTTGAACTCCGGCGGCGGCGTCCAGCCATAAAAGTCGAAAGAAGTCAGCTCGACCGCCGCGTTGCCGAAGCGCAGCGGCTCCTGCGGCGCGTTGTCGGAGGTCAGCCCAAACAGCCGCGTGCGGCGTTTCATGCGCTCGATGACGGCGCTCTCCGCGCCCGGCGCGATGAGCTTGTCGAGGTCGATGCGGATGCCGGCGTTCCACCCCAGCGTCCGCTCCGGCGCGATCATATCCGCCATGATGTCGCGAATGAGGTCAAGCGCCGTCTGGTAAGCGAGGCGGTCGCGCTCCTGCCGCGTTGGGTCGAGCTGGTAGAGCCGGCGCAGCCCGCCGGGGTCGGCGCTCCAGCCGCGCGCGTCCGAGTCCCAATCAATCTGGTGCTTCAGCAGATGGACGAGCGTGGCGGTCGCCAGGAAGACTTTTTCGGCATCCACGGGCTGACCGTTGACGAGGTAAATGGGCAAATCGCAGAGCCGCAGCGTCGCTGGCGCGAGTGTCGGGTCGCCCGACGCGAGGCTATACTGCTGGCCGCCGCCGATGCGGTTGCCGGCGAAATAGTTGAGCGCCGCGATAGCGGCGACGACTTCCGTCGCGTTGAGCGGATTGCGCTGGGTTTGCCCGCCGTTGCTCCAGCGCTCGAGCGCGTCCGGCTGCGGCTTGCCGATGAGGTACAGCTCATCGAAGGTCGGCGCGAGGATGTCGCGGTAATAGACCAGGCTGTGGCGCGACCGCAGCGGCAGGTCGGTCGGATCGGCGTAAAAGCCGGTCAGAATTTGACGCGCCAGCGCAATGCGCTCTTCATCGTTGAGGACGGCGAAGGCCTCGTGCGCGGCATACTGTTGCGCCATCCGGCGCGCTTCTTCATCCACATAGCGCGCATCCGCCTGCCGGTCTTCGGGCAGCGGATTGAAGGGCGGCGGCGGCGGCAGGAAGTAGGGCATCAGCAGGCAGCCGCCAATCGTCCAGCTCAGGTTGCCCCGCTGGCGCTCGCGGGCGAGAAACTGTCCGATGACGGGCAGGGCGCAGGCGCCTGTGCCGCCGTACACGCTGCCGCAGATGAAAAACCGGACTTGGCTTTGGCGGAGCGTATTGAAGTCAATCTGGCTGCCGGCCGGCGAGTTCCGGTCGGTCAACGAGGCCGCAAAGGCGGCGATGACCGGCGAGCCGATAAAGGGCTTTTGGTAAAACCCCCGGTTGATCTTCACGTCCAGGT
>CALCKX010000033.1 GCA_937966115.1 uncultured Chloracidobacterium sp. | reverse complement strand
GACCGACATCCTGCGCGACGAGCATCTCCTGCCGCTCTATCGCAAGGCGGGTCTGGTTCACGTCTCGCTCGGCACGGAAGCCGCCACCCAGATGAACCTCAACCGCTTCCGCAAGGAAACCACCATTCAGGAAAACAAGCGCGCCATTCAGTTGCTCAAAAGCCATGGGATGGTGGCCGAGGCGCAGTTCATCATGGGGCTGGAGAATGAGACGCCTGAAACGCTCAAGGAGACCTATCAGTTGGCGCTGGATTGGAATCCGGACATGGCGAACTGGAACATGTACACGCCGTGGCCTTTCTCGGAACTCTTCGAGGAACTCAAGGACCGCGTCGAGGTGCGCGACTACTCGCGCTACAACTTTGTGACGCCCATCATGCAGCCCGACGACATGGAGCGCGAGGAGGTGCTCAAAGGCGTCTTGAAAATGTATGGCAAGTTTTACAGCCGCAAGGCTTTTCTGGAATATCCATTCATCCGCGACGCCTTCAAGCGCAAATACATGCTTGGCTGCCTGAAAGCTTTTGTGAAGATGACGGCGACCAAGCGGTTTTATGATCTGGGCCGCGTCAAGCGGAAGGGTCTCGGCATCGAGGTGGACCTTGGCTTTGATGAATCCAGGGTGCTGACCCGTGACCAGCTAGCCGCGCTCAACAGCGACGCCTCGCCGCTGCGCGCGGACGTCGACTACCGGGGCAGCGTTTCAGCTTGCGGCGGCCCGCGCGACCTTGACGCCCAGCCCCTGCCGGAGGCCCAGGCGTCGCCGGCGGAAGCTCCGCAGACGGTCGCGATCCAGCGCCGCAAGGCAGCGGACAAGGAGACAGGCGATGGCACTTGTGAGCCTCGAAACCTTATTGCAAAAATATAGCCGCCCCGGGCCGCGCTACACGAGCTACCCGACCGTTCCGGTCTGGCGGGAGACCTTCGGCGCGGCCGACTACCGCGGCGCGCTCAGCGAGCTGGCGGCCGCGCCGGACGCGGCGGACCTCTGCCTGTACGTTCACCTGCCGTTCTGCGCCATGGCGTGCCTTTACTGCGGCTGCAACAACGCCGTCACGAGCAAGGCCAAAGTCGTGGACGCCTATCTCGACCGCGTGGCGCGCGAGATCGCTTTGGTTTCGGACCTGCTTGGCGGACGGCGGCGCGTCATTCAGATGCACTGGGGCGGCGGGACGCCGAACGTCCTGACGCCGCCCCAGATGGAGCGGCTCGCGCGCTTGATTGAAGGGGCGTTCGACCTCGACTGGACGGGCGAGATGTCCATCGAGATTGACCCGCGCATCGCCTCGCTTGCGCAACTCAAGCGCATCCGGTCGCTGGGATTCAGGCGCATCAGCCTGGGCGTCCAGGACTTCGCGCCGCAGGTGCAGGAGGCTATCGGGCGGCGCCAGCCGGAGGCGCTCACCAGGAGCGTGTTCGCGGCCTGTCGGGAAGTCGGCTTTGACAGCATCAATCTCGACTTGGTTTATGGTCTGCCGCTGCAAACCCGCGCCACGTTCGAGCATACGGTGAGCGTCGTTTTGGCGCTGCGCCCGGACCGGCTGGCGATTTTCAACTACGCGCACGTGCCGAAGCTGCGCCCGAAACAGCGTCACATTCGGACGGAGGACCTGCCTGACGTGACCACGCGCTTCGCGATGTTTGACGATGCGCGGCAACGGCTCACTTCGAACGCTTACGTCTGGATTGGCATGGATCACTTCGCGCGCGAGGAGGACGAGTTGGCCGTCGCCGCTCATGAAAAGCGCCTGCACCGGAATTTCATGGGTTACACGCTGCGGCCGGCGTCGAATCTCATCGCGTTCGGGATGAGCGGCATCAGCGAGTTGTCCGGCTACTACGCGCAAAACGACGCTCGGCTAGGGCGTTACCAAACGACGCTCGACCAGGGCGAGCTGCCCATTGTCCGCGGGCACCGGCTCACGCCGGACGATCAGCGGCGCCGGGCGGCCATCAGCAGCCTGATGTGTAACATGGAGTTGCCCTTGGCGGCGGTTGACGACGACTTCCGCGCCGGGCTGGCGGCGCTCCAGCCAATGCAGGCCGACGGTCTCATCCGCATCGAGCCTGACCGGCTGACTGTCACCGCGCTGGGGCGTCCCTTTGTCCGCAACATCTGCATGGCGCTCGACGCCTATCTGAAGGCGGACCAGGCGCAGCCAGTCTTCTCCAAGACGCTGTAACCCGGAAACGGGCGCGGTCGCCCTGCGCGCTGACGACGCCCGTTGACGACGCGCGGGCGCGCCTGGGCCGGGGACGCGCCCAAGCGTCCGAAACGGGGGCGCTCTAGCTGACAGTCCGACTAGCCGACTGGGGCGCAACCCGTTAGAATGCTCGCTTGCTCAGCCCCAGATCGCCTCGCCCGCCCCTGGCGCCGGCTCGTTTCATGCCTCATCCATCCAACCGCTTGCTCGAACAAGCCCTGCGCGAACGCATTCTCGTCCTCGATGGCGCGATGGGGACGATGATTCAGTCCTACCAGCTCCAGGAAGCCGACTATCGCGGCGAGCGCTTCGCGCAGCACCCGCAGGACCTCAAGGGCAACAACGATCTGTTGTCCCTGACCCGACCCGACATCGTCGAAGCCATTCATCGCGCCTACCTGGAAGCCGGCGCGGACATCATCGAGACCAACAGTTTCAATGCCCAGCGCATTTCGCAGGCGGACTACGGGCTGGAAGACCTGTCCTACGAGCTTAATCTCGCGGCGGCCCAGTGCGCGCGGCGGGCCGTGGACGCCTTTCTCGAGGAATGCCCCTCGCGCCCGCGCTTCGTCGCCGGGGCGCTCGGGCCGACCAACAAGACGGCGTCCATTTCGCCGGATGTCAACGACCCAGGCGCGCGCGGCACGACTTTCGATGAACTCGTCGCCGCCTATGCCGAGCAAGCCGAGGGGCTGCTCGACGGGGGCGCGGACTTGCTCCTGCCCGAAACCACCTTTGACACGCTCAACCTCAAGGCCGCGCTCTTCGCCATCGAGGAAGTTTTCGAGCGGCGCGGGCGGCGCGTTCCGGTCATCGCGTCAGTCACTGTCGCCGACGCCAGCGGGCGAACGCTTTCCGGGCAGACGGTCGAGGCATTTCTCATCTCGGCGCAGCACGCGCCGCTGCTCGCGCTGGGGATGAACTGCGGCTTCGGCGCAGCCGAAATGCGCCCGCACGTGGAAGAGCTGGCCGAGAAATCGCCGTTTTATCTGGTTTGTTATCCAAATGCCGGGCTGCCCAACGTCTTTGGCGGCTTCGACCAAACGCCCGACATCATGAGCGCGCTGCTGCGCGACTTCGCCCGGCGCGGCTGGCTCAACATTGTCGGCGGATGCTGCGGCACGACGCCCAAGCACATTGCCGCCATCGCGGAAGCCGTCGCCGGCTTCGCCCCGCGCCGACCGCCAACGCCGGAACGCTACACCCGCTTGAGCGGGCTGGAGGCGCTGGTCATTCGACCGGAAACCAACTTTGTCAACATTGGCGAGCGAACCAACGTGACCGGCTCGGCCAAGTTCGCCGAGCTGATCCGCGCCGACCGCTACGAGGACGCCCTGGCCGTCGCCCGCCAGCAAGTCGCCAACGGCGCGCAGATGATTGACGTCAACATGGACGAAGGCATGCTCGATGCCGAGCGCGCCATGACGCGCTTCCTCAACCTCGTCGTCGCCGACCCCGACATCGCGCGCGTTCCGATTGTCATTGATAGCTCGAAGTTTCACGTCATCGAGGCCGGGCTCAAATGCGTTCAGGGCAAGTGCGTCGTCAACTCGATCAGCCTCAAGGAAGGCGAGGCGACGTTCATCGAGCAGGCGCGGCGGATTCGGCGCTACGGCGCGGCCGTGGTCGTCATGGCGTTTGACGAGATTGGGCAGGCGGACACGGCGGCGCGCAAGATCGAGATCTGCGCGCGCGCTTACCGCATTCTGACGGAAAAGGTCGGCTTCCCGCCCGAAGACATCATTTTCGATCCAAACATCCTGGCGATTGCGACCGGCATCGAGGAACACGCCAACTACGCCGTGGATTTCATCGAGGCGACGCGCGTCATCAAGCGGACCCTGCCCGGCTGCAAGGTTTCCGGCGGCGTGAGCAACCTGTCGTTCGCCTTTCGCGGCAACAACGTCGTCCGCGAAGCCATGCATTCGGTCTTTCTCTACCACGCCATCCGCGCCGGGATGGACATGGGCATCGTCAACGCCGGACAGCTTGCCGTTTACGACGAGATTCCCCCGGACTTGCTGGAACTCGTCGAGGATGTCGTCCTCAATCGCCGCCCCGACGCGACGGAGCGACTCATCGCCTTCGCCGAGTCAGTCAAAGGGGGTGGCAAAGCTGCGGTCAAGGATGAGGCGTGGCGGCAGGCAAGCGTCGAGGAACGCCTCAAGCACGCCCTCATCAAGGGCAACGCGGACTATATCGAGGCGGATGTCGAGGAAGCTCGCCAAAAGTATGGGGCGCCGCTGGCGGTCATCGAGGGGCCGCTCATGGACGGCATGAATGTCGTCGGCGATCTCTTTGGCGCGGGCAAGATGTTCCTCCCGCAGGTCGTCAAGTCGGCGCGCGTCATGAAGAAGGCCGTCGCCGTCCTGCTGCCGTATCTGGAGGCCGAAAAGCGGGCGGCAACCAATGGCCACGGCCCGGGCGGGCGCAAAAAGGTTTTGCTGGCGACGGTCAAGGGCGACGTCCACGACATCGGCAAAAATATCGTCGGCGTCGTGCTCGGCTGCAACAACTACGAGGTCATCGATCTGGGCGTGATGCAACCCTGCGATGTCATTTTGGCAAAGGCGCGCGAACACCAAGCGGACATCATCGGTCTCAGCGGGCTGATCACGCCATCCCTGGACGAGATGGTTCACGTGGCCAAGACGATGACCGAACAGGGCTTTGCGCGACCGCTGCTCATCGGCGGGGCGACCACCTCCAAGCTCCACACGGCCGTCAAAATCGCGCCGGCTTACAGCGGGATCACCGTTCACGTTCTGGATGCCTCGCGCGCGGTCGGCGTCATCGGCGCGCTGACGAGCGACGAGCAGCGCGCCGCATTCGCGGCGACGAATCAAAGCGAGCAAGAGGCGCTGCGCGCCGAGCATCAGGCCAAGCTTGACCGCCAGCGGCTGCTGTCGCTGGCGGAGGCGCGGGCGCGGCGGCCGCAGTTGCGCTTTGACGCCGCGACGGTCGCCGCGCCGGAGCAGCTTGGCATTCTGACGCTCGATGACGTGACGCTCGAAGCATTGATTCCCTACATTGACTGGTCGCCCTTTTTCCATACCTGGGAGCTGCGCGGACGGTATCCGCGGATTTTCGATGACCCGGCGATGGGCGAGCGGGCGCGCGAGCTGTTTGACGACGCTCAGCGCCTGCTGGAGCGCATCGTGGCGGAAAAGCGCCTTCAGCCGCGCGGGGTCTTCGGGCTGTTTCCGGCGAACGCCGCGGGCGATGACCTGGAGCTTTACGCCGACGAAAGCCGAACGGAAGTTCTGACGGTCTTCCATACGCTGCGGCAGCAGGTCGAGCGCTCGGACGGCAAGCCCAACTTCGCGCTGGCGGATTTCGTCGCGCCCAAAGGAACGGGTGTCGCCGACTATGTCGGCGGCTTTGCCGTGACGGCTGGGCTGGGGCTGGACGAGCTTTGCGCCGAGTTTGAAGTCGAACACGATGACTACAGCTCCATTATGGCCAAGGCCCTGGCCGACCGGCTGGCGGAAGCCTTCGCCGAGCTGGCCCACAAGCGCGTTCGCGATCTATGGGGCTATGGACGCGCCGAAAGCTTGACCCGCGAAGACCTGATTCGCGAGCGCTACCGCGGCATTCGCCCCGCGCCAGGCTATCCAGCCTCGCCCGACCATACGGAGAAGCGGACGCTGTTCGCCCTGCTCGGCGCGGAGGAAAACGCTGGCGTTCGATTGACGGAAAGCTGCGCCATGTGGCCGGCAAGTTCCGTCAGCGGACTGTATTTCGCCCATCCTGACGCACATTACTTCGCCGTCGGGCGGCTCGGGCGCGACCAAGTCGAGGATTACGCGGCGCGCAAGGGATGGTCGGTGGCGGAAGCGGAGCGCTGGCTGCGGCCTAACCTGGGCTATGAGCCGTCGTAACGCCTTCCCGCGCGGCGCGTTTCAGCGGCTGCTCGTCCGCGCGACCAACTGGATCGGCGACAGCATGATGATCTTGCCCGCCCTGCGCGAGCTGCGCCGCATCTTCCCCGGCGCGCGCCTGACGCTGATGGCTCGGCCCTGGGTTGCCGACCTTTTCGCCGACACGCCGCTCGCCGATGATCTCCTGCTGTACGACCGCCGCCAGGAATCATTCCTTTCCGGCGTCGCCAAGCTCCGCGCCGGCGGCTTTGACGCGGCCCTGCTCTTTCAAAACGCCTTTGAAGCGGCAGCCCTGGCGTTTGCCGCGCGCATTCCGCGCCGGATTGGCTTCGCCACCGAAGGGCGGCGCTTCCTCCTCACCGACGCCCTGCCCGTCACGCCGGCGACGCGGCGCAAGCACCAGATTTACTACTACCTCGACCTGCTCGCGCAGTGGGAAACGCGGCTGACCGGGCGAACGCAGGTCAACTACGAAGCGCCGGACTACCGGCTGCCGGTCGCCCCGACCGCCCACGCCGCCCTCGCCGCCAAGCTGCCGCGTCTGGAGCGCAGCGGCCGCCCCGTCGCCATTGTCCCCGGCGCCGCCAACAGTCGCGCCAAGCAATGGCCGGCGGCATCCTTTACAGCCCTGCTCGACCGACTGGCCGACCAGGACGACCTGCAACCATTTCTCATCGGCGCGCCACATGAGCGCCCGTTGTGCGACGCCATTCGCCGCGCGATGCGCCGCCCGGAACGGGCGACCGTCCTTGCCGGCGAGCTTTCGCTCCGGGAAAGCGTGGCGCTGCTGTCCCGATGCGCCGCCGTAGTGAGCAACGACACCGGGCCGGCCTATGTCGCGGCGGCGCTAGAGCGCCCGCTGGTGACGATTTTCGGCCCGACCGACCCCAACCAGATTTCGCCTTTCTCGCCGACGGCGCGCATCGCGCGCAAGCTAGTTCCCTGCGCGCCTTGTCAGCTCAAGGATTGCCCGATTGATCACCGCTGCCTGACCGAACTGACGCCGGAAATGGTCTATCAGGCAATGCTCAGCGCCCTTCGCGGCACATAGGGCTTGCATTTCAAGGCCCATAACGCTAACGTCAGGATATCTTGCTTCCCTCTTGTCTTCACATGCGCGCGCGCAACTTTACGTTTAGCGGCTATTGGCACTGGCGGACCTTCCTTGGGAAGGCTTCGACCGGCCGGCCGGCGTGCGCGATTGACGACTAAGTTGACGTTCCGCCAGGCTTTCTAAGAGCCGCCGACCTTCCCAAGCGGGGAGGTCGGCGCTTTTGTTTTGGGCCGTATCTTTCAACCGTGAGGAAACGCCACGATGCTTGCTCGCCGAAGCTCTCCGTCACACCACGCTACCGTCGCCATTGCCGGCGTCCCCGTTGGGGCGCAGTCGCTCGCCCTCATTGCCGGCCCGTGCGCCGCCGAATCCGAAACTCAACTGCGCGCCACCGCCGAAGCTCTTGCCAAGCTGGGCGTTCGCCTGCTGCGCGCCGGCGTCTATAAGCCGCGCACGTCGCCCTACAGTTTCCAGGGCCTCCAGGATGAAGGGCTGGCGCTGCTCAACGCCGTGAAGCGGGACTACGGCCTCGGCGTCGTCAGCGAAGTCATGTCGGTAGCCCACATCGAGCGCGCCTACGACGTGTTTGACTGCTTCCAGGTCGGCTCGCGCAACATGCAGAACTTTGAGCTACTGAAGGCGCTCGGACAGGTTTCCAAGCCGGTCTTGCTCAAACGGGGGCTGGCGGCCACCATCGAGGAGTTCCTAGGCGCGGCGGAATACATCCTCGCCGGCGGCAACCCGCAGGTCATCCTCTGCGAGCGCGGCATTCGGAGCTTCGATCCGGCGACGCGCAACGTCCTCGACCTGGGGGCGGTC
>CALCKX010000032.1 GCA_937966115.1 uncultured Chloracidobacterium sp. | reverse complement strand
GGCGTCGCCGGGACGATGGTGGCCAAAGGGTCGGGCTTGCAGCTGGCGACCGTCATCAAGATCGCTTCGGCGTGGGTGCTGACGCTGCCGGCGGCGATTCTCCTCTCCGGCGGTCTCTTCCTGCTGTTCACCTGGCTGTTTGTTTAGCGGCGGCCGCTTTGCCCGCTTCGCGGGCCGCTGAAGGCGGGCGGCCCGGCGGCGATCAGCCCGGCATTGTTGGTCGGCCCTGGGCGGCGGCGATGAACGCTCGCGCGTTTTCCACCGGCGTCGGCGGCAAAATGCCGTGGCCCAGGTTCATGATGTGACCCGGCGCGCCCTTCGCCTTCGCCAGAATCTCCTCCACGCCGCGCGCGATGTCTTCCCGCGGCCCCAGCAGCCGGCACGGATCGAGATTGCCCTGGAGCGCCACGCGCCCGTTCACGCGCCGCGCCGCTTCGGCCATATCCAGGCGCCAGTCAATGCTCAGGACTTCCGCTCCCGAAGCCGCCATCGCTTCCAGCAGGTGCGCGCTCCCGTTGACATAGAGGATTCGCGGCACCCCGCCGCCGACCTGCTCGAACACCCGCTGAATGTAGGGCAGCGAAAAGGTCGCGAAATCCTCCGCTGACAGCTCTCCCGCCCACGAGTCAAACAACTGCAAGGCGTCTATCCCGGCTTCGATCTGCGCCTTGAGATAAAGCGCCTGCGTGTCGGCCAGCTTCTCCATCAGCCGGTGAAAGGCCGCTGGCTCGCGATACATCATCGTCTTGATGAGGTGGTAGCTCTTGGAGCTGCCGCCTTCGATCATGTACGCCGCCAGCGTCCAGGGCGCGCCCGCGAAGCCCAGCAGCGGCACGGCGTCGGCGATCTCGCGCTTGAGCGCTCGAATGATGTCATAGACGAAGGGCATCGTCTCGACCGGATCGGGCACGCGCAGCGCCTCGACATCGGCGGCCGAGCGCACCGGGTTGGGCATTCTCGGGCCGATCTTTTCCGTCAACTGCACTTCCAGCCCCATCGCCTCGACCGGGATCAGAATGTCGGAAAACATGATGACCGCGTCCATGCCGAGGATGCGCAGCGGTTGGAGCGACACCTCCACGGCGAGGTCAACGGTCTTGCACAGCGTCAAAAAAGGCAAATCCTTGCGGACGGCACGATACTCCGGCAGGTAGCGTCCGGCCTGACGCATCATCCACACCGGCGTCCGTTCCACCGGCTGCCGCCGGGCGGCGCGCACCAACAGGTCGTTTTTCAGGGGCATGGGCTAAACACTCGCGGGCGAGAGGATTTGTCGCGGCAAAGCGGCGACCCTGACGGCAATCTACATTGCTCATCGGACGAAAGTCATTGCTGAAATGCCCTGACTGTGCATGACTAGAGCGCAAGCGCCGGCTGGACGCCGCTGGCGCAAGTCGCTTGCCAAGGACGCCCTACGCCATGCCCGCGGTCGGAACCAGCCACGCCAGAACGATTGAACTTGTCTATCAAATCCTGTGCGACGATGTCCGCCTCGAAGTCGGCAACAAGCTGAGCTTCATGGGCGTGTTTCAGGAAATCCACGTCCCGGAGATTCCCTTCGGCCTGCCGCGCTTGGCGATCTGCAATCACTGGCGCGGCACGGGGGATTATCTGTCCGAAGTGCGCATTCTCTATCCCGGACGCCAGCAGGCGCTCGCCGTCTCGACGCCCTCGCGGCTGAGCCTGCCGGTACACGGCTCCAACGCCAACGTCACGTTTTTTCTCAATCTTCACTTCACGCAGGCCGGGGAGTACGTCGTGCAGACGCTGCTCGACTCGAATTTGTTCTGCGAGACCATCCTGCGCGTCGAGCGACTAGCGCCGCCCGACGAAGACCTTCCCAATCCGCTGCTGAACTGAAGGTTGCGCTGAAGGCTGAGCTGGGGTGGCGCCCCGGAGGCCGCGCCCGGCGGGGCTTTGCGCCCGCGGCGGGGCTGTGCTAGAGAGGCCTTGCGCCGGTAAGGGCGCGTAACCGCGCCGGCCATTTCCACTCTCCGCAAAGCTTTCCGTGACTCGCTCCCGCGCCTCCGAAACTCGCCCGCTGATTCGCAGCACGACCGTCCTTACCGTGCGGCGCGCCGGCAAGGTCGTCCTGGCCGCCGATGGTCAAGTGACGATGGGGTCGAATGTGGTCAAGGGCAACGCCCGCAAAATTCGCCGTCTGTACAACGACAAGATTCTCGCCGGCTTCGCCGGGGGCACGGCCGACGCCTTCTCGCTCTTCACGCGCTTTGAAGCCAAGCTCGACCAGTACCACGGCCAGCTCCAGCGCGCCGCCGTCGAGTTGGCGAAGGACTGGCGCACCGACCGTATGCTGCGCCATCTGGAAGCCTTGCTTCTCGTCGCGGATGAAAAGGCGACGCTGCTGCTGTCGGGCACGGGCGACATCATCGAGCCGGACGGCGACGCCATGGCGATTGGGTCGGGCGGTCCGTATGCCGAAGCCGCGGCGCGCGCGCTGCTGAAGCATACTGATTTCTCAGCCCGCCGCGTCGCCGAGGAAGCGATGGAGATCGCCGCCAGCATTTGCATTTACACCAATCATGTCATCGCGTATGAGGAACTTGGCTGAGCCGGCGCGCTGAATCCATACCCCATGGCCTACGAGCGAGATTTTATCGAGCGTCGGCGAGCGAGCTGGCAGCGGCTGGAGGCGCTGCTCGCCCTGGTCGGCAAGGGCGGGCTGCGGCGACTGCGCCGCGACGAAGCGCGGGAGTTTGGACGGCTCTACCAGCGCGCCGCCGCCGACCTCGCCATCGCTCGGCACGAAGTGCGCGACCCGCAACTAGTCAGCTACCTCAACCACCTGGCGGCGCGCGCGCACGGCGCGATCTATCAGGCGGAAAGCGGCAGTTGGCTCAAGCTCTGGCGCTTTTACCGCTACGACGCGCCGGCGCTCTTCCGCGCGCACCGCGCCTATGTGTTCGCGGCGTTTCTGGCGTTTGCCGCCTTTGCGCTCGCGGGTGGGCTGTTCGTTTGCTATGACGAGGCCTTTGCCGGGGCGATTGGGCTATCGGGCGCGCTGGAGCAAATTAAGCGCGGTCAGGACTGGACCTCCGCCATCAATGGCGAGAATCAGCTTGTCGCCTCGCTCATTCTGACGAACAATCTGCGGGTCGCGCTGGGCGCGTTCGCGCTGGGCATTTTCGCCGGCCTCGGCACATTTTACGTTTTGGCGTCCAATGGTCTGCACATCGGGGGGATTTTGGCGCTGGCGGTGAAATACAGCTTTACGCCGCTTCTGGTTTTCGTGTGCGCGCATGGCGTGTTCGAGCTGATGGCCATCTTCATCGCCGGCGGGGCCGGCTTTCTCATGGGCGGCGCGCTGATCGCGCCTGGCGACCGAACGCGCGGCGAAGCCCTGCTGGAGCGCGGGATGGCCGCCATCAAGCTCTTTGCCATCTGTGTCCCGCTGCTGGCGGTCGCCGGCCTCATCGAGGGCTTTCTGTCGCCGTCCAATGCGCCGAGCGTCTTCAAGTTTTCGGTAGCCCTTCTTTGCGCCGCCTTTCTGGTGGTCTATCTTGGGTTGCCGCAGACATCGCGCCCGGCCCCTCCGAGCGACTAAGGCCGCCGCCCCAAGCCGTCGCCGAAACCGTGAAACGCCTTTCGTGAAAGGTTGGAAGTTATGAAAGCCATTCTTGAGGATGTTGACGTCGAGCAGACTTCCGCGCTGCTTTCCGAAATCATGGAATGCGAGCTGGCCGGGGTGGTGTGCTACACCCACTTCGCTTTGATGGTAACAGGCCCCAACCGTATTCCCATCGTGGATTTCTTCAAGCGACAAGCCGTCGAGTCGCTGTCCCACGCCCAGCAGGTGGGTGAAATTCTGACCGGTCTGGAAGGGCATCCCAGCCTGCGCATCGCCGCGATTGAGGAGACGCACCGGCACAGCGTCCGCGACATTCTGGAGGAAAGTCTCGCGCATGAGCGCCGGGCGCTCGATCTGTACAAGAAGCTGCTCGCCGTGGTCGCCGACCGCAGCGTGTATATCGAGGAATTTGCCCGCACCATGATCGGGCAGGAAGAGCTGCACTGCATCGAACTCAAAAAGATGCTGCGCGATTATGGTCAATGACCTGGATTCCATAGCCGCGCCGGAGGCGTCCCTGGCGGGCGCGCCGCCGGAGGCGGAGAAGCTCTACGATGCGCCGCGCCTGGCGGCGCAGCGGGCGGCGTGGCGACGCGCCCGGCAGCGCGTCGTCTTCACCAATGGGTGCTTCGACCTGCTGCACCCCGGCCATGTCGCCTACTTGCGGCAGGCCCGGCGGCTGGGGGACGCCCTGATTGTCGCACTCAACAGCGACCGCTCCATTCGCGAGCTCAAAGGCCCCGGACGCCCCATTCTCGCCCAGGAAGAGCGCTGCCAGGTCCTGGCGGCGCTCGCCATGGTGGATGCCGTCGTGGTCTTTGACGACCCGACGCCGCTGGCGCTGATTGAGACCCTGCTCCCGGATATCCTCGTCAAGGGCGGCGACTGGCCCGTGGAGCGAATCGTCGGGCGGGAAGCGGTCGAATCCAACGGCGGCGCGGTCTATTCGCTCCCGCTGGTGCCGGGCGTCTCGACCACCGACATCGTGCAACGCATCCTCGCCCGTTACGCTGGCGCTGTCACGCCGCCCCTGAAGCGAACGCCGCCGTGTCAGCCGTGACGCCCCGCCTGACGCTGCCGGCGCCGTTTGGCGATCTGGCGCGCGCGCCCGAAGGCGCTCGCCTGCTCGAGCGGCTGCGGCAGCCGCGCGGGGTCAGCGCCATCGCGGGCCTGACGGGCAGCGGGCGGGCGCTCCTGCCGGCGCTGCTGCACGCCGTGACCGGGCAGCCGGTCGCCTTTGTCGTGCCGACGCCTCAGGATGTCGAGCTCGTCGAGGCGGATGTCCGTTACTTTGTGCGCCTGACGCAGGGGCTGGACGCGCAGGCGAGCGACGGCGTGCAGGTCTTTCCCGTGGCGGAAGGCGGTCCCTACGCCGCGACGCCGCCGCATCCCGAGCTGCTCGAAGCCCGCGCGCTGTGTCTGACGCGCCTGCTCGAAGGCGACAGCCGGGTGACCATCCTTCCGGCGCGCGCGCTGGCGGAAAAGCTTGCGCCGCGCCAGGACCTCGCCGTGAGCAGCGTCACGCTCGACGCGGGCGAGGAATATCCGCTGGATGACCTGCTCAAGCTCCTCGACGGCACAGGCTATGTCCGCCGCGAGCCGGTGACGGCGCTGGGCGAATACAGCTTGCGCGGCGGCATTCTGGATATTTACTCGCCCGCTCAGGACAATCCAACGCGCCTGGAGTTTTTCGGCGACACGCTCGAATCCATCCGCGAGTTCGATATTGAAACGCAGCGCTCAATTGCCCGGCGGACAAGCTGTCGCGTGTTGCCGCTGCGCGAGTTCGCCACGCTGCCGGAAGGCTTGCGCGCCTGGGCGGCGCGCGCGCGCGACCATTGGGCGGACGCCCGCTTCGCCGCGGAGCTGCGCCCGCGGCTCGCCCTGGCCGAGCGCGGCGAGCTTTTCAACGGATGGGAAACGCTGTTGCCGTTGGCGCGCCCGCTGACCGGAAGCCTTTTCGATTACCTGGGCGCGGCGCGGCTCGCGGTTGACGAGCCGGCGGCGGTCGAGCGGGTCTTGGAAAGCTATTTTCGGCAGCTTCGCGATCAGTTTGCGGCGGCGGACGAGGCGGGCGAGCTGGTGCTGTCGCCGGAAAGCTTCGTTCTGGATGCCGCGACGCTGCGCGCCGAGCTTGAGACGCGGCCGCGCATCGAGCTGCGCGCGCTAGGCGTCAGGGCCGACCAGACGGACGCCGGCTTCAGCGGCGCGCTGGATAGCGGCTGCTCGCCGGCGAATGGCGCGTCGGCCGCCGCCACGCCGCTCTTTCTCTTTCCGGCGGCGGCCGCGCAGGTCGAGATCGAGCTGAAAACGCAGTCCATGCGCCGGTTTCACGGTCGCCTGTCGCAGCTTGCGGCGGAGTTGCGCGAGCTGCGCCAGCGCGGCCTGACGACGCTGTTTGTCATGCCTTCGCTGGGAGTCGCCGAGCGGGTGCGCGATATTTTACGCGAGTATGACATCGTCGCCGGCTGCTACCCCGACGCGCCAGCGCTGCGCCGCGCCCTGGACGAAGCGAGTCGCGCCGGCTGCTTTGTCACGGTGGGCAGCCTGTTGAACGGCTTTCGCTTTCCGTCCGGGCAGTTGGCGTTCATCGTCGAGCGCGAGCTGTTTGACGAGGCGCCCTCGGTCGAGGAGGTTCGGCTGACGCCGGTCGGCGGCGCGAAGCGCAAGGTTTCCGTCGGCAGCTTCCTGTCGGATTTTCTCGATCTGAAAGCGGGCGATTTCGTCGTCCATGTCAACCATGGCATCGGGCGGTTTCTGGGCCTGCAACAGGTGCAGGTCGATCGGCGAACGCCGCCCTGCGAGTTCATGGTGCTGGAATACGCCGACCGGCAGCAGCTTTCGGTTCCGGTCGAGCGGCTGGATTTGGTGCAGAAGTTTTCGAGCGCGGACGCGAGCGCGCCGCGCCTCGACAAGCTTGGCGGCGTCGCCTGGGCCAGGACCAAGGCCCGCGCCAAGCGAGCCATGCGCGATATGACCGAGGAGCTGCTCAAGCTCTATGCCGAGCGGCAGCTCGTCCAGGGCAGCGCCTGCGGGCCCGATACGCCGTGGCAGCAGGAGTTTGAAGACGCCTTCCCGTATGAGCTGACCCGCGATCAGGCGGCCGCGCTGGCGGACATCAAGCGCGACTTGGAGTCGCCGACCCCAATGGATCGGCTGCTGTGCGGCGATGTCGGCTTTGGCAAAACCGAGGTGGCGATGCGGGCGGCTTTCAAGGTCGTGATGGAAAATCGGCAAGTCGCCGTCCTGGCGCCGACCACCGTGCTGGCCTTTCAGCATGCCAAGACTTTCCGCGAGCGTTTCGCCTCGTTTCCGGTGACGATTGACATGGTGTCGCGCTTTCGGACCGCGAAGGAAATCAAGGACGCGCTGGAGCGGACGGCGCGCGGCGAGACGGACATTCTCGTGGGAACGCACCGGCTGCTGTCAAAGGACGTGAGCTTCAAGAATCTCGGCTTGGTCATCATTGACGAGGAGCAGCGGTTCGGCGTGGCGCACAAGGAAAGGCTCAAGCAGTTGCGCCGCAAGGTGGATGTTTTGACGCTGTCGGCGACGCCCATCCCGCGCACGCTCAATCTGGCCATTGCCGGATTGCGCGACATGTCGGTGATTGAAACGCCGCCGCGCGATCGCTTGCCGATCCATACGGTCGTGGCGCAGTTTTCCGAAAGCGTCGTGCGCGGCGCGTTGGAAACCGAGCTGGCGCGGGGCGGCCAGGCGTTTTTCATTCACAACCGGGTGGAGACCATCTACGCCATCGCCGAGCTGATTCAGCGCCTGGCGCCGCAGGCGCGGATTGGCGTCGGTCATGGGCAGATGGGCGAGAAAGAGCTGGAAGCCGTCATGATGCGCTTCGTCAACCATGAGCTGGACGCGCTGGTCTCGACGACCATCATCGAGAACGGCATTGATATTCCGCTGGCCAACACGATCCTCATCAACCAGGCCGATCAGTATGGGCTGGCGCAGCTCTACCAGTTGCGCGGGCGCGTCGGGCGGTCGAATCGGCGGGCCTTCGCTTACTTGCTCGTGCCGCCGGAAGCCGAGCTATCCGGCGTTGCCCGGCGGCGCTTGGCCGCCATTCGGGAGTTTTCCGACCTCGGTTCCGGCTTTCGCATCGCGGCGCTGGATTTGGAGCTGCGCGGCGCCGGCAACCTGCTCGGCGGGCAGCAGTCGGGCCACCTCGACGCCATCGGCTTCGACCTGTATTGCCGCCTGCTGGATGAAACCGTGCGCGAGTTGCGCGGGATGCCCGTCGAGGAAGAGATTCAAGCCAACATCAATTTGCGGATGGACATCCGGCTGCCGGAGGCGTACATCGGCGACGCGGGGCAGCGCCTGCGCACCTACAAGCGAATTTCATTGGCGGCCGATGACGCCGCGCTGGAGGCGCTGGGGCAGGAGCTCGACGACCGCTACGGCCCGCGCCCGCCACAAGCCCTGGCGCTGTTCGCCTATGCGCGCCTGCGCCAGGCGGCATCGGCGCTTGGCATCTTGTCCATTGACTGGGATGGCAGTACGCTCAGCTTCAAGTTCGCCGACAAGCCGCGCCTGGATGTCGCCGCGCTGACCCGACTGGTCGCCGAAACGCCCGGCGCTCGGCTTGCCGGCGCGCAGACGCTGCGGCTGCCGCTAACGGAATCCGAGCCGGAGGCGCTTTTTGCGGCGATTAGCCAGTGGCTAGCGCGGCTGCGCCCGTCCCCTGAAGACCCTTCCCTGGATGAAGCCGCCGCGTCGCCGTCACGCTAAGCTGGCAGGGCTTGTCAGGCCGCGGATGCGTCGGAAATAGGATCCTGCCAGGGGCAGTTGACAAAGCGCGAGCGCGCTCGCCGCGGCGGGCGATCAAATCCCTCCCGGCGCGGAGCGCCGCCGGATGATGAGGCGCGTATGAAGGTTCTCGTTCTCGGCGGCGGCGGCCGCGAAGCCGCCATTGTGTGGAAGACGCTCCAATCGGCGCGGGTGGAGCGGGTCTATTGCGCGCCGGGCAACGCCGGCATCGCCCGCATGGCGACCTGTCTGGACATTGACCTGAAAAAGCCTGACAAGCTCGCCGCCGTCGCCAAGGACCTGGGCATCAGCCTGACCGTGTGCGGCCCCGAGCAGCCGCTGGTCATGGGGGTGTCCGACGCCTTCACGCGGCTGGGGCTGCGCTTCGTCGGCCCGTCGCGGGCCGCCGCCGCGCTGGAGGGCAGCAAGGTCTTCGCCAAGGAGTTCATGTCGCGTCATCACATCCCGACCGCCACCTTCGCCGTTTGCGAGACCGTTGAAGAGGCGAAAGATATTTTCGACTCGAACCTGCTCGACGGCTTTCCGGTGGTGGTCAAAGCCGACGGGCTGGCATCCGGCAAGGGCGTCTTTATCGCGCCTGATCGGGAACAGGCGCTAGACATCATTCACGGGCTGCTGGTCGAGCGAAAGCTGGGCGAGGCCGGGCGGCGCATCGTGCTAGAAGAATGCCTGACGGGCGTCGAGACCTCGTTTCTCGTTTTCACCGACGGCAAAGCCATGGCGCCGCTGGCCCCGGCCCGCGATTACAAGCGCGCCGGCGATGGCGACACCGGGCTGAACACCGGCGGCATGGGCGCTTATTCCAGCCCGGACCTGCTCGACGCTAGCCTCCAGCGAAAGATTTTGCGCCACATCGTGCAGCCGACGCTGACGGGCCTTCAGTCTGAGGGCGTGACGTTCAAGGGCGTGCTCTATGTCGGGCTGATGCTGACCGAGCAGGGGCCGCGGGTGCTGGAATACAACGCCCGGCTGGGCGATCCTGAAACGCAGGTGATCCTCCCGCGCCTGAAGACGCCTTTCGTGGACGCGCTGGCGGCGATTGCGGACGGCACGCTCGACGCGCTGGAACTCAAGTGGTCGGATGAGGCGGCGGTCTGCGTCGTGCTGGCTTCGGAAGGCTATCCTGAAACCGCCGCGACCGGATGCCCCATCTCCGGCCTTGAAAAGGCGGAGCTGCACCCCGGCGTGTTGCTCTTTCATGCCGCGACGAAGCGCGACGAGTCAGGACAGATCGTCACCAGCGGGGGGCGCGTCCTTAGCGTGACGGCGCTGGGCGACAACCTGGCCCAGGCGCGCCAGCGGGCCTACGCCGCGGCGGCGGCAGTCGCCTTCCAGGGGAAGCGATACCGAACGGACATCGCCAGCCCGGCGAGCTGAGCGCGCCCCGCCTGGCTGACCGGAACGCGGCTTGGGGCGCTTGCGCGCCGCCGCGCCTAGCGTCCGAGGTGGCGGTGAAAGAAAGCCGGCAAGCGAGCGTGATGTTCCTCGATAGCGGCGCGGTAGCACCGCGCGTGCGCCGCCCGCTCGATCAGCCAGAGGTCTTTTTCCTTGGCGTTGACCAGCGCGTCGAAGATCGCCTGCGAGTGGTGGGGGCGCACGAAGTCGTCGGCCAAGCCGTGAACGAGCTGCACCGGACAGGCGATCTTGCCGGCCACGGCCAGCGGGTTGACATCCGAAACCGAGAAGTTGCCCCGGTAGTTGGCAATCAGCTCGGCCAGCCACGTCGTCGGCGCGAGCGCCGTCGAGGGCACCGGCAGAAGCTCGGCGATATATTCGCGCGAAATTTTTTGCAGCGACGAAAAAGGGCTTTCCGCCCACACCGCCGCGATGCGCGGATCGCGGGCCGCCGTCTGAAGGGCGATGGCCGCGCCCATGGAAATGCCGACCAGCCCGAACCGCTGGTCGCGCAGGCGAAACTTCTTCGAGATATGGTCGAGCGCCGCGCTGACATCCCGAACTTCATGGTAGCCGTAGGTCACGAAGCGCCCGCCGCTGTGACCGTGCGCTCGCCCGTCGAAAAGAAACACGTTGAAGCCAGCCGCGTAGAGCATCACGCCAAAGCGAATGAGGCTCGTGCGATTGCCGGTCACGCCGTGGAGCGCCACGACCGTCGGCCGCCACCATCCGCGCTCCAGGAACCAGCCGGTCAGTTTCGTTCCGTCGTGGGAGACAAACTGCGTCTCCCGGTACGGAATGCGCCGCGCCCAGAGGTAGTCCCGCAGCCGCAGGCTTTCGAGGTGGCGCCGCCGCTTTGGGCGCGGCGAGACGAGTAGCGCCGCCAGCGGAATGGCGATGGCCGCCGAGGCTAGCGCGTAGCCCGCCGTCACGCCGACGGCCGCCACGCCGATGCGGCGCAGCCATCGCTTCCAGCGGGGGGCGGCTTGATGGTGGAGGTCGGTCGGCGGCATTGGCGCGGCTCGGACGGGAAGGGCGGTGACGCGGGCCCGGCGCGCGCCCGCAGGGGTATCTTGCGCGTGCGCGCGGCGCGAGCACAAGCGCGGTCGGAAGCGGCGGCGCGGTTTCCGCCGGGGCGCTTGGCGCGCCCGCCGCGCCAGGCGGCCAGAGCCGGCTCGCCAGGAACGGGTTGGAAAACTTCGGAACTTTCCTTGCGCGCGGCGTGCTATAGTCGTGAGTCTATGACCCGGCTGAATGTCTTTGGTTCGCGCAGCTTGATCCATGCCTGAGTTTACCTGCCGATTGGGCACGCCGAGCGGGGATATCGTCACGCGCATCGTCGAAGCGAATGGCGCCGAGGAGTTACGCCAGCGCCTCCAAAGCGAAGGGTTTCGGGTCTTCGCCATCGAGCGCCCGATGCGCCACGTCCTGCGGCAGTCGGCGTTTGGCGGCGCCAAGATCAAGCCCCAGGAGTTTCTGCTTTATAATCAACAGCTTGCCACGTTGCTTCGGGCTGGCTTGCCGCTGCTGCAAGTGCTGAGCATTCTGATCCGCCGCCAGCCGCCCGGGGCATTCCGAGCCGTGCTGGAAGACGTTGAGCGCCGAATTACGCGCGGCGGCTTGCTTTCCGAAGCCTACGGCGAGCGCCCCGACGTGTTTCCCCGGCTGCTGACGGCTTCGGTGCTGGCCGGGGAGCGCTCCGGCGAGCTGGACGCGGTGCTGGAGCGGTACGTTAATCACGCCAAGGCGACGGCCGAGGTTCGGCGCAAGCTCATCAAGACGCTGACCTATCCGGCCATTCTGACCGTCGCCTCGATTGCCTTGGTTGCCTTGCTCACGACCTACGTGATTCCAAAATTCGCCACGCTCTATGAGTCTTCCAACAGCCAGTTGCCGCTGGTGACCGTTTATGTGGTGGCGGTGTCAAAGGCGGTTGAAAGCAATGCGTCCTGGCTCGGGCTGACGCTCCTCGCGGCAATCATCGGCTTCTTCGTCTGGCGGCGCACGCCGCAGGGGCGCGAAGTCCTGGATGGCCTGCTCCTGAAGACGCCGGTCATCGGCGACATCATCCGCCAGTCCACGACGGCGCGGTTCTGCCGCAGCGCCGCGACGCTGCTCAACGGCGGGCTGCCGCTGCTCGAATCGCTGGACATCGCCTCCGAGGTGATCGGCAATCGGCGCATCGCCAAGACGATGCCGGATGTCACGCGCGGGATTCAAGAAGGTCAGACGCTGGTGGACACGCTGGAGCGGGCGCAGTGGATGCCGGCCCTGGCGACCGACATGATCGGCGTTGGCGAGAAGTCCGGCTCGCTGGTGACGATGCTGGACGAAGTCGCGCAGTTTTACGAAGCCGAGCTTGACGTGAAAATCGCTTCCCTCACGGCGCTCATCGAGCCTATTGTCCTGGGCTTCATGGGGGCGATTGTCCTTATCGTGGTGATGGCGCTTTACTTGCCCATTCTGAGCTTTGCGACGGGAGGCGCCGCCGCGCGCTGACCAGGCGCGCCCGGCCGATGCGTGACCGCTATGTCTTTGGAAATGACGCCCGATCTGCCTGCGATGCTGCCGTCGGCGGAAGAAGCTGACCGCGAGCTGGCGGCCGCGCGCGAGCTGGCGCGCCGCTATCGGCTGGAGTTCGTGGACCTGACGACCGCCAGCCTGGATTACGATCTCATCCACGCGCATCCGGTGGATTTGATGACGCGCTACAAGTTTGTGCCGCTGCGGCGGGACAACGGGCGGCTCTTCGTGGCCATGGCGGATCCGACCAACCTCGACGCCCTGGATGAGCTGTCGGCGCAGTTGAAGGCCCGCATCAAGCCCGCGGTGGCGACCCGCTCGGCAATTGAGAGCGCGCTGCGGCGCGGGGATTCGGCCCAGCGCGTTCTGCAGGACGCCACCGAGTCGTTTCGCATCAAGCTCGTCAAGGAAACCGACCAGGGCGAGCAAGACCTCGACCTCGACCGCCTGGCCGACGAGACCGCGCCGGTCATCAAGCTGGTGGATACCATTGTGCTGACCGCGCTCGAGCGGCGCGTCTCGGATATCCACATCGAGGCCCACGAGTCGGAAGTTCACGTGAAGTACCGCATCGATGGCGCGCTGTATCCGGCGATGAACCCGATTGACGCGAGCTATCACCAGATGCTCATCTCGCGCATCAAGGTCATGTCGGAGCTGGACATCGCCGAGCGCCGGACGCCCCAGGACGGGCGCTTTCGCGTGCGCGTCAAGGGGCGGACGATTGACTTTCGCGTGTCGATCATTCCAGCCGCCTTTGGCGAAAACTGCGTCATCCGCATTCTCGACAAAGAGCAAATCAACGAGTCGTTCCGCGAGCTGACGCTCAACGTCGTCGGCTTTGATCCGAGCGACTTGGCGCGCTTTCGCCGGTTCATCCGCGAGCCCTACGGCATGGTGCTGGTGACTGGTCCGACGGGATCGGGCAAGACCACGACGCTTTACGCCGCGCTGAATGAAATCGCCAACCCGGAAGACAAAATCATCACCATCGAGGACCCGGTGGAATACCAGTTGCGCGGCATCATGCAGATTCCGGTCAACGAGAAAAAAGGTCTCACCTTCGCGCGGGGGCTGCGGGCGATTCTGCGCCACGACCCGGACAAGGTGATGGTCGGCGAAATCCGCGATACGGAAACCGCGCAGATCGCCATCAACGCCGCGCTGACCGGGCATTTGGTGTTTACGACCGTTCACGCCAACAATGTCATTGACGTCATTGGCCGATTCGTCAACATGGGCGTCGAGGTTTATAACTTTGTCAGCTCGCTCAACTGCGTACTGGCGCAGCGTCTGGTGCGGCAGTTGTGTCAGCAGTGCAAGCGGCAGTATCAGCCGCCGGATCGGGAACTTGAGGACGCCGGGATCAATCCGAGCAAGTTTCGCGATCACGCGTTTTACGAGGCGGTCGGCTGCGCCGAGTGCAACGGCACCGGCTACCGGGGACGCACCGCCATTCATGAGATGCTCGATCTGACCGACCGGATTCGGGAACTTATTCTCGACCGCCGCCCCGGCTCGGAGATTCGCCGCGCGGCGCGGGAGGAAGGGCTTGGCTCGTTGCGCGAATCAGCTCTGAAAAAAGTTTTCGCGGGCATTTCAACCCTGCGCGAAATCAATCGCGTGACCTTTGTTGAGTAGGCTCTTCTGAAATCGCGCGATCAACGCTGTCGAGGTAGGCTTATGTGGCAACCAACGCTGACTTCCAAATTCGCGTCTCGCCTGCGTCAGGCGGCGGCCCTGGGCTTGTCCGCGACGCTGGCGGTCATCTTGCTCGCGCCGGCGGCCTATGCCGGAAACGGCAAGAAGTACTTCAAGGAAGGCATGAAGTATGAGGTGGTCAAGCAGTGGGACAAGGCCGCCGAACTCTTCGCGCAGGCGCTCCAGGAAGAGCCGGGCAACGTGGAGTATCAGCTTCACCTCCAGCGGGCGCTGTTCAACGCCTCGGTGCTCTGCGCGACGCGCGCGCGCCAAATGGAAGAGCAGGGCGATTACGAGGGCGCCTACCATGCCTACCGCGAAGCCTACCGCTACGACCAGACCAACGAGGTCGCCTTTGCCAAGATGAAGGAAATGCTCAAGAGGCAGGGCATTGACGCGACGCCGCAGGGCGAGCCGTCGCCCTATCAGCGAACCGCCGCCGAAGCGACCGAAGCCGAAGCCCGCAAGGCGGCCGAGTCCGCCGCTCGGCAGCGGTATGTCGGTCGCTGGCAAGGCTTCATCAATCAGCCCGTCGAAACCATCGTCCGCGCGCTGTGCGACAAGATGCGCCTCAATGTCGTTTTTGAAAGCATGACGCTTCAGCAAATGGGCAATGCGCGCTTCACGCTTGACATCAAGCAGGATATGACGGCCGGCAAAGCGCTCGAGCTCGTCCTCGACGCCAACGGCTTTCAGTATTTTCGGGTGGACACCCGCACGATTCTGATTGTCAAGCGCGGGCTGGGCCAGTTTCCCAACGGCGGCTCGCTGGCGCAGAAGTATGAGGACTCGCTCGTCAAGCCGTTTTACATCAAAAACGCCAAGCTGGACGACGTCAAGCAAATGCTGACCCTGCTCGGGCCGGCCATGGCGCAGCAAGTCGTTTCCGTGCCGCAGTCAAACATGCTGCTGGTTCGGTCGTCCGGCGAGAATCTGAAGATTATCGAGCGGATGATCAGCACCGTGGATCGCCCGCAGGCGGAAGTCGTCATGGATGTCAATATCTATGAGGTGACGCACCAGGAGGCGCTCCAGCTCGGCAATCAGCTCGCCACCCAGCCGCCGACCATCTCCAATCCCAACGGCGGGACGAGCGTGACGCTGACGCCGCCCAGCGCGAGTAACCTGGGCGGCATCGGGCAGGGGCCGCTGCTGCGCCCGGTGTCGCCGGCTGGCGTGTTCGCCAACACGCTCGGCTTCGGGCTGGGGCTGCCCCCGTCAACCATCACGGCGCTCCAGAGCCGCGGGCTGGGACGGCTTATTTCACAGGTGCAGGTGCGCGCCTTCGAGGACAAGGAAGGCAAGGTCAATATCGGTCAGTCCATCCCGATTCAGATCGGCAACCCGTTCCCGGTCGGTCCGGGCGGCGGGCCGCAGCCGCCAGGGCAAATCTTTTTCCCCGGCTTCAACCAGGTGCAGTATCGGGACGTGGGGCTGAACATCGCCGTCAAGCCGCATATCACGGATGACATCGTGCAGATGGACATTGCCATCGAGACCTCGACGGTGCCGCCCGACGCCACCGGCGGGGCCAACTCCAACCTGACGCCGGCGATTTCGCAGCGCAAAGTGAGCGGCGTGGCGCGCGTTCGGGACGGCTACACCGCGCTGGCGGCCAGCGTCATGCGGGTGGATGACACCGACACGCGGACGGGCTTGCCCGTCATCAGCTTCATTCCAATCATCGGGCGGCTTTTTTCAGCGCCGTCGCGCAACAAGCAGGCGACGCACATCGTCATCACCATCACGCCGCACATCGTGCGCGGCGGCGCGGTCTCGGAAGAGGAGCTCAAAACGGCTTTTGGTCCGCTGGATGTCTCGGTGGGCGTCGGCGGGCTGGCCTACGGCCGGTTTCTCTCGATTGATGAAATCGTCGCCGACGCCGACCGCGAGGAAATGCGCGAGGCGAATCAGCTTCGCGAAACGCCGGTGACGAGCCAGCCGCCGGACAAGCCGATTGGCGCCCCGGCCGCCGCTCCGCCGGTGAGCGGGTCCAGCGAAGGCGGGCGCTTCGCCCTCGTCGCGCCGACCGCGACCGGTCCGACGCCAACGGCCCCGGCCGGGGCTGGTCCAACGGTCTTATCCCGCACCGAGGGGGGAAGCTTCGGCGGCACCATCCAGATGCAGCCGCTGCCCGAGCCGGGCGCCGCCTCGCCAAGCGGCGGGTCCGCGCCGGCGAGCGCGTTGTCGCCCCAGCCGCCCAGCCTGAGCGACCCCGGCGCGCCGGCGCGCCCGTCCGCGGGCAGCCTGGTGCGGTCGCTGCTGATGGTGTCGCCAAGCCTGCGCCCTTCCGTGGGGGAGGTGATTTCGGTAGCGGTGATCCTCAGCAGCGAGGCAACCAATATCTCGGCGGCTTCGATCTTTTTGCACTACAACCAGGCGGTGCTCAAGCTGGTCGGCATTCGGGACGGCGGCGTTCTCTCGCCGGGCAGCTTTCAGACCGGCGACAACGGCGGGCAGGCGTTTGCGACGGCGCTCGTTTCATCAGGGATGACCGGCGGGCGTCCGGCGAACGGCCCGCTCGCCTTGTTCGAGTTTCAAGTGATTGGGCCGGGCAGCGGCGACATCCGTCTCGATGTGCTCGATCTGCGCGGGCTGACGAATGAGCTCGTGCCGGTCATTCCAAGTCCCGCGCCGCCCGTGATAGCGGGCGGCGCGCCAAACGGCAAGCGATGATGGCCAGTGATAGCGGGCAAGCGACGATGAGCCAGCGATGGCCGGCCGCTTGGCCGGACTTCCGGCGGCGGACAAGCTGGCAGCCCGGCGCCGCGCGGCGGCGATTCGGCGCGGCGGCGGTCGGCTCGTCGCTGCTGGAGATGATCATCACGCTGGCGATTCTGGCGGTGCTGACCAGCGCCGCCTTGCCGCTAGCGCGCACCGCGGCCCGGAGTCGCCAGGAAACCGAGCTGCGCCGGGCGCTGCGCGAGATTCGCTTCGCGATTGACCGTTACAAGGAGTTCAACGATCAGACCGGCGGGCAGCGTCTCCCGGTCGAGCTGCGCACGCCGAGCGGCTATCCGAAGAAGCTGGAAGTCCTTTACGAAGGCTTTGTCCCGGCCGGCAACGTGGACGGCAAGAAAATCTTCTTTCTGCGGCGCCTGCCGATTGACCCGATGACCGGCAAAGCCGACTGGCAGACTCGCTCCTCGGCGGACGATCCCGACTCGTCGCTTTCCGCTGGGGATGATGTTTTTGATGTTCGGTCGCGCTCGACAGCCACGGCGCTGGATGGGACGCGCTACGATGCCTGGTGACGCAGGGCGATGAAGAATATGAGGATATTACGCGCGGCGCGCGGAAAAGCGCGCGGGAGCCAGGGGGGCTTTACGCTGCTCGAGCTCGTCATGGTAATGACCGTCATGGCGATTCTGCTCACCGTGAGCATTCCGATCTATCGCAACCTGCTGCTGCGGGCGCGCGAGACGGTGCTCCGCGATGACCTTTTCAAAATGCGGGATGCCATCAACCGCTACAGCTACGATAAGAATCGCGCGCCGGAAACGCTCAGGGACCTCGAAAAAGCCAAGTATCTGCGCGAAATCCCGATTGACCCCATCACGCAGAGCCGCGATACCTGGGTGGTTCGCCTGGAGGATGAGCCGGTCGCGCCGTCCGCTCCACGCGGAATCGCGGATGTCTTCAGCGGCGCGGAGGGCGTCGGCAGCGATGGCGTCCCGTACAGCGAGTGGTAGGCCCGCTGGGGAGGCTGTTGGGGCGGCGAGCGAGATGGCGCGCGGCTTTAGGTGCGATTGATGAGCGTTCTTGAACGATTCTGGCAGCGACTGATGGCTCCGCCGCCCTCGCGCGCGCTCTGCGCGCTGACGGCCGAGGGCGTGGTCATGCTTGACCGACGCAGCCGGCAGTCGGCCTTTCGCCCCTGGACGGAACAGGCCTTTCAGCCGGGCTTCGATACGGAAAACGTCCGTCGCCCGGATATTTTCGCGGCGGTCTTGCGCGACGCGGCGCGGGCGGTGGGCCTGGCCGGCGAGCGCCGATGGTCGGCGCTGGTGCCGGGCGCGACGGCGCGCGCGCATGTCATCGCGATAGAGGACGCGACGCCCCGGCGCGAGGTGCCAGAGGTGATTCTATGGAAAGCCGAGCGATTGACCGGGCTCCCCGCAAGCGACATCTGGATGATGACTGCGGAGCTTGGCCCGGCGTCAATGCCCGCGGGCGGGACTGGGAAGCGGTTTTTGATCACGGTCATGAACCGGCAGGTCGCCCTGGACCTTCAGGCGCGCCTGCAATGGCTGAGCTGGCAGCCGGGGCTGCTCCTGCCCCGGCTCGTGTGCGAGTCGCTATGGTTTCAGCGGGGCGCGGCGCAGCTCGACCAAATGCTCATCAGCGTCGAGGATGACGCCTTGGCGGTGATGTTGCTGCGGAGGGGCCTCCCGCTCGCCATCCGAGCGCTGCCGCTCGCGGGCGAAGCGCCAGCGGAGCAGTTGCTTCGGCTGTTGCTCTTTTTCCGCGAGCACGCGGCCGAGTCGGGGCTGAGCTTGGAGACCGGTCAGCTTCGGTTTGAGGTGTTGGCGGTCAATGCTCCCTTGGAAGCCAACGAGATCAGCCAGTGCGTCGCCGAGACTTTTGGCGACGCGCCGCGAATGATTGAGCCGCGCCAGCTTGGCTTCGCTTCCGCCGCCGAGTTTTCCCGGCTCGCCGGAGTCGCCGGGCTGGCCTTGGCGACGGACTGAAGAGAGGGCGAAATGTCCGTGGCCATCGCGCCGCCCGCGCCAGAGACGCTGTCCGCGCCGGAGGCTATTGTCGAAGCGCTGCTCGGGACGCCGCTCATCGAGCGGCTTCGGGAGCATTTCATCGCGATGGCGGACGCCATCACGCGCGAGCAGGTGACCATCGCGGAGATTCCGGCCCCGCCTTTTCGCGAGGCGGCCCGCGCTCGGTTTCTTGCCGAGCGCTTGCGCGCCGCCGGGCTTCCCCTTGTGCGCCAAGATGCGGAAGGCAATGTTTGCGGATGGCTGCCGGGCGCAGACCCGACGCGCCCGCCGATTGTTGTCGCCGCCCACTTGGACACCGTTTTCCCGCCCGAAACCGATGTCAGGGTCAGCGCGCGCGGCGCGCGCCTCTATGCGCCCGGCATTGCCGACAACGCCTGCGGGCTGGCCGGGCTGCTGGCGCTCGCGCGGGCGTTCGTGCTGCATGACGCTCGCCCGGCAGGTCCGTTCTGCTTTGTCGGCACGGTCGGCGAAGAGGGGGAAGGCAACCTGCGCGGCGTTCGGGCGCTGGTCGCCAATCTGCCGCAGATTCGGTTTTTCATCGCGCTCGACGGGCCTGGATTGGAGCGCGTCACCTGCCGGGCGATAGGCTCGCGGCGCTTTCGGGTCACGTTTGGCGGGTTGGGCGGGCATTCGTGGGCCAACTTTGGCGCGGCGAATCCGATCCATGCCCTCGGCGAGTTCATTTACCTGCTGCGCCGCCTCCCGTTGCGGAGCGGCGCGACCTGCACCGTCGCGACTGTCGGCGGCGGCGGCGTCATCAACGCCATTCCAACCGAGGCCCGAGCCGAACTGGACTGCCGGGCCTGCGCCAACGCCGACCTCGACCATCTGGAGAACGCGGTGCGGTTGGCAGTCGTCCAAGCGCAGCAAGCGGAGATGCAAGCCGCGACGCAGCGCAGCCGGCTTGCCGCGACGGTACAGCGTTTGGGCGACCGGCCCGCCGGCGAAATGCCGCGCGCGGCGGCGCTGGTGCGCTGCGCCGTCGCGGCGACGCGCGCCTGCGGGCAGCGCCCGACGCTGGATAGCGGCTCGACGGACGCCAATGTGCCGATGGCGCTGGGCATCCCGGCCATCGCCATTGGCGCGGGCGGCGAGTATGGCGGCTGCCATACGCTGGAAGAGTGGTACGATCCGGCGGGACGCCCGCAGAGCCTAACGCGCGCGGCCCTGTTGCTCCTCGCGCTTGACCGGCTGCCGGTCGAGGCGCCGGAGCAGGGTTGACCGCCGCAACCATTGTTGGCTGGCTATTCCCATTGTTGGCTGGCTATTCAGCGATGCCGAGCTACTGGTTACTCAAATCCGAGCCGAGCGTCTTTTCAATTGACGACCTGCGCGCCGCGCCCAACCAGACGACCGCCTGGGAGGGCGTCAGGAACTATCAGGCGCGCAACTTCCTGCGCGATCAGATGCGGGTTGGCGATCAGGCGTTTTTCTATCACAGCAACGCGGCGCCGCCGGGCATCGCGGGCGTGGCGGAAGTGGTTCGGGCCGGCTACCCCGACCATACGGCCTTCGACCCTGACAGCCGCTACTACGATCCCCACAGCGATCCCTCGCAGCCGAGGTGGTTTATGGTGGATGTGAAGCTGACTCGCGTCTTTCCCAGGCTCATACCGCTGGAGGAGCTCAAGCGAACGCCGGGGCTGGAGAATATGCTGGTCACGCGGCGCGGGGCGCGTCTCTCGGTGCAGCCCGTGACTGAAGCGGAGTGGCGAATTGTTTTGTCGCTCGCGGATAGCGCGCCGCCTGAGGGGGCGTAGCCGCGGCGTCTCCCAGGTCGCCCGGGCGAAAGACGCGCGAAAGCGCAGCGCCGGCTCAGGCGGCGCTTGGTCGGCAACCGCGGAGGCTGGCGGAAGCCGCGCCTTTTCGAGGACTTTGGCGCTAAGCCGCCGATTGGCGACTGAATGCCTTGCGCCCGCCGCGCAAGCGGTGTATTCGTCGCCAATGTCTGAAAAAAGTCTCGAATGAATGGGGCTGCTTCCGCAATGTTCATCTTTCGCGCAGGGCGAAAACGCGCCCCCGACGCAAATGGGCGGCGCCGACTGTTCGCTTGGCTGGCGGTCGCCTGGTGCGGCTGCGCCGCGAGCGGCTGCGCGCCGCCGCCACCGCGCTGGGTGGAAATCATCGAGAAACAGGAGATCGCCGATTTTGACCGTCCGGCCTGCCCGCCGGCCGCCGCCGCGCCTGCCAGCGATGATTTCCTGGTCTATCTCGACGGCAGCGGGAGCATGCGCGGCTATCTCAACCCCAACGGCGCCAGCGCCTACCGCGAGACCCTGCGCTTGCTGACCGAAGTCGGGCCGCTGTGCGAGCCGAGCATGCGCATTCAGTTTCGGAAGGTGGGCGGCGCGATTGACCCGCCGAAGCCCTGGGAAGCCCTTGCGCCGCTTCCTGACAAGGAAGGGTTTTACACGCTGTCGGAGACCGACTTGGCTGCCGCCGTCCGAGCCTTCAGCGCCAACCTTGAAGGCAAGCGGACGGGGCCGCCCCCGCGCATGCACGTCCTAGTGACGGACGGCATCCAGTCGCTCGGCTCGACGCTCGCGGCGAGCTTCCGCGACGAATGCCTCCGGCTGCTCGATGGCGCGGACGGCGGCCCGCCGTGGCAGGCGACGGTTTTCGGCATTCGCAGCCAGTTCGACGGCAAGGTATATTCGGAAACCGAGCGGTCGAAAGCCGTCGTCTATCGGTCGGAGGACGACAAAGCGACTTGGCGGCCGTTTTACCTCATCGTCTTTTCCAGCGATGCCAGCCGCCACGACGAAAACATCGCCCGCCTGCGCCGCGAGTTGGGCAAGCTGGAAAGCCGGCCCGAAATTCACGAGCTTCCGCTGTCGGCCTGCTTTGCGGCGCGGCCGCCGGAAGTCGAAGTCAAGGGCGATGAGGCTGGCGAGGGCTTGGGTCCGCGCGTGGCGCGCGTCAAGCACAGACAGCCGGATGCGCCGCCCAGCTTCAACGTCCAGATTGGCCCGGAGAAAAACCGGCGGCTGGCCGTGATCGTTCGCCCGGCTTGGTCGGATGCGGCGCTCAGCGCGGCGGATGCGGCGCAGTTGGCCGAGATGATCGACTGGGAGATGACGCCGGTCTATCCGGCGCAGGAAGCGCCTGGGGCAGGCTACCCCCAGTTGACCGACCTGCAAGTCAGGATCGAGGGCGGCGCGGCGGTCGCCACCGCGCAGCCGCAGTGGAAAAGCAAGGCCAAAGCGCCCGCCTGGCGCATTTTTCGCCTGACCGGACGCTTGAATCCCAAGAAGCGGTTGCCGGGCTGGCTGGAAGCGTGGAATACCCGCGATGACCGAACGGTTGCGCAGGCGAATCGGACGTATAACCTTCTGGCGACTTGGCAAGCGCCGTGGGAGCGGTCGCCGGTTGGGAAACAAATAGTTGCCGACATTTATCTGGCTGTCGGGCCGAAGTAGCGCCCGCGGCCAAAAGAGAGCCAGGCAAAAAGTCGAGGCCAAGCAAAAGGTCGAGAAGGAAGTCGTTATGGCGTGGCGGGTCTATGGGGCGGCGGGGCGGTTGCCGGAAGAGCTTATCCAGTATTTCGTGACCGACACGAGCGATAGCGAGTGGCAGACAGTTGGCGATAAGTGGTTTCTCTACCTGGTCGCGGTGGCGCTGTTGTCCGCGCTGGGGATGCTGGGGGTGAAGTTCCTGCGCAAGCAAAGCGCGCCCAACCCGCAGGCGCGCAACTGGGCGCTGGGCGAGACCATCGGCTTTGTCTGCCTGGGCTTCATTCCGCTCGTTTTGCTGTGTTTCATAGGCTGGAAGTTCATTTTACGCAATGCGGCCGTGATTGGCGGGTATGGGCTGATGGTGGGCATGGCGTTTGGCCTGACGCTCTACGCCCTGCTTATGCTGCTGGCGCATGCTCTCAGCCCCTGGCGCCGCGACCTGTACCCCAGGCGGCGCTAGGGCGCGACGCGCGATCCGCGCCAGTGCGCGGATTTCTTTTGACAGCCGGCGGCGAGATACGTATCCTTACTGACCTACTGTCGCGTCGTCGGTTCGGCGTCGGGCGGCTTGCAGTCGCGTAGCTCAGGGGTAGAGCACTACCTTGACACGGTAGGGGTCCACGGTTCAAATCCGTGCGCGACTACCACTTTCCATACGCCCGAAGCGCCGAGCGGATGGCGCGGCTTTGTCTGTAAGCGCGGTCGTTTAGCCGCTTAGCCTGGGAGGCGAGGAGCGGGTGTTCCCTCGCAGCGTTTTATGGAGTCGTCGTCCGCGCGACCAGTCGCGAGTTCAGTCCTGACAGCTTTTCGGGCGCTTCAAGCGCGCGACGCCGAGCTTGCCAAGCGCGCCGTCGCGGCGCGCGTCAACGGCGAGTTGCGCGATGCGAGCTGCGTCGTGACGGAAGCTGACACGGTTGAGCCGGTGCTTCCCGAGGACCCCGACGCGCTCGAGATTTACCGCCACTCGACGGCGCACCTGCTCGCCGCCGCGGTGCTCGACCTTTTCCCGGATACCAAGCTGGGCGCCGGGCCGGCGCTCCGGGACGATCCCAAGGGCGGCTTTTACTATGATTTTTTGCAGGAGAAGCCCTTCACGCCGGATGACCTGGCGCGCATCGAGAAGCGCATGCGCGAGATTGCCAACCGGAACGCGCCGTTTCGGCGCGTCGAAATGTCGCGCGAGGAGGCGCTGCAAAAGTTCAGCGCCGATGAGCTCAAGTGTTACTTCATCAGCGATAAGGGCGGGGAGAATCCGAGCTTCTACACCCTTGGGGACCAGTTCATTGACTTCTGCCGCGGCCCCCACCTGCCCAGCGCCGGCCGCATCAAGGCCTTCAAGCTGCTTTCGGTAGCCGGGGCGTACTGGCTCGGCGACGAAAGAAACCCGCAGATGCAGCGCATCTACGGCACGGCGTTCTTCACGCAGGAGGAGCATGACGCCTGGCTTCAGCAGCGGGAAGAAGCCGCCAAGCGCGACCATCGCCGGCTCGGCAAGGAGCTCGACCTCTTCAGCTTTACGGATGAAGTCGGCAGCGGGCTGGCGCTCTTCCATCCGAAGGGCGCGCTGATTCTGCATCTTTTGCAGGAATTCCTCTACGGCGAGTTGCTGGCTTGCGATTACAGCTTGGTGCGCACGCCGCACGTGGCGTCAAGCCGACTGTGGGAGACATCGGGCCATACCGCCAAGTATCGCGGCGATATGTATCCCGCCATGCAGTTCGAGGATGAGCCGCTCGAATACCAGCTCAAGCCAATGAACTGCCCGTTCCACATCCAGATTTACAAGGCGCAGCCGCGCAGTTATCGGGACTTGCCGATACGCTACGCCGAGATGGGCACGGTGTATCGCTATGAGCGGTCGGGCGTCCAGCACGGGCTGCTGCGCGTGCGCGGGTTCACCCAGGATGACGCGCACTTGTTCTGCACGCCGGAAACGCTCGAAAGCGAAATCATCGGCTGTCTGGCTTTCGCTCGGAAAGTCTATGCAACCTTTGGCTTCGACTACAAAATCGAGCTTTCCGTTCGCGACGCGCAGGATCGCTCGAAGTACCTGGGCGGCGACGAGATTTGGGCGCCGGCCGAAGCCGCGTTGACGAAGGCGCTGGACAAGCTTGGGCTGGACTACGCGCGCGTCGAGGGCGAAGCCGCTTTCTACGGCCCCAAGATCGACATCAAGGTGATAGACGCCATCCGGCGCGCCTGGCAGTTAGGGACGATTCAGGTGGATTTCAACCTGCCGCAGCGGTTTGGGCTGGAGTACATCGGCCCAGATAACCGAGCGCATGCGCCAATTATGGTTCACCGGGCCATTCTTGGCTCGCTCGAGCGATTTTTCGGCCTGCTGATCGAGCATTTTGGCGGCAAGTTTCCAGTTTGGATCGCGCCGACGCAGGTTTCGGTCCTGCCGATTGCCGACCGGCTCAACGAGCGCGCGCTGGAAGTCGCCCGGCAGTTGCGCTCGGCTGGTCTGCGGGTCGAGACCGATACGCGCAGCGAAAAAATTGGCGCGAAGATTCGCCAGGCGCAACTGCGGAAAATTCCGTATATGATCGTGCTGGGCGACCGCGAGGCTGAAACCGGCGACCTAGCGGTTCGGACGCGCAGCGAGGGCGACATTGGAACGCTATCGGTCGCGGCGTTCATCGCGCGGGTGACGGATGAGACTCGCCGGCGCGCCGTGACGCCATAGCAAGGCAAAGCCGCGCCCGCCGCGCGGATGAATGAGACTCGGCATGGTCCCGCGCGGACGTTGCCCCAACAAAGGAGTTGTCGTATCGCCATCCCGCCGAATCGAGGCGCCCGCGACCGCGGGCCGCAAGTCCCCACGAATGAGCGCATTCGTCATCGCGAAGTCCGTGTCATAGACGAAGAAGGCAACCAGCTTGGCATCCTGTCGCCCCAGCAAGCGCTGGCAATTGCTCAGGAACGGGGGCTGGACTTGGTTGAGGTCGCCTCGCAGGCGAATCCGCCGGTGTGTCGCATCATTGACTATGGCAAGTGGCAATATGAGCAGAAAAAGAAGCAGCACGAAGCCAAGAAGAAGCAAACCGTCATCTCGGTCAAGGAAATCAAGCTTCGCCCAGCCATTGGCGATCACGATTATGAGTTCAAGAAAAACAACGCGCTCCGAGCGCTGGAGGATGGCGACAAGGTAAAAGCCTCGGTGCGGTTCATCGGGCGCGAGATTACCCACCGCGAGCTTGGGGAGCGCGTCTTGGCTCGACTTGAAAAAGACTTGTCGCAGGTGGCGACCGTCGAGGTTCGCCCCAAGATGGAAGGCATGACGATGTTTGTTATTTTCACGCCCAAAAAGTAATTGCGTCGCCGACCGCCGAGGCCGGCGGCCAGAGCGATTGAAAATCATCTATAACGGACCAGCATTTGCAGCCAGCCTTTGCGCAAGGAGATGAAGCCATGCCGAAGTTGAAGACCCACAAGGGAGCCGCTAAGCGATTCCGCTCAACGGCTAGCGGACGGTTCAAGCGCGGACACTCGCACTGTCGCCATATTCTTACCAAGAAGTCATCGAAGCGCCGCCGCCACCTTGATATTGACACTTATGTTTCCGCGGCTGACGAAGGAGCGATTCGGCAAATGCTCCCCTATGGAAATTGCTAGCCAGCGCCTAGGAATAAGCTCAGTTTTTCTTTTTTTTCAGGAGTCGAGAACGCCATGCCCCGCGCAAAACGTGGAAATAAACGCCTACAGCGACGTAAGAAGATTTTGAAGCTTGCCAAGGGTTACAAAATGACCAAAAGCAAGCTCTACCGCTCAGCCAAGGAATCGGTCGAGAGGGCGCTGAAGTTCGCCTACATTGGCCGCCGCATCAAGAAGCGCGACTACCGGTCGCTATGGATCGTGCGGATCAATGCCGCCGCCCGGCAGAGCGGATTGAGCTATAGCCAGTTCATGCGCGGCATCAAAAAGTCCGGCATCCTGCTCGACCGTAAGATTCTCGCCAACCTAGCGGTGACCGATGAGCTAGGCTTCGCGAAGCTGGTGGCGCAGGCCAAGCAGGCGCTTGCCTAATCAAGCGAGAGGCGAGGTCAACTGGGGCAGGTCGCCTGACTTGCCCCAGTTGACTTTTTTTCGAGCCTCTTTTCTTCGCGCTTCCTGGTCGCCGTGGACGGCGGGCGACCTTTGCCAGGGGGGGCGCCGCCCGTCAGACGTCCTTACGAGCGTTGGAAGCCATGCGCTTGGTTAGCCCGACAAACTGCATGCGCAGCGAAGCGACGGTTTCCTGAAGCTGGCGCTCCTCGGTCGGGGCGAGGTTGCCCTTGGTTTTGTCCATCAGCATCGCCAGGATATCAATGTAGTGCCGTCCGCCCTCGATGTCCGGGGGCAGCCGCCCATACTGCGGATGCTCAATCAAGCCGAGCATCATCATGGCGTTCGTCGCCAGCTCGAGAACGAATTCTCCAAACAAGGGGTCTTCCTTGGGAGCGGGCTGAGGCTGAGCCGGCTGCCCGTCAGGGGGCGTGACCGGCCGGGTTTCTTCGGTTGCCGCCGCGTCGGTTTCATCCCGCTCGGCATCGGCGCGAATCGTGCCGTCGGGATTGAACAGCCGGCGGTCGCTGATCTTGAACGATGAGGGCGCTTCTTCGGTCATGGGGGATTGCTCTCCGGCGCCGGCTTGGTCAGGGCAGAGCCGCGCTGTCGTTGGCGTGTTGCGTTTTTCGGCCTGGCGAGGGTCGCCCCCGGCGGCCAGCCCGCGCGGGACAGCGCCGGCCGCCGGGGGCGACCGGGCCTCGCGTTTACCGGACCTAGTACTTCACGCTGCAACCATACGGCTTGGTCATCGCCGTGGCAACCGGCTTGCCATTCATCGCGGCGTCGAGCGCGGCCTCGACGTAGTTGACCTTTGCCTTTTCGTTGACATCCGTGGAGACGGAATCATCAATTGCGCCCTGGTAGATCAGATCGCCCTGCGGGTCAATGACGTACATGTGAGGCGTGGTTTTCGCGCCGTAGGCCTTGCCAATCGAGCCGTCCGTGTCGATGAGATAGGCGGTCGGCGCGGCGTTGCGCTCCTTGATCTTGGCGTTGATGTCAGCGGGCTTGAAGTAGCCTTGCTTGCCTTCCGCCGACGAGTTGATGGAGAGCCAGATGACGCCCTTCGCCGTGTACTTGCGCTGGAGGGCCTGCATGTTGCCGCTCTTGTAGTGGCGCACCACGAACGGGCAGTCGTAGTTGACCCATTCGAGCACCACGAATTTGCCCTTGAAGTCGCTCAGCGAATGCTTTTTGCCGTTGCTATCCACGGCTGTGAATGCTGGGGCTGGCGCGCCGGCTGAAGTCTCCGCCGTGGCGGTATTGGCGGCTGTGCAAGCCGTTACGAGGAAAGCTGCGAAAATTGCGCAAAGCGTCGATGCGCGCTTGAAAATGTTGTGCATCTCATACACCTCGAAGAAAGTTACGCCGCGCAGGCTCGCGGGCGACAAAGGTTGACTCCCGTTGCGCAAGCGAATCGCGCCTGGAGCAGCTCCGCGAAGAGACGGTTTCCAAGCGACGACAAGCCATTGTAGATTGGCGACGCCCATCTGACGATGCTTTTTGGCAGGCGGCGCTTCCGGGCGGCAAAGGCGTCGGCGCGGCTTGAACGCTGGCCGGAACTTCGGCAACCTAGGCCGCGCTTGGCGACCAAGCCGACTAACCGGCCGGCCAACAGGCTGGCTGCCACTGCCCTATGCCCGCCAACTCGCAAGCCCATCCCGCGCCAGCCAAGTTGTCCCCCGCGGCAACGCCGGCCCAGCTTGGCTTCTTCTACCGCATCGGGCTGACGGCGCGCCGCATCTTTCCGGCCATCGCCGATTTGGCGAGCAATGAGGTGTACGTCCTGGCTTCGGCGATTGCCTTTAACGCGCTGCTTGCGCTCTATCCTTTCCTGCTGCTGACGCTGCTGACGTGCCGGGAGTTGCTGCATTGGGAAGCCGGCGTTGAAACGACCTTTTTCCTGTTGAAGGCGGCTTATCTTCCCGTTGCCGAGGATTTTATCGTCCGCAACTTGCGCCTGGTGCTCGACGAGCATGCCAACCGGGGCGTCGCCTTGCTTTCGGTCGCGGCGCTGATTTTTACGAGCGCGGGCATTTTCACGCCGCTCGAGCTCGCCCTCAACCGCGCCTGGCGGGTCAAGCGCCCCCGAGCGGGCTGGAAGAGCCAACTGCTCGCCATGGCGCTCGTGCCGGCGTGCGGCGCTGGCTTTCTCCTCATCATCGCGCTGGCGGCGCTCTCGCAGTGGCTGGCGACGCAGACTATCGGCAGCGTTGGCGGCGCGCGCGCGGCTTCGCTCGCGACGCTGGCAAGCGCCAAGGTTCTGTCGCTTCCAATCACCATTAGCCTGCTGTTCGGGCTTTATATGGTCCTGCCGAGCGAGCGTCCGGCGGCGCGGCGGGTGCTGCCGATGGCGATCTGGGTTGGCTTGTTGTGGGAGGCGGCTCGCTATATCTTCGTGGCTTTACTGCCGCTGATTGATTTTCGCAAGACCTACGGGCCGTTCTATGTCACCGTGTCGCTCGTGATGTGGGCGTTCGTATCGTCGCTGCTGCTTTTGCTGGGCGCAAATCTGGCGGCGATTGACGCCGCGTCCGGGGCGGCGCGTCCAAGGCGGAGCGAGTCAGCCGAAGTCGCGTGAAAGGAAGCTTCATCATGCTGCGTTTCATTACAGCCGGGGAGTCGCACGGCCCGGCGCTCATCGCCATTGTCGAGGGGCTGCCAGCCGGGCTGACGATTGACCTGGCCGCCATCAACGCCCAGCTCCATCGCCGTCAGCTCGGCTATGGGCGCGGCGGGCGCATGAAAATCGAGCGGGACGCCGTCGAGGCGCTCTCCGGCCTCCGCCACGGGCGAACGCTCGGCTCGCCGGTCGCGCTCCTCATTCGCAACGCCGACTTTGAAAACTGGCAAGCCGTCATGGCGAGCCAGCCGACGCCTGATTGGGACGCCATCGCCGCCGACCCGAAAAAATCGCGGCGGCTGACGCGCCCGCGCCCGGGCCATGCCGACTTGGCGGGCGGGCTGAAATACGCCACGCATGACCTGCGCGACATCCTGGAGCGGGCCAGCGCGCGCGAAACCGCGGCGCGCGTCGCGGCCGGGGCGCTGGCGCGTCAGCTTCTCGCGGTCTTCGGCGTGGAAATCGCCAGTCACGTCACTTGTCTGGGCGGCATTCCCTCCGACGGCGCGCTGCTGACGAACGCTCCCTGGGAACGCATCGCGGCCGTGCAGGACAGCGCCGTTTTGCGCTGCATAGACCCCGCCATCGAAGCCGAGATGGTCGCCGCCGTGGATGCCGCCCGCGAGCGCGGCGATACTCTGGGCGGCACGTTTGAAGTCGTCGTCCGGGGGTTGCCGGTCGGCTTGGGCGCGCATACGCAGTGGGACCTCCGGCTGGACGGGCGACTCGCGCAAGCGATTATGTCCATTCAGGCGGTCAAGGCGGTCGAGATTGGCGCCGGCGCGGCGGTTGCCCGCCGCTCCGGCGCGCAGCTACACGACGAAATTGACTACGACGGCGAGCGATTCACGCGCCCCACCAACCATGCGGGCGGCCTTGAAGGCGGGATGACCAACGGCCAGGAGCTCCGCCTGCGCGGACACCTCAAGCCGATTTCGACGCTGCGCCGGGCGCTCCAGAGCGTGGATGTCGTCACGAAGGAAGCCCAGGCGGCGGCGTTCGAGCGGTCGGACACCACGGCCGTCCCGGCGGCGGGCGTCATTGCCGAAGCGATGACGGCGCTGGTGCTGGCGCAGGCGTGGCGCGAGAAGTTCGGCGGCGACTCGCTGGCGGAAATGCAGCGCAACGCCGAAGGCTACCAAGCGCAGACGGCAGCCTACTGACACGCTGGGCTGACCAGGTCGCCCGCGCCGCCGCCGGCTCACGCTTCCTCGACGAACGCCCCAAGTCGGCAATAGCGGGCGTAGCGCCGCTCGATAAGCTTTTCCGGCGACAGGGCGCTCAGCTCGGCGAGCTGCCGGGCCAGGCAGGGGCGCAGCGCCTCGGCGGCGGCGGCATGATCCGTATGCGCGCCCGCGCCAGGCTCGGGAACGATTTCATCCACGATGCCGGCCGCCTTGAGCGGCTCCGGCGTGATTTTCATAGCCGCCGCCGCTTGGTCGGCTTTGCTCGCGTCGCGCCAAAGAATCGAGGCGCAGCCCTCCGGCGAAATGACGGAATAGATCGTGTTCTCGAGCATGATGATGCGGTCGCAGGCGCCCACGGCCAACGCGCCGCCCGATCCCCCTTCGCCGATGATGACGCCAATGGTCGGCGACGCCAGCCGCATCATCTCGATGATGTTGCGCGCAATCGCCTCGCCCTGCCCGCGCTCTTCCGCCTCAATGCCCGGATAAGCTCCCGGCGTGTCAATGAACGAAATGATCGGGCGCCGAAACTTCGCCGCCATTTGCATCAGCCGAATCGCCTTGCGGTAGCCCTCCGGCTTGGGCATGCCGAAGTTGCGATACTTGCGATCTTCCATTTTGCGCTGCTGGTAGTTGGCTTTCTGCTGCCCGACGATGAAGACCGGCTCGCCCTCGAAGCGGGCGAAGCCGCAGACAATCGCCGGATCATCGGCAAAGCGCCGGTCGCCGTGCAGCTCCTGGAAGTCAGTAAACAACAGATGGATGAAATCCAAGGCGTAGGGGCGGTCTGGATGTCGAGCGAGCTTGACCCGATCCATGGGCGTCATCTCGCCTTTTCCATTCGTCGCGCCGAGAATTTCCTGCTGTAGCTCGCGGACGCGCGCTTGCAGCCTGAGAAGCTCCGCGTCTTGCTCCGGCGTATGCGGGGCAGAGGCGAGCTGCGCGAGTTGAGCTTCGAGGGTTTTGATCTGCGTGGCTTTTTCGGAAGACATGGCTCGATAGGGTGTGAAACGCGAAGGATGGCGAAGCGGGAAAGATGGTGGAGCGGGAAAGATGAAGCGCGCCAGGGCGGTGACTCTACCGGCCGCCGGGCGCGGCGACAAGCGGCGCTGCGGGCAGTCGCCCGACAGGCAGGCCCGCGCGGCGGCGGCCTCGCGGCCGCGAAACGAGTCTTCCGCGACAGACTCGCTTGCAGGGTTTTGCCAGCTGGTTTACGTTCGTGTCAGCCTAGCCCAACGCGGTGACTGACTTGCAATTGACTTGCGATTGCCAAAGGAGACGCAACGGCCATGCCCCAGGGAACTTGTCCTGAGTGCAAAGCGACCGTCCATGTGGACGAAGATGCCGACAAAGGCGACACGATTGAGTGCGATGAATGCGGCGCGATTCTGCGTCTGGTCGGACTCGATCCCATCGAGCTCGACCTCGAATCCGATTACGACGATGACGAGGAAGAGGACGATGATTATGACGACGACTACGATGACGACGATGACGATGGTCGTGACCGCTACTACTGACCGCTTGGTCGGCTGAGCGCCGACCTTGCCAATGCGAGGGCTGATCTATGGGGACTTTTGCCGTTATCGGCGCGGGGACGATGGGCAGCGGCATTGCCCAGGTCGCGGCCCGCGCCGGCTTTGACGTGGTTTTGCGCGATGTCGCGCCCGAATGCCTCGAGCGCGGCTTGGCGACTATCCGCGCCAGCCTCGACCGCGACGTGAAGAAAGACCGCCTGACGCTGACTCAGAAAGAGGCAATTCTGGCCCGCGTTCGCCCCGTGACCGAGCTGGCGGCGGTCGCGGAAGCGGAAGTCGTCGTCGAAGCTATTATCGAGAGCTATGACGCCAAGGCCGCGCTCTTCCGCGAGCTGGACGCCCTGGCGCGACCTGAAGCGATTTTGGCGACGAACACTTCCTCGATTTCCATCACCAAGATCGCCGCCGCGACCCGCCGCCCGGCCCAGGTCATCGGCATGCACTTTATGAATCCCGTGCCGGTGATGCCCCTGGTGGAGGTGATCCGGGGGCGCGCGACGAGCGACGCGACAGCCGGCTACACGCTGGAGTTAGGCGCGAAGCTCGGCAAAACCTGCTTGGCGGTGAATGACTTTCCAGGGTTCGTGTCGAATCGCGTCCTCCTGCCGATGATCAACGAAGCCATTTTCGCCCTCTACGAAGGGGTGGCGACCCGCGAGGCGATTGACGGCATCATGAAGCTCGGCATGAACCATCCGATGGGACCGCTGACGCTGGCCGACTTCATTGGCCTCGACGTGTGCTTGGCCATCTTGGACGTTCTTCACGAAGGCTTTGGCGACCCGAAATATCGCGCCTGCCCGCTCCTGCGCCAGTATGTCGCCGCGGGCTGGCTCGGACGCAAAGCCGGACGCGGCTTTTATGAGTATTGACGCGACTCGGCTTGGCGAGGCCGTCGCGCGCGAAACGGCTTTGCGCGCCCAGCGGCGGGCGGCGGCGCGCTGGCCGACCTGGCTTGAGAGGCTGCTCCCGGCATGCCTGGCGGCCTGTCTCTGGTGGGGAAGCATCGCTGTCGCCCGGGCTGAGTCGCCCCCTGACCTGTCGCTCGAGGCGTATCGAGCGCAAATCGCGCGGGCGCGCGCGATTGTTGACGCAGCCGAGCAAGCGCTCCAGACCCCTGACGGGGGGAACGACCCGGGGCGGATGGCGGGCGCTCTGCCGCCATCCGCGCGCGAGGAGTTGCGCCGCTTGCTGCCGGAGCGCTGCGTGGTGACGACGCCGACCAGCCCGGTCGCGGTCAATAATCAGGCGCTTCGCTCCGCGCTGAACGAGCTGGGCGATTCCACGGACGCCTGGGATCTGCGGGAGCGCCTGCGCGCGCTCGACGCGCGGCTCGGCATCATCGAGCGGCACCTGGGCGCGTCGCCCTCGGGCGACGCGGCGGACATCCAGGCCATTCTCGCGCGCGAGGCGTTCCAGCCCATTCGGAAGACCAAAACGCCGTTTCAGCTTCTTCAGGAGTGGATCGCCGACATTCTGGGGAAAATTTTGGACCGGCTGCCGTCGTCGGCCAAAGCGGGCGACGATGGCGGCGTATGGTCTCAGCGGTGGGCGCAGGCTGGGCTGTGGATCGCGCTCGCCGGCGGGCTGATGGGCGGGTCGCTCTGGATTGTCCGCCGTTATCGGCGACAGGAAGCCGCCGCCGAAGCCGGCGCGCGCGTCATCCTCGGCGAGGCGGTCGCGCTCGATATGGATGCCGACGAGCTGTTAGCGCAGGCGCGCCGCGCGGCGGAAGCCGGCGATTGGCGGCAAGCCGCGCGCAAGGTTTATATCGCGCTGCTTCACGATCTCGACAAGCGCGCCATCGTCCCGCTCAATCCGGCCTGGACTAACCGCGAATACCTGGCCGCCGTCCGCGCCCAAACCCGGCTCTACCCGCCGCTGCGCGACCTGACCGAGCGCTTTGACGTCCTGTGGTACGGTCAGCAGTCCGGCAGCCAGGAAGATTACGAGCGCTTCCTGGCGCGCTACCAGGAAGCGCGGGCCGCGCTTGCCGCGACCGCCTAGCGAGTGAAGCCCGGCGAGCGAGCAGCCCCATGAACCGCCAGATCCTTCAGAGCAGCTTGGTTGTTGTTTCGGTCATTGCGCTTTTGCTGGGCCTCAATCTGCTGTTTTATGTCAAGCCGGAACCGGACGCGGAGTCGGATCAGTTTGCCGACCGCTCGACGCGCTCCAGTCGCGCCTATGGCGCCATGGCGGCCTATCTGTTGCTGGAGGAGTCGGGGGTGCGCGTTGGCCGCTGGGAGCGGAGCTACCGCGACCTGGCGGAAAGCGAGGAAACGCGCGTCGTCATTTTCATCGAGCCGCGCGAAAAGCCTGGCCCGCGCCAGCTTCGCGCTCTGCGGCAGTGGGTCGCCAAGGGCGGGACGTTCATCATGTTCGAGCGCGCCTGGCCGCTCGCGCTCGACCGCTGCGCGCTTTCGCCAGGGGACGCTTTGCCGACCGAGACGAGCGGCTCGGCGTTTGGCAAGGCGCCGCCGCAGCGCGTCGTTCCGTGGCAGCCGGGAGGCCTGTTTCAGGGAGTAAGGGCGCTGGCGTTCTCGGAAAAAGGCGCGTCGGTCACGCTGCGTTCCGCGCCGATGCCCGAGCCGACCGACGGGGAAGGCTTCGCCGACCCAGTCTGGCCCGCGACGCTCGCGCCGTTGGCCGGCATCAAGGACGCGCCCGCCGTCGCGGAACTGCGCTATGGCGCGGGGCGGGTCATTTTCGTCGGCGATCCCTTCGTCATCGCCAACAACGGCATTGGCGAAGGCGACAATGCGCGCTTCGTTCTGAACCTCGCGCGTCTGACCGCCGGCGATGGTCGCGTCGTCTTTGACGACTACCACCATGGCTATCGGGCGACGAACGGCGGCTTGCTCGGCTTTCTGGGCTACTTTCGAGGGACGCCGATTCCCTGGATGGCGTGGCATACGGTCGCCCTTGGGCTGCTGGTCGCCTACACGCTGGGGCGACGCTTCGGGCGACCGCTCCGGCTGCCGGTCAAGTCCCGCGCGAACGCGCTGGAGTTTGTCGAGGCAATGGCCCGCATTCAGCGGAAGGCTGAGAGCCGCGACTTGGCGCTCGAGAATTTCTACCGCCGGTTTCATCGGCGGTTGTGCCGCTACACTGGTCGGCCCACGACGGCGCCGCTCTCCGAGCTGTGCTTGGTGGCCGGCGAGCGTTCCGGGCGGCCCGCGAGCGAGTGGCGGGCGGTGACGGAACGGTGCCAAGCTATCATTGCCGGCTCGCCGACGACCGACGCCGAGCTGCTCCGCCTCGCGCGACGTCTGCGCGAGCTGGAGAGCCTGCTTCCGGCGTAGCGTTGGCGCTCTTCAGGCTTGCGGGGACGGGCGCGCCCCAGTCCGCTACGACTTCCCGGATGACGCGCTGGCCTCGGCGGCAAGGCGGCTGTGCCGGAAGCCATAGCTGACATACATGATCAGCCCGACCGCCAGCCAGGCCAAAAACCGCAGCCAATTGACGACGCCCAGCTCCGTCATCAGATAGCCGCACAGTAGCAAGCCCAGCACCGGGATGAGCGAAAGGCTCTTGAGGAAGCACAGCGCGGCCAGGGTCAGCGCGCCCAGCGCGAAGACCGCGAACGGAATCTTGTGCGAAACCGCGCCGAGCCAGCTCTCGCCTTCCGCCGGCGCGATGGTGAGGAACTCGCGCGCCAGAGCGGTCGCGGGCGGGTAAAGCGCGACGAGCAGCGCCGCCGCGACCACGCCGGCCGGGACGATGTACTTGGCGTTGATATAGGGAACGCGAAACTTTCGCTCAACGGAAGGCGCGGTCTGATCCAAAACGAGCACGCCGCCGCACACCAGCACAAAGGCGAAAAGCGTGCCGATGCTGGTGAGGTCCGTCACTTCGGTCAGGTTCATGAACAGCGACGGAATAGCCACGACGAGGCCAGCCACGATGGTGGCGAAGCCAGGCGTCTTGAAGCGCGGGTGAACGCTGGCGAAGACCTTGGGCAGCAGCCCGTCGCGCGACATCGCCATCCAGATGCGCGGCTGACCGATTTGAAACACCAGCAGCACGGTGGTGGTCGCCACGACGGCGCTCACGGCCACAATCCGCTCGACAATCAGCAAGTTCGCTCCTTCTTTCCCGAAGACAAACGCCATCGGGTCGGCGACTTGCAGCTTGACGTAGGGGACCATGCCGGTCAGCACCAGCGAGACCAGGACGTAGAGCGCCGTGCAAATCAGGAGCGAGTAGATGATGCCGCGCGGCAGATCACGCTGCGCGTCGCGGCATTCTTCGGCTGTCGTCGAAATGGCGTCAAATCCAATGTAGGCAAAGAAAACGGCCGCGACGCCGTTGAGCACGCCGGCCAGGCCGTTCGGCGCGAAGGGCGACCAGTTTTCCGGCTTGATATAGAACGCGCCGACGACGATCACGAACAACACGACGGCCACTTTGAAAATCACCATGGCGTTTGACACGCGCTTGGACTCGCGGATGCCGACATAGACCAGCAGCGTGATCAGCGCCACGATGCCCAGCGCGGGCAGGTTGCAGACAAGCGGAATCGCGCCCAGGCGCGGCGCGGCGCGCCAGGCTTCATAGGCGACCACCTGCGCGGCGAACCCTTCCAGCCCCCCGATTTGCTCAAGGCTGTTCCCTTGCCGGAGCAAGTCGCTCACGGCGTCAAAGCCGCGCTTGGCGGTCAGGAAGTCCATCCGCAAGTACGCCGGAATTGGAATGCCCCAGCCCGCGAGCAGGTTAGAGAAGTACTCGCTCCACGAAATGGCGACCGCGATGTTGCCGATGGCGTATTCGAGGATGAGGTCCCAGCCGATGATCCAGGCCAGCAGCTCGCCAAAGCTGGCGTAGGCGTAGGTATAAGCCGAGCCGGCGACGGGAATCATCGAGGCGAACTCGGCATAGCACAGCGCGGCGAAGCCGCAGGCGATGGCCGTGAAGATAAAGAGCAACGACACCGCCGGGCCGCCGCTGTAGGCGGCATTGCCGACCGTCGAGAAAATCCCGGCCCCGACCACGGCGGCAATGCCCAGCGCCGTCAGGTCGAAGGCGGTTAGCTCTTTGGCGAGCGCGCCGCCGGCATCCTGATCGCCGACGCCGGCCGCGGCCTCGGCCTGAATCCGAGCCACCGGCTTTACGCGGAACAAACGGGCGAGAAGGGACATGCTCTAGAAAGGCGTTTTGAAAATGTTTTGAGAAGCCGCCTGATGCTATGGTTGAGCGGCAACCCCTGTCAAACCGGGCTGCGATTTCCAAACGAGGCGGGAACCGCGCCATGTCCAACGCTGAAGCGGCGCCATCGCGCGTCATCGCGGTGTATATCTACCCGGGCCTGACAGCGCTCGACGCCATTGGCCCCTATGAGATTTTGCGCGGGCTGCCGGGTGCGGTCGCGCAGTTCGTCGCTGAAGCGCGCGGCCCAATCGCGGCGGATTCCGGCTTTCTGCGGCTGCACGCCGACCTGGCCTGCGCTGAGGTCGCGCAGGCCGACATTCTGATCGTGCCAGGCGGCAACGCGCCCGCGCAGATGAAGAATCCGGCGGCGCTCGACTGGCTGCGCCGCATTCACGCCACGACCCGCTGGACGCTCAGCGTCTGTACCGGGTCGCTCATCCTGGCCGCGGCCGGCATTCTCGCCGGCGGCGCGGCGGCTACGCACTGGTCGGCGCGCGAGACGTTACTTCAGTTCGGCGTCGCGCCCAGTCGGGCGCGGGTGACGCGGCAGGGCAAAATCATCACGGCCGCAGGCGTCTCGGCGGGCATTGACGCGGCGCTCGCGCTTGCCGCCCTCGAATGCGACCAAGCGACGGCCGAGCTGATGCAGCTCTTTGTCGAGTACGCGCCAGAACCGCCTTTCAAGGCCGGAACGCCGGAAACCGCCGACCCGCGCGTCGTGGATCGGGCGCGGGCGTTTCTGCGGCGAGCCTATCCGGCATAGGCGCCGCCCAAGCGGCCAACGGCGTCGCGCGGGAAGCGCGCGCCCTGCCCGCTTGGGCGCGCGCTTTCGCTGGGCGACCGCTTCGGCGCGTCTCCGCCAAGGCTGCAACTGCCGCCCTATCGCTGAAACTGCCACCCGCCGTCGCGCATCGCCCAGCCAGGCGGGGCGGTGGCCGCGAGGCGGGCGAGGATTTTGGGGACGTACATCTCGTTATAACGCAGCCGCGATAGCGCATTGGGGCGCGTCGGATCGCCGTTCCAGCAGTGTTCCGCCCGGTCCCCGTAAAGGATTTCGCCTTGATACGGCGGATCGGCAGTCGCCTTGAGAAAATCCTCGACCAGATATACCGCGTTGTTGAGGTAGTAGTTGTCCATGTCGCCGCAGTAGATGTGGATTTTCCCGCGGAGCTTCGGTCCGAGGGTCTTCCAGTTGCGGCGCAGGATGTCGCCCAAGTCGTAATGCTCGCGCCAGTAGGCGGCAACCGACTTGTCAATCGCGCCCGTTCGCTTGTCCCAAATCGGCTTCGGGTAGCCGTCCGGCCCAACGGGCGAATAGACCGCCTGCCAGATGTCCCATTGCCCGCCAGAGCGCGAGCGCGAGCCAAGCGCCAGCTCCAGTTGGTTCATCTGCTGAACGGTGGACTGAAGATGTCCGAGGTAATCCCGCTTGCCCGGGCGCGGAACTCTCTTCCACGGCCCGTCGAGCCAGTAGGCGTTGGCGTCGTCATAAAGGTTGACCGACGCGTAGGCGCGAAAGTCAATCGGGTCGGGACAAGCCGCGAAGCAGCCATTGAAGTCATCGGGGTAGAAGATTTGCGCCGCCAGCGCCTCCCAGCCGCCCGTCGAGCCGCCATACGTGAACCGCGCCCATCCCTGCCCGATGCAGCGAAAGCGCTTTTCGACCTCGGGGATAAGCTCGCGCATGATGGCGTCGCCATAGGGGCCCAGATTGGCCGAGTTGACCGCGTAGGAATCGTCATAATAGGGGTTGGCGTGCTGAATCTCGATGATGACCAGGCGCGGGAAATCCGGGCTGGTCCACCTTTTGTAAAAATCGTAGGCCGCCTGCTGCTGAATGCGATTGTAGCCCTCCAGCTTGAAGCGCTTGCTGTAATCGGGCGCGAGATCAGGGTCAGGGGGCGTTTCGCGAAAGCCGTCGAAGGTGTAGGGGAAATGCCCGTGAAAGACGCAGAGCGGATAGCGCAGGTTGGGGTTTTCATCAAAGCCCTCCGGCAGCAGCGCGCAAACGCCCAGCTCCATGGGGCGGCCCCAGAACCGTGATAGCCGCTCGCTGCGGATTTTGAAATGCCGGATGTATTTCGTGTCTCTGGGGGGCGGAATAGGCGGGATTTCCTGGTCGAGCGACAACTGAAGCGTTTCGCTCCGGCGCGGATCGAGCGCGACTTCCCGTGGCTGACTATAGGCGTTGCCAGGCGCCCGGTTCCACTGCTGTCCCTCGCCCCGATCCATCGGCAGCTTGACCACGTGGCCGTCGCTGCGTCGGAATGTCTCATAGCGATGAAACAGAGCCTGCACGCGGTAGTTGCCAGGCGGCAAATCGGCCAAGCGCGTCAGCGGGTAGCCGTCGGCCTGCGGGTCGAAGGTCACGACCTGTCCGGGCTGCGCGTCGTTGACATCCATCCCGAAGACCTGCTGCGTGTCGAGGTCCTCGCTGATTTGAAAGCGCGGCTCGGCGCTGGGGTCTTTCGAGACGAGAAAAAGCAGCCGCCCATCGCAGGGCGCGCTGAAGCGCGCCTTGGGAAACGTTACCTGAATCTTTGGCGCGATTTTTGCCGCGCGCGGCGACGTTTTTTGCGGAATGCCGAAAACGGCAACGCCGCCCCACAGCGACAGGGCGCAAGCAATGGCGAGAAAGCTTTGGCGCAATAACATTGGAAGGCGATTCTCCGCAGTCTGGTTTCGAGGTCCTTGGCCTTGCCGTCCCGCTCGCGGGCGGCGAGGAGGCTTTGACCCTTTTCGGGCCTAAGGGCTGGCGTCCGCCGCGCGGCGAGCCGAAAGCAAGCTGACAAGGCAAGCTGACGGGCGTCGCGTCAGCGTCGGGCCCTGAGGATAACGCAGGGCGCGCCAGCCCGGACCGGGCTGCCTGGCCGCCCTGCCAGGTCGCTCGGCTGGGGCTGGCGCGAGCCTTGGAAAAGCCGGCTTTTCGCCGTTGAGCCCGATGACGTTCGATGGCCGCGCCTAGCTCTCCGGCGTCGCGGCGCTTGGCAGCAAGTTCGGCGCGCTATCATCAACGGCGACTGGCAGCTCTTGCTTTCGCCGCGCGATGACAAGGTAGGCCGCCAAGTAAAGCGCCAGCGCCAGCAGCGTCATTTTGCGCAACCCGGCATGCATCGAGAGATATTCAAGGCAGCCGCCGACTACCGACCCAAGGATATTCGAGCCGAGCGCGGATGAGACATGGCTCGCCCGCCGAAGCAGGTTGGATAGGATGACGCCAGCGAAAAAGACCGGCAGCGCGAAGAGCGTCCCGCCGAGGATCCCACGCGCCAGCAGCGGAAGCTGGTTGAGCGCTCCGGCGCCCAGCCACCAGATGGCGAGCAACGAAAGCGCCAGCGGCGCGAACCACGGGCGGAGGTCGGCGCTCGGGCGCATCATCACGAAAGCGTTCGCGGAAAGCGCCATCGCCAGCACGCCCGTGAACACCGAGGCGTTGACGACCCACGTGGAGCCAAAGAGCAGGCTGAGCTCCGTCACCATGCGGGTTTCGAGCAGCAGAAACGCCGCGCCCATCAGAAACAGCGGCAGGTCGAAGCGCCGAGCGGTCAGCAGGTCCTTGCCGAAGACGCGCTGGACGCCATACGCCGCCGTGATCAGCAGCAGCCCAATCACGACCAGGTAGGCATAGGGAATGACGCCCGGACGCAGATAAAGAAACGGCCAGTCATCCGTTGGCGTCCGAACCGCCGGCTTGGGATCAAGCATGCCGATTGGAACGGCAACGGGGAACGCCATTCGCGACTTCACCGTCTCCAAGGTGAGGTTTTCTCCGACCAGAAAGGTCACGCCGTGGTTGTAGCTGTGTCCGACAATCACCGGCGCGCGGCCGGTCGCCTCCGTGATGACGTTGTTGAGGCGCTCGACCATCCAAGCGCCGGCCGCTACCGAAAACGACACGGACAGCAACCCGCCCGGCGCGACATGCCGCCAGCCGGAACGAATGCCCTCGACGGTGTAGAGGTAGTTGTCAAGGCGCAGGGTTGACATGGCTGAAAACATGGCGTGCGAGTCCACGAGTCCATAGCAGACCACGTCATACTGATCGGCGGTGTTTTGCTCAAAGTAGGCGCGGGCGTCGTTGTTGATCAGTCGCGTGCGCGGGTCGGCGTAGGGCTGCTCGGGATGCAAGTCGCGCCCCAGGCGTAGAATGACCGGGTCAATCTCGACGCAGGTGACGTGATTGAAGCCCAGGCGCAGGGCCGCGGCTACGTCATTGCCGGTGCCGGCGCCGAGCACCAGCGCGCCCGCGGATTTCGCCGCCACCTGAAAGGGCAGGTTGTAAGCGGCCTGCGCCAGCGGGCGCGCCGACTCGTCGGTCGCCTCGGCGACTGCCCGGTCGGAGAGGTTGAGCAGGTATTGGTGAAAATCGCGGTTGACGCTCAAGCGATACTCAGGCGGCAGCCCGACTTGCGGGGGCAGTTCCGGCTGGCCAACGTCCGCAATGTCAATCCGGTTGTAGGGAGAAAACAGCGCGCCCTGCTGCGACCATCCGGCCAGCGCGATCGCGGCTGCGCCAAACCCGGCCCACCACCCGCGGTTGATGAGCATCAGCGGGATGACGCCGGCGGCCAGCCAAGCCAGCGGCGGCAAGTAAAGCGCCGCAATCGCTGTCATCGCCAAAACGCCCAACAGGGAGCCGAGCAGATCAACCGCATAGGCCCGCAACGGCGGCAGCATCTCAAACCACCAGCCGACCGGAATCGCCGCGAACAGGAAAACCGCGGCAATGAGCCAGAACAAGCCGAGGACGATGCCGACCGCCAAAAGAAATTGAAGGATGCCCTGATTGCTGACATCCCCGCCCCACAGGCTAATGGATGGGTCGGGAAACCCTAGGTTCATCAGCCCGATGCGGTCGGAGAAAGCCAGCAGCGCCGCCAGCGCGAAAAGCGTCGGGAACGTCCACTTGAAAAGCGCCGGATGCTTGCGTCCCAGCGCCACGCCCAAGCCCATCCCGAGAAAGACGGCGATGAGCACCAGGTTGGAAAAATAGGCGAAAACGCGCACCTGCGCGCCAGTCCAGCGAATGAGCGCTAGCTCCAGGGCCAGGATGGCGAAAGTCGCCGCGCCGAGCGTCATTGGCGACCTTCGCTGCGCCCAGGCTGGAATGGCGCGAGCTTGGACGCTTATCATGCAAATGCCCTTCCTAGCGACGGTGGATATGGGCGCCGGCGGCAGTGGCGCGCTGTCGAGATGCGGGCTGGACCAGGGCGAAGGCTACCGTAACGCCTCGAAAACTTCCAGCGCGTAGGCCACGCGCCCAAAGGGGGCGCTCACCTGCACGCCTTGCACGAGATCGCGCGCTTCGGCCAGCATTTCGCGGGCAATCGCCAGGCCTTCCCGCTGTCCGTCCTCCGGCGAGGCGTTGGCGCGCCGCATGCGCTCGAGAATCTCCGGCGACACCGCCACGCCCGGCACTTCATTGCTCAAAAATTCCGCGTTCCGGTAGCTCGTCAGCGGCCATATCCCGGCGATGATGGGAATCCGGCAGTGGGCGATGCGCTTGAGAAAGGCGCGCAGCATCGCGATGTCGAAAATCGGCTGCGTAATGGCGAACTCCGCGCCCGCTTCCACTTTGTACTCGAAGCGTCGCAGCTCGTAGTCCAAATCCACCGCGCAGGGGTTGACGCCGACGCCGATGAAATACGAGGTCGGCTGCCCGATGGCGTTCCCGCCCAAGTCAAGCCCCAGGTTGAGCCGCTTGACCATGTTGGTCAGACCAATCGAGTCAATGTCAAAGACGGCCGTGGCATCCGGGTAGGGACCCATCTTGGGCGGGTCGCCGGTGATGATAAGGATGTTGCGCAGCCCCAGCCCAGCCGCGCCCAGCAGGTCGGAAGTCATCCCCAGCAGGTTGCGGTCGCGGCAGCAGTAGTGCGTCACGGTTTCAATCCCGACCTGTTGCTCGATGATGAGGGAAGTCGCGATCGCGCCCATGCGCGACTGCGCGCGCGGGCCGTCGGGGACGTTGACGGCGTCCACGCCAGCTTCCTTGAGCAACCGAACGCCCTCCAGCATCTTGGTCGGATCGCAGCCGCGCGGCGGGACGATCTCGACGCTGGTGACAAACTCGCCCCGCGCAACCTTGCGCGCGAAGCGGGACTTTTCCTCGGGCGGCATGACGCGCACATTCGGCAGCTTGTCGTCCGCGAGGTGGATGACCGGCTCGACGCGCTTGGCCGGCGACAGCGCCCGGACGGCTGCCGTCAGGGTCTTGATGTGCTCGGGCGTCGTCCCGCAGCAGCCGCCAATCAGCCGCACGCCCGCTTGGATGAGCCGCCGCGCGTATTTCGCCATGTATTCCGGCGAGCACAGATAAATCTTGCGCCCGTGGAGGTCCTGCGGCATCCCGGCGTTGGGTTGGGCGGAAAGGGGCCTTTCGGTCAGCGCCGCCATGCGCTCGATGGCTTCGAGCATCGGCTTGGGTCCGACGCTACAGTTGAGGCCGATGGCGTCCGCGCCCCATTCATCCAGTCGCTTGGTGAAGGTTTCCGGGGCTGTTCCGTAGCCGGTCATGCCGTCCTCGCCGACGGTCATCTGCGCCACCACGGGCAGATCCGGCGCGAGCTCCCGGACGGCGGCGAGCGCCTGCCGAATCTCGGTCAGGTCAGTGAAGGTTTCCAGCGCGATGAGATCGACGCCGCCGTCCAGCAGGGCTTCGGCTTGCTCGCGGAAAAAGGCTTTGGCCTCGTCGAACGAAGTCGGCCCCCACGGCTCGATGCGAATGCCGAGCGGCCCGATGGAGCCGGCGACGTACACCTGCGGCCCTACCGCCTCCCGCGCCAGCTTGGCCGCCTTGTAGTTGATTTCCTGGACGCGGTCTTGAAAGCCGTGCGCTTCGAGCTTCGGCCGGTTCGCGCCAAAGGTGTTGGTTTGAACGATCTCCGCGCCAGCCTTGACATACTCGCGGTGCACTTCCTGCACGAGCGCCGGATTGGAGAGCGAAATCTCGTCGTAGCACCGGTTGACGTAAATGCCCTTGGCGTAGAGCAGCGTTCCCATCGCGCCGTCGAAGACATGGATGCCGCCGCCGGCGAGGAGTTCACGAAAAGGCTTGAGGGCTTTCATTGGCAGCGAATGGCTGGAGCGGGCACAGGCTTTGGCTCGGGCTGGGAGCGATTGTCAGGAAATGCGCGCCCTGATGCAACCTGCCGGCGATGGATTCCGGAAGGCGCCTGCCCGCGCCCTCAAGCCGCGCCCTGAAGCCGCGGCGTCACGGCGCCCGAATTCTAGCGGCGAAGCGCCGCTTGACCGGCGCCCCGGCGCGTAGTATGTTTGGCGACGGGGTAAGGATACCGCCCATGCGCTCGCCCATTCTCAGGCTCAACCAACGCAATCCGCGCGCGCCAAAATGGCAGCGGCTCTTCGGCTGCCTTTTCCTTGCTTGGCTGTTCTTCGACCTGTGCGTCATCCACGTGTTCCAGCCGCAGTATGCCGCCGCCGAGCTTTTCGGCTGCGCCGTGCCGCCCGTGGTCGCGTCGCCGTCGGTCAACTCGGATGCGACGCCCAGCCTGACGGCCGCGCCCGCCGCCCTTGAAGCCGCAAAGTCGGCGCTGCTTGGACACACCTGCTTCTGGAATACTCAATCGCTGCTTGACGCCCCGACAATTGCGCCGCCGCCGCCGCGCCGCTGCGCGTTGCCAGTTGTCGCGCGAGCGCCCGCCCGCGCCAATGGGTACGCCCATCTATGCTCGGGCGGCGTCTTCCGTCCACCGCGACTCGCCTGACCCATCGCTGTTGCGCGAGCCGCGCTGCGCCCTTGCGCGCGCGCGGCCGCTGTGTGTCAACAACGCTTTGGTCAGGAGTATCGTTATGACAACGGAAGCCATGCCGGAAACCGTTCCGGCTGCCGAGTCGTCGCCTGGGCCGCCGGCGGGCGGGCGGCGGACGGTCTGGGCGGTGACGCTGGGCGCTCTCGGCTTGCTGCTGGTC
>CALCKX010000031.1 GCA_937966115.1 uncultured Chloracidobacterium sp. | reverse complement strand
TTTACGCGCATCCTCATTGCAGATGTCCTGCTCACGCTGAGCATTGCGTTGTCCCTATGGGCATTTCTGCGAGCGATTGACCCGGAGGAGGCGCGCCCGAAGCATTGGTCGGCAACCCTGGGCGTCAGCCTTGCCGCTGGTTTCCTCTTCAAAGGGTTTATCGGGCTGGTGTTTCCGCTGGCCGCGATGACGCTCTACATCCTCGTTACGGGGCAGTGGCGGCAAGCCAGCCTCTGGCAACGTCTCAATCCTGCAACGACGGGCGCCATTGTCCTCGGCATTTCCCTGCCCTGGCTTGTCGCGGCTACAGTTCGCAACCCGCCCTGGTTTGACTTTGCCTTGACGAGCGAGCCGGGCAAGTACCGCGGGTTTTTCTGGTTTTTCGTCTTCAACGAACACGTTCTGCGCTTTTTGGGGCGACGTTATCCGCGCGACTACAACACCGTGCCACGCCTGTGGTTCTGGCTGGCGCATCTTGTCTGGTTTTTCCCGTGGAGCCTGTTTCTGCCCGGCGTCGCCCGCCTGCGGCTGACGCGCCACCCCGCCGACCGGGCGGAGCGCCTGACGCTGCTGGCCGCCCTGTGGATCGGCTTTGTCCTGGCGTTTTTCTCGTTTTCGACCACGCAGGAGTATTACTCGCTGCCGATCTATCCAGCCGTCGCCGTGCTGCTCGGTGCAGCGTTGACTCATAACGGGCGCTTTCAAAGCGTGGCGCGCTGGGCGACTTCTGTCATCGCCGGCTTGGCGGCGTTGGCCGCCGGCGCGCTGCTCATTGTGAACTGGAACACGCCGACGCCCGGCGACATTGCTCAGGCGCTGGCCAAAAGCGACGATGTCTATGCCGTTTACACGCTATCGCTCGGTCACCTGGGCGATCTCACCGTCAGGTCGTTCGCTTACTTGCGCTTGCCGCTAGCCCTGGCCGCCCTGGCGTTGCTCATCGGCGCGGTTGGCATCCACCTGGCCCGCGGGCGGCGGGTCTGGCTCGCCGCGACCGCCATGCTCACGCTGGCGCTCGTTGCCGCCCGCATCGCCCTGGCGGCCTTCGATCCCTATCTCGGCTCGCATTCGTTGGCGCAGGCGCTGGTCGCGGCGCGGCGCGCGCAGCCGGGGCGGGTCGTCGTGGACAACCAGTACTACGCCTTTTCGTCCGTATTTTTCTACGCCGATTTGAAAGGGGCGCTGCTGCTCAACGGGCGCGTGACCAACTTGGAATATGGCTCGCTCGCTCCCGGCGCGCCGGATGTGTTTCTGGACGATGAGCAGTTTGTCGCGCTGTGGCGCGCTCCCGAGCGCGCCTATCTGTTGGTCGAGGACGTTCGCCTGCCTCGAATCGAGCGCCTGGTTGGCGCGACCGCGCTGCATCGCGTAACCGCGCGCGGCGGGAAGTTTTTGATGTGTAATCAGCCGGCAACGCCGTGACGCGCCTGTTCATCCGCGCTTCGCCATGGCGCGCAAGCGTTGGGTTGAGCTATGACTGACTGAAGGCGCTGGGGAGGTCTCCGAGCTGACTCAAGTTCGGTCGCTTGGCGGCGGCGCGTCTTATCCTGATAGACTCAGCTCCTGATAGACTCAGCGCGCGACCTCCCGCCTGGGGTCCCTGGAGTCATAGCTATGACAGATGAAGCCTTGCAGCCCGCGATTGTCGACTTTGAAGCTTTCCTGGCCGGACAGCGGGCGCCGGCGCTCGTGGCTGCCTCGCTAGTCACGGTCCTACAGTCCGACACGCGGACGGTAAGCTGGATCACGCTCAACTGGGTGTCGAAAGCCGCGCAGCGCCAGCCGGGCGCCAATCCGCTCGACATCCTGATGGCGGCCCGGGCCAAGGTCTTCGACATTTTTTTCTACCGAGTCGTGCGCTTCAGCCAGATCCATCAGTTTTTTCCGCGCTTTGAGAAGTATCTCGTCGAGCTATGCCCGCCGGCGTACCGCCCGCATCTGGAGGCGCTGCTCAGAGAGCATCCGTGGGAGCAGCTTCGCCCCATCGGCGAGATGCGGGAGCGCGCCATGTTCGCGTTTGAAAAACGCGCCGAGGTTCAGGTTCAAGAGGAGACCTTCAACGAGAATATCTATCGCAACGCCACCCACAACGTGCTCTCGGCCGACCGGCGATTTGAATTCGCCGATGAGCAGACCAGCGCGGACGTGGCCTCCTATCAAGGCAAGGTCGGAAGCCTCGTGGGGGATTTTGTCGGGTTGGTGACGGACAAGCGCGCCCGGCAGGAAATCATCGCCGCCAATGAGGCTGACAAGAACGCCGAGTATGAAAACAAGCGCCGCTTCAACCTGGAAGACTACTTGGCGCAGTCGGTCGATCTGGCGGTGGCGTTTTTCAATGACGATTTTTTGCCCCAGGCCTGTCAGATGATGGACTTGGTGGAGCAACTGGCCGAGGCGCGCAACTTCTCGCTTGAGAAAAGCCAGCGCATCCAGGGCAAGGCGAAGCTCTTCAGCGGGCGCAAAATAGACGAATACGGCGGAGCGAAGCTCTCGCGCCTGCTAATGGGCGACGTGCTGAGCCGCTTCACGGCCTGGCGGCCGGAGACGCTTTTTCAGCAGCTTTTCGATGAGCCGGAACGCCGCGTCCGCCGGGCGCTGCTGAGCGTGCTCGAAGCCAACGGCGAGCGCGTTTACCCGGCGCTGTTGCAGCAGCTCGAGTACTGCACGCCAGCGACGCCCTGGTACTACATTCGCAACCTGATCTTCCTCCTCGGGCGGATTGTCTCGCCAAAGCCCGACGAGCGCGCCCGCGCCGTCGCGCTCATCAGCCAGCATTTGCATGCGCGCGGCGTCCGGCAGGTCAATGCGCAGAGCGTCACGACCCTCAGCTTCATCGGCGGCGAAGCCGCGAGCGAGTGTTTGCAGGCCAAGCTGACCGAGTTCAAGCGCCATGACGACCCGGTGTCGCGCGATTTGGCGGACAAAATCGCCATGGCGCTCGTGGCGCTCGATGATCCGCAGGCGATGGAGGTCTCGCTTGACCACGCGCTCAAGCGCTGGAGCGATGAATACGTCGAGCGCTTCGCCCAGACGCTGCTTTCCCCGCCCACCATCGCCTTCTTGACCGGACGAGTGCGGGCGGAAGTCAACAAGCTCAAGCGCTCGTTTGCGTTTCTGGGGAACACGGAGGGAGCGGTCAAGATTCTGCGCTGTCTGGCCTACCAATACAACGATGAGGTCAAGGCGCTCTGCCAGGAGGCGGTCGCTTCGCTGACGCCGCGCAACGCGCTGCACATTGCCGCCCGCCAACTCCTGGAGAGCGCTACGCCGGCGCCGCCGCCGCTGGCGGTGGACCGCAGCCTCAACCGCTTGCTGGTGCAGAAAAACCTGCCCGAAGCCTTTGTCTATGCCTGGGAAGCCGGCTTGACCGGTCACTTTCACATCACGCTGACGGACAACGCCGAGTGTCGCCTGGACATCGCCCTGGGGAGCGTCACCCACGCCTCCGTGCCGGCCTTCTTCCTCGAAGCCAACAACGCCTTTTACTGGCTCTTCATGCTCGACCCGCGCGAGGTGGCGCTGGCGTATTTCGATGCCAAAACGCCCCCGGCGGCCCGCAACATCACGCTCGAGACGCCGCTGCTGTTCCACGAGGCGCTCTTGCAGCGCAGCGAGCTGAAGCAGCTCTCGAACACGACCATCAAGCCGGATTCATCCTTTGCGCAGCGTCCGGTCAGCGCCCTCCTGCTCCATTTCAAGGACGCTCCCGATCCGAAGCTGTGCCGCGTCGTGTGGGACGCCCTGTCCGAGCCGGCTAACATCGAGACCCTCCAGCAGCGGACGCGGCTCGGGAAATACGAGCTCTACAAGCAGCTTTTCTATCTGATCCGCCAGAACTTCGTTGCCGTGGACGTGCTGCGGGTCGGCACGGACGCCGGCGCGCTGGCGGACGGCCTCAAGATGCTGGATGAAAATTTGAAGCGCATCCGGCGCAAGCCGCTGTTGTTCGCGCCCTATAAGGCGGCGGCCGAAATCTGCGCGGAAACGTCCCGGGCCACGCCCGACGAAGCGATGCAGGCGACATTTATGACGCTGGGCGCTTACCTCAAGGCGGCCTACGACGAGCGTCGGTTTCTCGTGGCGGCCATGATTGACGCTTGCGACCGCGCGCTGGAACTCGTCCGCCAGTACCTCAAAACCAAGCAGGCGAGCGATAAGAAGGCGCTGCTCGACTACCTGGGCTTTACTTTCCAGGTTTCCGCCGATGTCGCGTCGGTCGCGCCGCTGCCGGCGGAAACCTCGACGCTCCAGAAGCTGGAAAACATCCAGCTCATCAACGACGCCTTTGACGACGCGGCGGAAGCTCTCTTTGACGACGCCTCGGTGGACGACCTGTTTGACAACCTGGACAGCATCCTCACGGCGCAGGGCCTTGGCGGGGGCGGCAGCGCCACGCTCGACGCGGGTCTGACCGAGCGCGAAGAGGCGATGCTGATGGAGCTGTACGACAACATCGCCGTCGCCTACGTCAAGCCGCTCAAGGATTTCATGCGCGAGATCCAGCTCAACCAGAAAATCAAGCGGCGAACCTCGCTCGAATGGATCGAGATGGTCGAGCCGTCGGTCAACCTGCTGCACGGCTCGGCCGAAAAGATGGGTTACAAGAAAATCTGCGTCGCGCTGAAGGAAATGCAGCAGGCGCTCCAATCGCAGAAGGATGTCCCGGACCAGGCGTATTTTACCGAGGCGGCGCTGCACGACATCCAAGCGGCTTATGAGCGCCTGGCGGAGATGCTGCCCAAGACCTTCGCGCTGGATTTGTCGGAATCCGACCTCAACAGCAAGAAGGAAGTCCTGATCGTCAAGTTCATCCTCAAGCAGATTCCCGAAATCAACGAAAAGCTCATGAACCGCATCATCCTGGCCGGGCTTTCGACCTTTGACAAGTTCATGCACAGCTCGCCGGATGAAATCGCCGCCGTCACCGGGCTTTCCAAGCGGCAGGGCGAGGACGTGTTCATGAAGTTCTACCAGTACCGGCACATTTACTACCGGCATGACGACGAGGCCTACCGCGACCGCTTTTATGACATGTTCGATGTCAAGCTCAGCCTGCTGCGCGAGCTGCACCTGGAAATCGAGGCGCTGACCGAAGAGCACCGGCGCGTGAAGAAGCCGGAGCTGGAAGCTCGTCTCGAGGGTCTCAAGCAGGATCGACAGCGCCTGCTGTGGGGATTGTTCATCCTGTTGTGCATCAAAGAGGAATACGACCTGATCGAGTCCATCCAGCAATCCATTTACGACGTGCGCATTCAGAAACTCGAGGCGTACTTGGCCAAGCTAGCCCCGGCGGCCTGACCGCCGCGCCGCCGCTGGTCGCGCCGACCGCCAGGCGGCCGGCTTTTTTGATGGGAACGCCGTGTCAGACCGTCGCCTGATCGCGCTCGGCACGTCTAGCCAGGTGCCGACGCGCGAACGCAACCACAACGGCTACTTCGTCCGGTGGGATGACGCCGGCTTGCTATTCGATCCGGGCGAGGGGACGCAGCGGCAGATGACGCATTTCGGCGTCGCGGCCGCCGACATCACGGCCATTTTCCTTACGCACCTGCACGGCGATCACTGTCTGGGGCTGCCGGGCGTCATCCAGCGGCTCTCGCTCGATGGCGTGACGCATCCGGTGGATTTGTATTACCCGGCGTCGGGCGCGGAATACGTTCAGCGCCTGCGGCGGGCCTCGATCTTTACCGAGACGGCCACCATTCGGGAGCATCCCATCGCCACGCCCGGCGTCATCCGCGAGACGGCGCGGTTTCGCATCGAGGCCCATCCGCTCGACCATACGGTGGAAAGCTGGGGCTACCGGCTGGTCGAGCCTGACGCGCTCACGCTCCTGCCGGACAAGCTGGCGGCCCTGGGCCTGCGCGGCCCCGCCGTCGGCTGGCTCAAGCGACAGGGCTTTTTTGATCTCCCCGACGGTCGGCGCATCCTGGCTTCCGAGGTCGGACATCCCAAGCGCGGCGGCTCCTTCGCTTTTGTCATGGACAGCCGTCCCTGCGCCGGCGCCCTGCGGCTGGCCGAGCAAGTGGACACCCTGCTGTGTGAAGCCACGTTTCTGGAAAGCGAGGCTGCGGAAGCCGAGCGCTATGGCCACATGACGGCGCGGCAGGCGGCCCGCCTCGCCCGCGAGGCTGGGGCGCGGCGGCTGGCGCTGACGCACTTCTCCCGGCGCTACCAGCAAGCTCAGCCCTTTGTCGAGGAAGCCTCCGCCATTCATCCCAATGTCATCGCCCTGACGGACGGCGCGACGGTGTCGCTGCGCGCGGCCCGGCCGGAGCAAGGGCGCGGCGGCGGATTGACCTGATTTCCGGCATCATTTACAAAACGGCCGTTTTATTGGACTTTCGCGCCATTTTTTCAGCTTGGGAGTATCAGCCGTGGAAACTCTGATGTCTCTGCCGCGCATCAACGACCCGGCGCCGGATTTTGAAGCCAAGTCTACGCAGGGCGTCGTTCGACTGTCCGACCACAAGGGCAAGTGGGTGGTGCTGTTTTCGCATCCAGCGGATTTCACGCCGGTCTGCACGACGGAATTCGTCGCCTTCGCCGAGCGGGCCGAGGCGTTTGCCGAGCGCAACGCGCAGCTCATCGGTCTGTCGGTGGATTCCGTCCCGGCGCACATCGCCTGGCTGCGTAACATCGAGCAGCGCTTCGGCGTCAAGATCGACTTTCCGGTGATCGCCGACCTCGACATGAAAGTGGCGCAAAAGTATGGCTTGATTCATCCAGGGGCGTCCGAGACGGCGACGGTCCGCGCCGTGTTCATCATTGACGACAAGGGCATCGTGCGGGCGCTCATTTACTACCCGATGAACTTGGGGCGCAATGTTGACGAAATCCTGCGGGCGCTGGAGGCGCTCCAAACCGCCGACGCCAACGCCTGCGCGATGCCGGCCAACTGGAAGCCGGGCGAGAAAGTCGTCGTCCCGCCGCCACAGACGCTTGCCGACGCCGCCGCGCGAGCCCAGTCGAGCGAGTATGAAGTGGTAGATTGGTATTTAGCCAAGAAGTCCGTTTAGCGCGCTATGCCGGAACCCGTGCTGAGCTTGCCGGCCGCCATCGGGAACACGCCGCTGTTTCGGCTTCAGCGGGTGACGATGGGCGTCGTTCCCGAAGGCGTCGAGGTGTATGCCAAGGGCGAGCACCTCAATCCGGGCGGCTCGGTCAAGGATCGGGCGGCATTGAGCATGATTCGCGCCGGCGAGCGCAGCGGGGCGCTGACGCCCGCCAAGACGATTCTCGACGCGACCAGCGGCAATACTGGCATCGCCTATGCCATGCTGGGGGCGGCGCTGGGCTATCGCGTCACGCTGTGCCTGCCGAAAAACGCCAGCTTGGAGCGCAAGCGGATGCTGCGCATCTATGGGGCGGAGATCATCGAGACCGACCCGCTCGAAGCCACGGATGGCGCGCAGCGGTTGGCGAAACGACTCGCCGCCGAGCATCCGGAGCGGTACTTTTACCCCGATCAGTACAACAACGACGCTAACTGGCAGGCGCACCGCGACACGACGGCCCAGGAAATCTGGGCGCAAACCAAGGGACGCATCACACATTTTGTCGCCGGCGTGGGGACATCGGGAACGTTTATCGGAACGTCGCGCGGACTCAAGGCGCGCAATCCGCGCGCGCAGTGCGTTTCGATGCAGCCCGACTCGCCGCTGCACGGGTTGGAAGGCATGAAGCACCTGGCGACGGCGCTCGTGCCAGGTATCTACGATCCGACCGTGGCCGACGCCAATGTTGAGGTCAGCACCGAAGCCGCACAGGCGATGATGCGTCGGTTGGCGCGCGAGGAGGGGTTGTTGGTCGGCGTCAGCGCCGGAGCGAATGTGGTGGCGGCGCTTGACGTGGCGCGGACACT
>CALCKX010000030.1 GCA_937966115.1 uncultured Chloracidobacterium sp. | reverse complement strand
CCTCGGCAGCGGCCCGCTGGGCTTGCTCGGCGGCCGCTTCGCTCTGCCGGATAACGTCCAGGAGGCGCGCGCGCTCCGACTCGAGCGCTTCCACCCGTGACGCCAGCTCAGCCGCCGCCGTTTCCGCCGCCTGCCGCTCGGCAGCGGCCTGCCGAGCGGCATCGCCCGCCGCCGCCAGCTGTCGCTCAAGATCGGCCACCCTCGCCAGCGCATCTCGGCGCGCCTGAGCGAGTTCCTCGCGCCGGGCGCTGTGAGCGGCCTCGGCGCTCGCCAGCGCCTGCTCGCGCGCCTCGAGATGCCCGGACAGCAGGTGCCACTTGAGCAAAGCCGCCGCAATCCGCGCCAGATGCAGTAGCGCCGCCGCCTCCGTCTGGCTTGGCGCGGCCAGCATCACGACCGCCTGCACCGGCTGGCGGAGCATCGGCACGATCAGCCCTCCGGCGGCGGCGTCCGCCAGCCATTTGGCCGCCCCGCCGCCCATTGACTCAACCTGACCATGCTCCAGCGCCCGGAACAGCTCTGGCGCGTCGCCCAGCCAGAACTTTTGGTCCGACAGTCCCGGCGCGAAGGCGGCTTCGCCCTGAACCGCGCGAACGGACAGAGCGTCGCTGTCCAGCGTCAGCAGGGCCGCGCCCGCCGCGCCGCTCAGCCGGCGCATCTGCGCCAGCGTCTCTGGCGCGAAATCTTCTAGCCGCCGCACCGCCGCCAGCTCATCCAGGGCGGCCAGCGTAGCCTCGGCCGCGCTGGCGCGCGGCAGCTCCGTCGCCACCGGCGCAATCGCGATGAAGCCGGCCGGGTCGCCTTCATCGTCGCGCAGGGCGTTCAACACCGCCTGCTCGGCGAAGACTTGCCCGTCCTGGCGCTGGCGGCGCATTTCCCCGACATAGACCCCTTGCTCGAGCGCCTGCTGATAAATGGTCGAGACCCTTCCGCTACGCCAGTCATCCGGCGCATGGAGCTTGTCCGCCGTCGCCCGCCCAATGACTTCTTCCGGCGCATAGCCGTAGGCGCGGCGCGCGCCCTCGTTGAATGCCAGGATGTTGCCTTCCAAATCCTCGACGACAATGGCGCGGTCGGTCGAGTGCCTGAGAATCGCCGTCAACAATCGGGATCGCTGCGCCGCCTCGCGCGACTTCTCGCGCGAGGCGGCATCGGCCCGCTGCACGCGATTCGCCAGCTCCGCCACCCGAATGGCCGCCGAGGCGGCGGCGGCCTGCGCGGCGCAACCTTCAAAGTCCGCGGCAGTGAACATCCGCGCGCCAAAGACCGCCAGGAGACCGAGCACGCGATTCTCAACCCGCAGCGGATGCGCGATGAATGACACCACGCCCTGCTCGTCGGCCAACCTCGGGTCGAGCAGCATGGCCGCCGCGGAAGGCGGCGGCGACCAAGCGACGATGCCGCCCCGCGCCAACTGCTCGGATGAAAGCGCCGCCAGTGGCGCCCGCCGGTAAGCGGCTTCCACGGGAATGCCGAAGTTGGCCTTGAGATGCAGGCAGCGGCGCTTGTCCGGGCAGTCTTCAGCCCACTGGCAGGCTTGGCACAGATCGCCGCGCCGAATGAGCCATAACCGGGCGCAGACGGCCGTGAGGGCCTCGGCCGCCCGCTGCGTCACCGCCGACAACACTTGGTCGAGGTCCTGGGGGGTTTGGAGTTGATGGGCAATTGGCTCGAGAATTTCGCGCATGACGGCTAGCTCGGGAGGTCATTCAGACAGTCGCCTGGTTACGCATCCCCTCGCGCGGACGACGGATCAGACGCCGGAAGCTGGTCAAAGTGCGGGCGAAGACGAGCGTAAGTCGTCGCGAGGTCTTCCGGCAGCACGCGCGTTTCGGCAATGGTCGTGATGAAATTCACGTCGCCAAACCAGCGCGGCATGATGTGCATGTGCAGGTGGTCGGCAATGCCGGCGCCGGCCGCCTGTCCTAGATTCATGCCGACGTTACAGCCCATGGCGCGATACTCCTGAGTCAGAATCTCCGTCAGGCGCCGCGTCAGATCGAACATCTCATGGCCAGCCTCGACGGATAGCGCCGACAGGGTCGCCACATGGGCGTAGGGCACGATCATGAGATGACCATTAATGTAGGGGTGGATGTTGAGAATGACAAAGTTGCGTCGTCCCCGATAGAGGACGAAATTCTCCGGGTCGCGCGCCTCGGCTGGAATCCGGCAAAAGGGGCAGCTCGTCGCCGCGACCCCATCCTGACGCTCAAGGCCAGCAATGTAACGGTAGCGCCAGGGGCTCCATAACACGTCCACAGGATGCCTCCTTGAGAAGCCCGACCGGCGCGACTGGCGCGCCAGGCCAAGGCTCAGGATGAGCGCATCTCATCCTGGTTGATCAGCTCCCGCAGCTCCTTGCCGGGCTTGAAATACGGAACCGCCTTGGCCGGGATGTCAACCGCGTCGCCGGTTTTCGGGTTGCGCCCGCGCCGCGAGTTGCGCTGCCGAATGCGAAATGAGCCAAAGCCGCGCAACTCGATTTTTTCACCGCGGTTGAGAGACTCGATGATGGCCGCAAAGACCTCGTCCACGACGACTTCGGCATCCTTCTTCGTCAAATCGGCGGCGCGCGCCACCGCTTCCACTAGTTCGGCTTTCGTCATGGTTCAGCCTCGTCTAGCCTTGAACGTGGGAGTCAACGCTGTGGGCGGAAGGGTTCAGAACGCAAGCTGACATCTTGTGAGCTGAACGCTACCAGAGTCGCGGAAGCTCGGCAAGTCTTCCAAAACGTTTGGTTTACAGAAAACCCGCGACTTCCGCCCGCCCGCCGCGGCTAGCGTCGCCGCGATCGGCGGTCGCCCTCTCCCCGCTCCGGCGAGCCTGACCGCTCGGCGTCCCCATTGCTCGGCGACTCATCCTCGAGCAACGCCCGCCGGCTGAGCCGAATCTTGCCGCTCGGGTCCGTGCTGAGGCACTTCACCATGAGCTGCTGGCCTTCCTTCAGCTCGTCCGCCACCGAGCGCACCCGGTAATTGGCAATCTCCGAAATGTGCAGCAGCCCTTCCGTGCCGGGGAAAATTTCGACGAACGCGCCGAAATCGGCAATGCGCGTCACCGTTCCAAGGTAGGTTTTCCCCGGCTCGGCCTCCTCGATAATAGCCTCGATCATCGCCCGCGCGCGCTGACCGGATTCCTGATCGGCGGCGGCGATGACCACGCGCCCTGAATCCTCGATGTCGATCTTGCAACAGGTCTTCTCAACGATGCCGCGCACCACCTTGCCGCCGCTGCCGATGACATCCCGAATCTTGGCCACCGGAATTTGCATGGTCAGAATGCGCGGCGCGAGCGCGTTAATCTGCGGTCGCGGCGCGGGGAGCGCGGCTTGCATTTTTTCCAGAATGTAGAGCCGTCCCTGCTTGGCTTGCTGAAGCGCGTCGGCCAGGATTTGAGCGTTGAGCCCCTTGACCTTGATATCCATTTGCAGGGCGGTGATGCCATGGCGCGTGCCGGCCACCTTGAAGTCCATGTCGCCATAGTGGTCTTCCGCGCCGGCGATGTCGGTCAGGATGGCGTAGCGCTTGTCGCTCATCACCAGCCCCATGGCGACCCCAGCCACAGGCGCCTTGATCGGCACGCCGGCGTCCATCAGCGCCAGCGCGCCGCCGCACACCGTCGCCATCGAGGACGAGCCATTGGATTCCGTAATATCCGAAACGACCCGCGTCACATAGGGAAAGTCTTCCGTTGGCAGCACCGCCTGCAGCGCCCGATGGGCCAGCGCGCCGTGACCGACTTCCCGGCGCCCAGGGTTGCCCATGCGCCCGACTTCGCCCACGCTGAACGGCAAGAAGTTGTAGTTGAGCATGAAGTCGCGCTTGACCTCGCCGGCTTCTAAATCGTCGAGATACTGCACGTCCTGGCTGGTGCCCAGCGTCGCGGTGACAATCGCCTGGGTCTCGCCGCGCGTGAAGAGGGCGCTCCCGTGCGCGCGCGGCAGCACGCCCACCTCGATCTCGATCGGGCGAATTTCCGAAAACTTGCGCCCGTCGGGACGCCGCCGATTGAGCAGGATATCGTCGCGGAAGATTTTTTCCTTTAGATGCTCGAAGACGCGCTTCGCCATGGCGCGCTGCTCGGGAGCGTCGGACGGGTAGCGCTCGACGACCTCCTTTTCGAGCGCCGCCACCTCGGCATAGCTCGTCAGCTTGTCGCGCCCGCGCACATCGAGCGCCGCCCGCAGCCGCTCCGCATAATCGGCGGTCACCGCCTGTAGGATGGTCTCATCCAAGACCGTCGGCGCGACCACCCGCTTCGGCTTGCCGACCTTGGCGCGCAACTCGCGCTGCAGCGCGCACAGCCGCTTGATCTCGGCGTGACCCAAAAGCAGCGCCTCGACCATGACCTCCTCGCTCACTTCCTTCGCGCCGGCTTCAACCATGACAATCGCTTCCTCGCTGCCGGCGATGGTCAGATTCAGGCTGGACGCCCGCATCTCCTGGTAAGTCGGGTTGATCGCCAGCTTGCCATCCGCGAAGCCCACCCGAACGCCCGCAATTGGCGTCTCGAAGGGAATATCCGAAATGTAGAGCGCCGCGGACGCGCCGGTGATTGCCAACACGTCGGGGTCGTTTTGCTTGTCGGCGGACATCACCAGGGCGATGACTTGCGTTTCGCTGTCGTAGCCATCCGCGAACAACGGGCGCAGCGGACGGTCAATGAGGCGGCAGGTCAGAATCTCGCGCTCGGTCGGTCGCCCTTCGCGCTTGAAATAGCCGCCCGGGATGCGACCGGAAGCATAACCGTATTCGCGATAATCCACGGTCAACGGAAAGAAGCCGCGCGAGCTCGCTTCCTTGGCGGCAACCGCCGTGACCAACACAACCGTTTCGCCGCAGGTAACCAGCACCGCCCCATCGGCTTGCTTTGCGATTTTTCCAGTTTCGAGCGATAGCTCCCGCCCGCCTATCTGAATGGCTTGCCTGACAAACATCATGCCTTATCTCCCTTCTCCACTGATGAAACCCTAATGTCTGAAACCCTAATGTCGCGCCTTCTTGAGCCTGTTCTTGACCTTGCTCGCGCCTCGCTTGGGTAGCGCTCGCCCGGGCAGACGCCAAGCCAGCTCACGCCGCGCCTGAAAATGCGCCTAGTTAAAGACACAGCCCGCCGCTTGCGCCGCGCGCTTTTCGCGCGGCGAGCGACGGGCTGGGCTGGAAGCGCCCATAAGACTTTGCCGTCTGCGGCTGGCGGCGCGCCGCCAGCCAGAGGCGGGCTACGCGCCTACTTCCGAATGCCAAGTTTTGTGATGACCTGCTGGTAACGCTCGGCGTCCTGACGCTTGAGGTAGTTGAGGAGTCGCCGCCGCTGACTAACGAGCTTGAGCAAGCCGCGCCGCGAGTGATTGTCCTTGACGTGGGTCTTGAAATGAACCGTCAGCTCTTCAATCCGCTTGGTCAACAGAGCGATTTGCACCTCCGATGACCCGGTGTCGGTCGCGTGCCGACCGTGCTCCTGCAAAATGGCGCTTTTGGTTTCTACGCTGAGTGCCACGAATATGTCCCCTCCAAAGCGATGCCGGCAAGACGAATGGGAGCGCCGCGATGGATGGCAGATTGCTCTTCGATTCGTCTTCCTTTAGTATGCGAAACTCTCGCTTGTACCATATTCAGGTCGGGCGAGTCAAACTCGTCTTGCTTTCCAAGGAGTCATCCGTGAAGCGTTTACCATCGTTCGTTCTCGCGCTGGCGCTGGCCGCCGGAAGCGCCGGCCTGCTGGTCGGGTGCGACAAAACCGATGGCGCGACCGGCGGCACCGCCGAGGTGGCCGCCAAAGTCAACGCCGTTGTCATCCCGCTTTCAAAGGTCAACCGCCGCATCGAGCAGGGTATCAAGCAGCAACAGCCCAATGCCAAGCTCAGCGATCTGAGCCCCATCGAGCTGGCGGCGGCGCAGCTCAAGGCGCTTGACGCGCTGATTGGGGAGGAAATTCTGCTCCAGCGCGCGCAGCGCGAGCAAATCCAGGTCACGGATGCGGAAGTCGAGCAAGCTGTCAAGCGGCAAATTGCCGATGAAGGGCTCTCGGAAGAGGACTACCGTAAGAAGCTCAAGGAAGCCGGGCTGACCGAGGAGGAATTCCGCATCGAGACGCGCCAGGCGCTACTCGTCAGCAAGCTGCAGGAAAAGCTCAAGGCGAAGGTCCCGGCGCCGTCTGACAAGGAAATCGAGGAGTTCTTCAGCCAGAACAAAGAGCAGTTCCGCCTGGACCGTGGCGTTTCGCTGGGCATCATCGCCGTCGACCCGGCCGATAACGGCTTGAAGAACGACGCCATCGGCGAGGCGCAGGCCAAAGAGAAAATCGCTAAGATCGCGGAGCGCCTGAAAGCCGGCGACGACTTCGCCACGGTCGCCCGAACCGTCTCGGAAGACATTCAAACCGCTCAGAACAGCGGCGACGCCGGCTTCTTTCCCGAAGACGCGCTCCGTCAGACGTTTGGCGAAGCGCTCGCGAAGCGGTTCTTCGGCATGACCGAGGGGCAAATCACCGAGCCGATCCCCGGCTCGAATGGTCGGCTTTATATCTTCAAGCTGACTGGAAAGCGCACCGAGGTCATCGAGCCAAAGCTCGACAACCCTGAAATTCGGAAGCGCATCGTGGACATCATCCGTCAGCAGCGCGAGCAAATTTTGGTGGCAGCGCTACAGGCCTCAGCGACCAATGACGCGCGAATCGAAAACTATCTCGCGCAGCGCATCCTGGATAACCCGGTCAACTTTGGCTCCGCCCGCCCAGCCGGCTCGGCGCTGCTTCCGAAGCTCGAAGCCCCGGCGGAAAGCAAGCCGGCGGAAGCCCAGCAGGCGGAAGCCGGCCGCTGACCGCCGCGCCGAAAGCAGGATGGCCGAAAGCAGGATGTCGGATACGCCAGCTTTGCCTATTGTCGGCGACGAACCCTACGGACTCATTGCCGGCAATGGGCGGTTTCCGTTTTATGTGCTGGATGGCGCGCGCGTCGCCGGCGCGCGCCTGGTGGTAGCGGCCATCCGGGAAGAAGCCTCGCCCGATCTCGCCCGCGCCGGCGTCAAAGTCGAATGGTGCGGCATCGGCCAGCTTGGCAAGCTGATTCGCTTCTTCAAGCGCGAGGGCGTCCGGCGCGCCATCATGGCCGGACAAGTCAAGCATCGGCAAATTTTTAGCGGGGCGCTTCCCGACTGGCGCATGGCCAGGATGCTCGTCAGGCTGGCCCGCAACAATACTGATTCGCTGCTGGGCGCGGTCGTCGCCGAGCTGGCCGCCGACGGCATCGCGCTGGTGGATTCAACGTTATTCGTTCCACACCTGCTGGCGCCGCGGGGGGCGTTGACCCAACGTCGGCCAAACGCCCGCGAGCGCGCCGATATTGACTATGGGCTGGAAGTGGCGCAGGCGATTGCCGGGCTAGACCTGGGGCAAACCATTGTTATCCGCAACCGGGCGGTTGTCGCGGTCGAAGCCATGGAAGGCACGGACGCCGCCATTTTGCGCGCCGGCGAGTTGGCTCGGCGACGGGAGCTGACCATTGTCAAAGTCGCCAAGCCACAGCAGGACATGCGCTTTGACGTGCCAGTGGTCGGTCTCCCGACCATCGAAACCATGATCGCCGCCGGAGCGACGGCGCTAGCCGTTACCGCCGGCAAAACGCTGATCTTCGACCGCGAGGCGGCGGTCGCCCTGGCGAATCAGCGCCGCTTGACGGTTGTCGGCGTTTAGCCATCGCCCTCCGCCGCGGCGCGCGGATAGCCAGCTTGCGTTTTCAGATCACGGCGGAGGGCGTCTCCGCCCTCTCGGAGACGCGTCGAGGCTGAGCCGACGACTCCGCCCCTATCCCCGAAGACCGCCGCATCTCGGCGGAAGATTGACTGGCGATTGGCGAGCGGCTTCAGGGAGTCGCCCGACCAGATCGCTCGCGCCAGGAAACCCCGTATCTGAGCGCAATCCGAGCGCCAATCCGATCTGTCTTGCCGGCAAGCGCCATCGGCAGGCTTGCTCGCTTGCGTTTGCGCGAAAGCGAACTCATCGGAGGGCGGCCGCCCTGCGTATATCCAAATGATTCAGCTTGCGACAACGGCTGTCCGCAGCGGCGGCCCGCCGCCCGCGGCATCCGCGCTCATCATTTCCAGGAGATAGCCTATGCGCTTGGATTTCAAGGTGTCTCTCGCCGCCGGCGCGCTTGCGCTGCTCGGTCAGGCGCTCGCGCCGCAATCCGTCATCGAGCGGGCCAGCCTTACCGGATCAACGGTCTTGGCCGCCAACTTCAACGTCACCGGACTCCAGGGCGTTTTCGCCCTTTCCAACAACCGTCTCATTCCACACAGCCTTGGCAACCCATCCAACCCAAGCGTTCCCATTCCCTTGACTGGCCTGGCGGCGGGCGAAACGCTGGTTGACATTGATTTTCGTCCGATGAACGGGCTGATGTATGGACTGGCCCGCAACGCCAACGGGCAGGTTCGACTCTACTGCATCAGCCATTGGAACGGAACGGCCACGCCGCTCACTTCCGCCGCCCAGGGGCTGGTCGCCACCGACGGCGCGACCCCCATCCCGGTGACGGGTACCGTCGGGATTGATTTCAACCCAGCGGTTGACCGCCTTCGCATCGTGACCAGCGCAGGGCTTAACTTCCGCATGAACCCCAACAACGGTCTCCTCATTGACGGCAACCCCAATGCGCCAGGCGCGCAGCCGGACGCGAGCATCAGCGGCGGCACGACGCGGGTGGATTCCACGCTCTACACCAACAACAACGGCTTGGCCACCCTGACCACGCAATACACGCTCGATGCCGGCAGTCGGCAACTCTTCATTCAAAATCCGCCCAACAATGGGACGCAAGTCAACGGATTGCCGGTGACAGCCGGCGGCAACCCGCTCAACTTCACGCAGGTCGGCGGCTTCGATGTCGCGGACGGGGTCAATGCCCCATCATCAGGCGCGCCGGTCGCGTCAGGCACCGCCTTTGCCGTCTTGCAAGTGGGCGGCGTCAATGGGCTGTATGCGATTGAACTCTCCAGCGGCGCAGCCCAGCTCGTTGGACCGGTCGGCGACGGCACGGTGCCCGTGCAGGGCCTCGCCATCCAAACCCGCCCAGTGGGCGGCGAGTTTGGCGTTACGCTCAACCAAAATGGAACGCGCTTGGCGCAGATCAGCCTTGGCGCGCTGGCCACAAACGAGGTGGCGATCACCAGCGTGGTGGCGAGCGAACAACTCGTCGGCGTTGACTTTCGCCCGGCGACCGGACAGTTCTACGGGCTGGGCATCAACGTCCCCGCCGCCAACGGCACGCTGTACCTAGTTGATCCGAAAACTGGCGCGTGTAGCCCCATCGCGCCTTCCGCCATCGCTTACTTGCAAAACGATGGCGCAACGCAGGTGGCGCTTCCCGGCGGAGGCTATGGCCTGGACTTCAATCCGGTCGTTGACCGCCTGCGCGTAACGACCAGCAGCGGACTCAATTTTCGGATCAACCCCAACGATGGGCAGCCGCTGGACGGGAACGCCAATGCGCCAGGCATCCAGACGGACGGCAATATCAATGGATTGCCAATGGGGTCAACCGGCGTCGCGGCGACTGCCTACACCAACGCCTTCGGCGGGGCGACCGCGACCACGCAGTACACAATAGATGCCGCCGGACGCGCGCTCTACATCCAGAGCCCGCCCAACTCGGGCACGCAAATCTTTGTCGCCAACATTAGCTTCAACGGCGCGCCGCTCCCGATTGACACGATCAACGGCTTCGACATTTCGCCTAATGTTCGCGCGCAGACCAACAACGCCCCGGTCCGCGGCGGACGCGGGCTGCTCTTCACTGGCGCCGGCGGCGTCAGCCAAATCTTCAGCTTGGATCTCGTGACTGGACGCGCTACCCAACTGGCGGAAGTCTCATCCGCTGGCGTCACCGGTCTCTCTGGCGGCTCCCTGGCCAGCCGACTCGTGACGGACGTGACCAAAATCGGCGTCTTTAGCCCAACGGCGACGGCATTCACGCGCAACGCCAACTCAACCGGCACGGCCGATGCGGCCTTTGCCTACGGGCTGCCAGGCGACATTCCCATTACCGGCGACTGGGACGGCGACGGGGTGGATACCATTGGCGTTTTTCGTCCCGCCACCGCGCAGTTCTTTCTCAAAAATACAAACGTCCCTGGCTTTGCGGATTTCGCCTTCAGCTATGGCGCGCCCGGCGACATACCTGTGGCGGGCGATTGGACGGGCAAAGGCTTCGATTCGGTCGGCGTGTTCCGGAACGGAGTCTTTTTCCTAAAGGACAGCAACGCCGCTGGCTTTGCCGACCGCGCCGTAGGCTTTGGGCAAGCCTCTGATCTGCCTATCGCGGGCGACTGGAACGGCGATGGGAAAGCCAGCGTCGGCGTCTTCCGCGACGGCGTATTTTTACTCCGCAACAACAACGCGACCGGAGGGCCAGACGCGACGTTCGCCTTTGGTCAGGCAGGCGACCGCCCAGTGGCGGGCGACTGGACCGGCAAGGGCTTTGATTCGGTCGGCGTATTCCGCAATGGTCAGTTCCTACTGCGCAATGCCAACGCCAGCGGAACGCCGGACATTTCCATTAACTTCGGGAGCGCTGGCGACCGTCCTATCGTAGGCAATTGGAATGGCGAATTTCGCTAATTCGCCGCTCCTTCAACGCAATTGCTCACCCGGCGGACGGGGGCAACGCCCCTGTCCGCCTCTCTTCGCCTCAAAGTCTTTTCACCCGCTTGGCGTACAAAGTTATCAAGATAGTATTGCAATCACGGAAAAAAGTATTAGCATAGCGCAAGGTAAACACGAGTCCCTCGCGAGTCCAACCTTAGGTTTCTAGACCAAACTACTTGTGGTTAGGAGGAAAAGTGATGTTCGGAAAGTTGTGCGTTTCGTTGTGCTTGCTTTTGACTTTAGCCGCCCCTGTCACGGTCAAGTCTGCCGGCAATCCATTGTCGGTCAGCTGCTCTTGCGCGGCGCCAGATGGAAGCTGCAGCGCATCTGTTACCTGTCGTGGCGACAGTTGCTATGCGTTTTGCTCGAATCAAACTTGCCTGGCCGGCTGCGGCGCGCCAGTCGGAAAGGAAGGGCTCGACCGTCTCACCATTGCCTCATTGGAAGTCGGTCAGATGCCTGGCCAGGAATGGGCGCGCCAAGCCTCCCAGGCAAGCGGCAGGGCAATCATTTTCAAGCCCTACGACGCTAACCTGCAGGCCAGCTTTGACTTCAAAAACCTTCCATTGTGGGATGCCTTGGATTTACTGTCTCAGCATGGACAGGTCGCCGTTGACGGCAATAACTTTGAAACCCTAAAAAGCCTGCGCGCAACATTCCGTTCGGGCGAGAAATTCAATGTGTGCTTCCAAGGCGTGACGGCGCAATGCATCCAGCGCGAGCTTTCCTTCATCAGCGGCTTTCCAATCGCCCTCCAAGGCGACAGCGAAACTCGGATCAGCCTGAAAACCGGAGACGGCGTGACCCTCGCGGAATTACTCAAGATGCTGAACGCGCAAGAAGGTCTCCGATTTGAGTTTTAGAATCACCCTGCCCTCTGAGCGTTGCTAAAAGCTAGGAGGGGCGCATTTTCAGAGCGCAACGCTATAGCGACTGGCGCAGGCGGATAACTGATGCAAATTATCCGCCCATTATTTTTCTGCCAGGGCGGCAGGCTTGGCTCTGCGCCACAAACACACAGATTAGAGTTGGCAGGCAAGCTCAAAACGCCAGTGTCAACGCGTTGGGCGCGCTGAATGGCGGTTGTCGTCATCGGGTGATGACTTCAGTCTAGTCAGCGCGACCTCTGACAACCGCGAGAACATGACTCACAACCTTTCGCAGCAGCTTGAGCCTAGAACAAAAAATGAGCGAAATCCAACGGATGACGCTAGCGGCGTCAGATCAACGACTTGGCAGAAGGGTAACTGGGCTTGGCGCGCCGCTCGCGCTGATTTGCGCAAGGCGCGCTTGATTCATTAAACGAAGAGAGGGCAAGGCTGTAGGGCCTTGCCCGTGGATCCGGCAGCTATCTACTTTCCCACGCAGTTGCCCGCGCAGTATCATCAACTCTACGGAGCTTAACTTCCGTGTTCGGAATGGGAACGGGTGTGTCCTCCGCGATATGGCCACCG
>CALCKX010000029.1 GCA_937966115.1 uncultured Chloracidobacterium sp. | reverse complement strand
CGGCATCCGGCGCGCCGGATGCCGACGCCAGCCACCGAAGCCGCGCTCGGCCGCGCCACTGGCGCGTCGGGAAGGCGGAGACAGCGCGTCGTGGCCAAAACGCGAGGGCGGCGCGGGAGCAAGCCGCGAGAGCAAGCGGAGCTGGCGTCGCCGCCAGCTCTGGGCCAATCGCAATCCGCGTCGGCTCCAGCCAGCAGGACGCTCGCGGCAAGGCGAAGAAGAAGCGGAGAGACGCCTTCCCTCGCAAGGCGAAGGCATGGCGTTGCCGTATCGGAAAGGCTAAGTTCAGGGCAGGGATAAGGAAGCCTAACGTATGTCTATGACCTCTGCCGATTCAGCTGCGCCAGCCCCTGCGGAAGCCCTGTCTTTCGAGACCAAGTTTCGCCTTCTGCTGGAAATCACGCGGGCCATCAGCGCCTCGCTCGACCTCGAAGAAACCCTGTCGCTCATCATTGACTCCATCAAGTCGTTCATTCCCTACGACACCGCCGCTATCTACGTTTTGGAAACCAACGGCCGCGACCGACGCATCCGAGCCACGGTTTACCGCGGCTATGACGAGGCCTCGATGGAGCGTCTGCTGCGCCTAGGCGAAGGCTTTGTGGGCTGGGTGGTGCAGTCCGGCGGCGCCATCGTCATTCCAGACGTGCGCAATGACCAGCGATACATCAGCTCCGACCCGCTGACGATGTCGGAGATTGTCGTGCCAATCATCGCCAACAATCGGATCATCGGCGCGCTCAACCTCGAAAGCCGCTCGCTCGACGCTTACAAGGCCGCCGACTTGGAGGCGCTGACGCTGTTCGCGTCCACGGCGGCAATCTCCATCGAGAAGGCGCTCCTCCACCAGGAGCGGCTCGAAAAGCGTCGCTTGGAAAGCGAGCTGGCGATTGCGCGCCAGGTGCAGCGCAGCCTCCTGCCCAATAAAGACCCGGACGCGGAGGGCTTCGACATTGCCGGGCTGACGGTGCCCAACGAAGCCGTCGGCGGCGACTACTACGACTTCATTCCCTTCCCGAACCGCCAGCTTGGCATTGCCATCGCCGACGTATCAGGCAAAGGCATTCCAGCCGCGCTCATCATGGCGACGTTCCGGGCCTGCCTGCGCGCGCAGGTGCGCAACGACTTTTCCATTCGGGTCATTTTGCGCAAGGTGAACTACCTGCTGTGGGAAAGTCTGGACAGCCCCCAATACGTCACGGCGATTTACGGCGTGCTGGACCCGGCGAGCCGCCGGCTGAGCTACGGCGACGCCGGACATAATCCGGCGCTGCTCATCCGCGCCGATGGCAGCTATGAGGAACTCTCCTGCGGGAATACGGTGCTCGGTCTCTTCGAGGATCGCAAATACACCGAGTGCTACTGCACGATGCAGCCGGGCGACATCGTCGCGCTCTATACCGACGGCGTCACCGAGGCGGGCGGGAATGGCGAGGAGTTCGGCATCGCCCGGCTGGTAGAAACCATTCAGCGCCACCGAAACGCTCCCGCGCAAGCGATTGTCCGCGCCATCTATGACGAAACCCGCGCCTTTGCCAGCCCCGCCCCGCTTGGCGACGATTTGACCATCGTCATCATCAAGGCGCTGGCGCCGCCAGAAGCCGCGTAAAGCCCAAGAAAGCGTTACTTTTTGTAACGCTTTCTGCCGCCGCCCAGTCAACGCCGGCCTTTTGCCCGGGCCAAAAGCCAGTAAATAAAGCGCTCGGCCCATTCGTAAAGCTTGGCACTCGCCTTGCCTACATCATGCGCCGGAACTTGTTTGATCAGGCGGAGGCCATTGACGATGAAGAAGATGCGATACGTCACCCGCGCCGCCCGACGCGCTCGGCTTCGGCGGGCGCGACAGTCGGGCGTGACCCTCATCGAGCTGATTTTGGCGCTGATGATTCTTTTCGTCGGGATGTTTGGGGCGCTGGCGTTCATGTCCATCGCGCTGACCAGCTCGCTCAATGCCAACAAGCTCTTGCTAGCCCGCAACCTCGCGGAAGAGACCCTCAACCAGATTGTGATGATCCGCGAGATGAACGCGTTCGGGGGAATTCCCACGCCGGAAAACCGAAACGGCAACACCTTCCGCCGCCTAAGCAACCGGCCTGAAAACGGCGGCATTTTTCCGACGACCTTTCAGCCGGTTTACAACAACATCGGGCCAGACATGATTCGCGCCACCAGCGACGATGTGGCAGGCAGCGGGCTCGACCCGCGGTATGAAGGCTTCAGCGTTCGCGTGCTGGTGCGCACGTCCGACGCCACCGTGCCAAACCTTGGCAACCCGACTGGGCCGCCGCTTCCGATTTGCTTCGACCGCGAATATGATAACGACTATGACCTGGCCGACGCGTCCAACTGCCCGCCCGAAGGCACTGGCGACACGGTCAAGCGAGTCGTCGTGCAGGTTCGCTACCCGTACACCCGGACCACCGGCAGCGCCCAGCGCACCGTGCAGATCATGACGCTTTTGACCCAGCCGCCCTCGCAGATTCGCGGCATCTAGCCTTTTTCTAGCGAGTTTCTAGCGAGTCAGCCCGCCGCTTCCCGATGACGCCTGCTGATAGAACCCGCGCAGCAGCGCGTTGACTCGCTCTGGCTGGTCTTCCTGTGGGCAGTGAGAAGCGTTGGGCAGCACTTCCAGGCGAGCGTTAGGCATCACGCGGGCGAGTTGCCGCCCGCGCAGCGGCGGCACAAAGGTGTCGCGCTCGCCCCAGACCAGAAGCGTCGGCTGCGCGATGCGTCGCGCCATGGCGTCGTCCATTACAAAGTCATAGAACCGTTTCGTCACCTCGAAAACGATTTCCCGGTTTTCGGGCGCAAAAAAGCACTCCCGGTAGTGGTCAATGACTTCCGGGGTGATGGCGGCCGGGTTGGCGTAGAGGCGATGGCGGATGTTCCACTCGACGAAGCGCCGCTGCACGAGCGTGTCAAAGAGCGCGCGCCCCACG
>CALCKX010000028.1 GCA_937966115.1 uncultured Chloracidobacterium sp. | reverse complement strand
ACGCCGCGCGGCGATTGATTTTCTCGCGCATTTCATCGAACGACCCGGCCGTGTCGCCCACCTGGAACGAAGCCATCGTCGCCGCCAGTTGCTCCTGCATGCGCGCACGCTTGCTCTCGCTGATGAGCTGGGTGGCCTCGTCCTGCTTGCGCTTCATCTTGAGCAGATAATCGTCTCGGAAGCGAATCGCCTGCTGCGAAGCCTTTTTCGCCACGACGAGCTGCTCCTTGGCGCGGGTCAGCGAGTTTTGCTTCTCCTGCATCGAAGCGATGTATGTCGTCGCAATATCGTCGCGCCCCATCTTGATGGCAGCCTTGACCTTGCCGTCGAGGTCCGAAATCTCGCGCTCGAGGGTGGCCACCTCGCGCTCGAGCAGCTTTTCGTTCGACATCACCTGGGCGACATTTTCATTCAGCTTCGGAACCTGGTCGCGCATGTCGCGGATGATTTGCTGCAGAATAAGCTCAGGGTCTTCGGCCGCGTCAATCATACCGCCGAAAATAGAACGGAACAGGCGTTTCAACCTTTCCCACATGTGCTGATGCCTCCGCGATAAAGTGTCGTAAGCTAACGCGCCGAAGATCGTGCCGACAAGCGACCTGCGCAGGGCTAGGCAAATCGCTTCGTAACAGGCCGGGCGAGTCTAGCAGCCTTGGATGGAAGTGCCAAGGACGATCAAGGCCAGCGCCGGCGGCAGTTGCAAGCGCGGAGCGCCGGTCGCCTGGCGCCGCTTGGCCTTGCCGCGCCGCGCGAGCGCCTCGAAAGCCATTCAACCGCGACATCCGCTCGGAAAAGAGGGCGCTGCCTGAGCTGGCGATTCTGCCAGAACGAGACCCTTTAACGCGAGCTGACCCGGCTGCCGCCCGGGGCCTTTGGCAGGCTCAGGAGATTGGCGAACAAGCGGTACGCGCCGGGAACGCCGGCCGGCAACTGCCGAAACCACGCATAGCCCGTGTAAACATACCGCCCCCGACCGAGGGCGGCGACCAGCAGCCCCCCCGAGCGCGGAGGCTCGCCCGGATCGCTCGACTCGAGCAATGGCGTGTAACGCGCATCATAGGTTTCGAAGTCGTAGAGCGACCGTTCCTGTACCCAGCCATCCCAATCGCGCGGCAGGATGCGATTCGGGAAGTTGAACGCCGGGTGCTTTGGCTGGAGGATGGTCACCGGCGCCGTCTCGTCGGTCGTTCGCGTCACGCCCGAAGCCGGAAACGGCGGCAGCCCGCGCTGAAGATAATCCGGCCGCTGGTACTGAACGATGAGCGTTCCGCCATCTCGGGCGTAATCAAGCAGCCGCGCGTGCTCGGCGGCAAAGTCCGGGCGCGCTTGCGAGGCGCGAATGCCGACGACGATGACATCGAATCCCCGCAGGTCGCCCGCCGCCAAGGTCGCGTCGTCCAGCAGCGTTACCGGGAGTCCGAGGCGCTCGATGGCTTGGGGCACCAAGTCGCCGCTGCCCATCACGTAGCCGACCCTGACCGGCGCGACCTCGACATCCGCAACGACAACCTCGGCCTCGGCTTTGGGATACAGCCGGCGCGCCTGAACGTGCGGGTAGCCAACGACCTGCGCGTCGCGGTCGTAGGCTTTGCCGTCGCTGGCGACCGACGCGGCCAGCTTGTACCGACCATCTTTGGCGCTGGCCGGAATCGCGACCGTGAAGACCGCCCGCTGCTTGCCCTGTGGCGCGAGCGTTACCATCGCCGTTGGCGGCTCGACGCGCCAGCCGGAAGGCGCGCTGAGCGTTAGCGTTCCCTGACGCGCTTGCCGCGAGTGGTTCGTCACGGCGACCATCACGCGCTTGACGCGACTTTCCGGCGCTTTTGACGCCAGCCATAGCGATTCGGACAACCGCGCCGAAATGGCCGGCACCGCCTCGACGGCCCCGCCCACTTCGCCTCGCGCAGGGTCGGCATAGCGATATTCGACCGGAATCGTGAAGACGCAGGCGCATTCGCGGCGCAGCGGGGCGCGGATGCGGAGCGTCCCCCTGGCGCTCATCCAGGGGCGCGCCCTCGAAAGGTCGATGGGGCTGGTCGGCATCGTGACCCGAACGCTTTCCCAATGCCCATCCTCCACGCGCGTCGGATCGATCATCGCCCCTGGATAAGCCAAAAAGCCTGACAACGCGCCTCTCAGCCGAAGCCCGCCCGCCGTCTCGAAGAGCGGCGCCGGCTTGCCGGATGCAGCGCCGATTCGCGCCGACTGGCGAATCGTCACCGTATCGCCTTCCGAGACGATTTCGGCATCAGCCAGCGCCGTCGCCCGAAAGCCGGCCGCCAGAAAGATGGCCTGCGCGATTTGCGCTCGCTTGACCTGCAAGGCGGAAGAGGGCGGCGGCGCGGCGCGCTCGGGATCGAGCGCGCCAATCGCATCCGCGCCAATGGCTTCAGGCGCGTCGAGCGGCTTGCCGTCGAGCGCCAGGCCACATTGCGCGAGCCGCTCGTAAGCCATTGCCAGCGTCGCCAACGCGACATCGGGCGAACAGGTTTCGACCGGCAAGCCGCCAAGCAGAGACTCGACATCGTTGACTGCGCGCCGCGCTTCATCCGGGGCGTCCTCCGGCAAGAGACCGCGCAGGCTCGTATCCAACCCGTCAAACAGCGAGGTCTCAGCTTGGGCATCGGTCGGCGCAAGGCTTTCAACCAGCTTGACGCCGGAAAATCGCTCGTCGTCCGGCTCAAGCGCGCCCATCTCTTGCGACTTGTGCTGACTGCGCCCCTGCATGGCGATTTGAAAGTAGGTGCGCCCCAGAACCGGATCATACGCGCCAGTCGCTATCCTGAGCGTCGGATTGGCATTTTCAGGCGGCGCGACATCCGCGCTGACATAGAGCTTCTTCGCCTGCCAGGAGCGGCCAAGTTCGGGGCGCCAGCTCGGGTCGGCGGCTTTAGCGAAGGCAATCGGCGTCAGATAGCCGCAGTATTGATGATGCCCGTGGCCGTCGCGCGGCGTGCCGCCCCAGCGCGCAACGATGACGAGCGGCTTGAACTCGCGGATGACGCGCACCATATCGCCGAGGACAGCTTCCGGGCCGTGGAGCGCGTCCCACTTGGCCTTGGTTTCCTCAAGCGTTTTGCTGAAGCCGAAGTCGAAGGCGCGGGTGAAAAACTGCTCCCCGCCATCAATGGCGCGCGCCTCGGCCAGCTCCTCGGCGCGAATCAGGCCCAGCGCCGCGCCTTGCTCCGGCCCAAGCCTGTTTTGCCCGCCTTCGCCGCGCGTGAGCGAAAGATAGGCGACGCGCGCGCCATCGCCGCGGGCTAAGCGGGCAATCAAAGCTGAATCCTCATCGTCGGGATGGGCGCCGACGTGCAGGACGCTAGCCGTGGTCGGCAGTCGCCGGAGCTGCAGGCGCAGCCCCGTCAGCCCTCGGTCATACGGGCTGCGCGCCGGCGCTTGCAGCGCGGGGAGACGCTCGCTGGCGCTGGGAAAGCTTGGCGCGATGAGGAGCGCCAGCGCCAAAGCGCTGAGCGCGCGCTTGAACACAGTGTCACCTCCGCGAAAGCTGCTTGGCTTTCTCATTCGACTAGCTCGGCGCGCAGCCGCCGCCAGACGGCGTAGCTCTTCAACGGTCGCTCGAGCGCCGCCTGCAAAAGGCGCTGATTGATTTCGGCGAGATCCTCCAGGACCGACGCGGTCGGCGCCTGGGCCAGAAAATCCCCTGGCGCAAGCCGCTGGATGGCAGCGTAGGCGCGCCGCGCCGACGGGTCAATTGTCTGGCCAACCGCCAAGCAATCCAGGCAGGCCGGCGTCCCGTCCGTCGCCAAGCGAGCCGCGCTCTCAGGCTTGAAGGTCGTCCCGCACAGCGCGCAGCGCCCCCACGCGGGAAGAAAGCCGGCTAGGCGCAGCAGCCACGTTTCGACGTACGCCGCCAACGCCGGCTGCGCGCGCCGCGCCGCGCCAACGCCGAGCGCCAGTCGACGCTCGACGGACTCGCAGCCGACAGCTAGCAGCCGATAGACCGGATCGTTCGGCTCGCGCGGGGGGAAGAGCTCGAGCGTCAGCTCCGCCCAGTAGCCCAGCATCGCCATCGCCGAGGGGTCGGCGGCGACAGAAAAGCGCGCCCGCTTCACGTCACAAGTCACGAGCTGCGCCAGCTCGCGCCCCTCGCGCTCGCGGTAGGCGACAGCGACCTCGGAAAGCAGCTCAAGCGCCGCGCCGTACTTGTTTTTCGCGCTGCGCGCCCCATGCGCGACCGCCCGAATCAAGCCGTCCGCTCGCGTAAACAAGACAACGATCTTGTGAGCTTCGCCGTAATCATAAGCGCGCAGCGTGAAGGCGTCGCTGGAATGTAATGTCGCGGCGGTCATGGCAGACTTGCGGTTCTAGCAGAATCTAGCATGCTTGGGGCGGCGCGGCGACGCGCGGCATTTCACCGAAAGGACACCTCCGGCGCATGGCCGAATACATCAACCGCCAGTGGCGACTGGCTGCCCGCCCAGTCGGAAACTTCAAGGACACGGACTTCGCGTGGCGCGAGGAAGCGGTCGCGGAACTGGCGGATGGACAGGTTCTCATTCGTAACATTTACCTCTCGCTTGACCCAACCAACCGCATTTGGGCGGCGCAGGATTCCTACTTGCCAGCCGTTGCGCTCGGCGACGTGATGCGCGGCGTGGCGATTGGCGTCGTCGTGGCGTCACGCAACGACGCGTTTCCAGTCGGAACATTCGCGCAGGGACTGCTCGGCTGGCAACTCTACTACGTCGGTGACGGCCAGGGACTCACGCCCATTCCCAAAATTCCCGGCCATTCGCTTTTGCTCTACCACGGCGTCTTGGGCGCGATCGGGCTGACGGCCTACTTCGGGCTGCTAGACATCGGCCGCCCCAAGGAAGGCGAGACGCTGGTTGTATCGGCGGCGGCTGGGGCGGTCGGCTCGCTGGTCGGGCAGATTGGGAAAATCAAAGGCTGCCGCGTGGTCGGCATCGCCGGCGGGCCGGCCAAATGCCGCTGGATCACTGAAGACCTCGGCTTCGACGCGGCCATCGACTACAAGAATGAAGATGTCGGCGCGGCGCTGGCCCGGCATTGCCCGGCAGGCATTGACGTGTACTTCGACAACGTCGGGGGCAATATTCTCGACGCCGCCCTGGCCCGCATGAAAAACTTTGGGCGCATCGTCGCCTGCGGCGCGATTTCACAGTACGCCGCTGAGCGGCCGCCAACCGGACCCGCCAACTTTCTGCTCGTCGTGAGCAAGCGGCTGCGCATCGAGGGCTTCATCGTGCTGGATTACCTGCCGCGCGCCCAGGAAGCGATTCCGCAGTTGCTTGGCTGGGTCATGGAAGGACGCCTCAAGTATCGGCTGGATGTCGTCGAAGGCCTTGAAAATGCGCCGCAGGCGGCGCGGAAGCTCTTTGACGGCTCGAATCTGGGCAAGCTGGTCGTCAAGGTTTCCGATGAGCCATGACGCGCGCTTGGACTTCATAACGCGACCGTGACGCGCTCGATTTTCATCGTCGCGGGCGAGGCGTCGGGCGACGCTCACGCCGCCGAGCTTGTCCGCGAGCTTCAGCGACTAGCGGCGCAGGCAGGCGAGCCGCCATTGCGCTTTCGGGGCATGGGAGGCGCCGCCCTGGCGATGGCCGGCGTCGCGCCGCTGACCCGGATGGAGGCCGTGAGCGTCATCGGCATTGTCGAGGCGCTCTGGCATTTGCCGACAATCTGGCGCGTCTTTCGCGGCCTCGTGGCCGAGGTCGAGCGCGAGCGTCCAGACGTGGCGATCCTGGTTGACTTCCCCGACTTTAACCTGCGCTTGGCCAAGCAGCTTGCGCGGCGCGGCATTCCGGTCGCGTGGTACATCAGCCCCCAGGTATGGGCCTGGCGGAGCAACCGCGTTGAAACGCTCAAGCGGCTTGTGACGGAAATGCTCGTGCTGTTCCCGTTTGAAGCGGATTTCTACGCGCGGCGCGGCATGGCGGCGACCTTTGTCGGTCATCCGCTGCTTGACCGGGCGCCGCGCTTTTCAGAAGCCGAGAAGCCCAGCCTGCGGGCCAAGCTGGGCTTGCCTCCCGATGGTCGCAGCGTCGCATTGCTGCCGGGCAGTCGGCGGTCGGAGCTGCGGCACTATCTGCCGCCAATGCTGGAGGCGGCCGAGCGGATGGCCCGCGCTGATCGGGCGCTGCGGTTTATCATTCCCCGCGCCCCGTCGCTAGAGGAAGCGCGCTTCACGCCTTTTTTGCAGAAGACGGCGGCGCCCGTCACGCTCGCGCGCGAGGCATTCTATGAAACCCTGGCCGTCGCCGACGCCGCAGTGGTCGCCTCGGGGACAGCGACGCTCGAGACGGCGCTCATCGGGACGCCAATGCTCATTGTCGGCAAAGTCGCGCCGCTGACAGCGGCTTATTTGCGGCAGTTCGCGCCGTTGCCCTACGTCGGGCTGGTCAACTACATCCTGGGCGAGGTCGCCGTGCCGGAATTGCTCCAGGAGCAAGTGACCGGCGAAAACATCGCCCAGCGCATCGCCGAGCTTTTGACCAATGCGACCGAGCGCGCTCGGTTGCAAGCGGCATACGCCGCCATCCGGGCGCGGCTCGGCGAGCGGGGCGCTTCGGCGCGGGCGGCGCAGGCGGTGTGGCGGCGCTTTTTCGCGCCCGCCTTCCCGACGGGCTAGGGAAAGCGGCGACGGCGCAAGTGAAACGGCGCAAGTGAAAAAGCCTGCCTCAGGCGACAGCCCCCGACCCAGTCTTCCGCCCCTGGCCTAGTCTTCAGCCCTAAGCTCGCAGCCGCTCCGCGAGCGGCTTTTCGGCGAATCCCGCCCGCTCGGGCGCGGCGCGGCTTTCCTAGCCGCCCGCGCCTCGGCAATGACTGAAACGGCGACCCATCCGCGCCTCGCAGGCGTTTTCGACGGATGTTTTGCGAGATGCCCTTTGGCGCGCCCGGCGCCTGGTCAGGCATTCTGCCGGGCGCGGTCGTACGCTTGCACAATCAATTGCACCAGCCGGTGTCGGACGACATCCCGGTTGGTGAATTCGACGATCGCGATTTCGCCAATGCCGCGCAGCACGCCGGTCGCCTCGATGAGGCCCGACAGCTTGCCGGCGGGCAAGTCGATTTGCGTCGCGTCGCCCGTCACCACCACGCGCGAGCCATAGCCAATGCGCGTCAGAAACATCTTCATCTGCTCGGAAGTCGTGTTTTGAGCCTCGTCCAGGATGATAAAGGCTTCGGCCAGCGTCCGCCCGCGCATGAACGCCAGCGGCGCGACTTCGATGATCCGCTTTTCGAGCATGCGGCTGATTTTGTCGGGATCGGCCAGGTCAAACAGGGCGTCGTACAGCGGTCGCAAATACGGATCAACCTTGTCCTGCAAGTCGCCTGGCAAGAACCCCAGCTTTTCCCCGGCCTCCACCGCCGGGCGCGTCAGGATGATGCGCGAGACTTTTTTCTGCCACAGGTAATGCAACGCCATCGCCACGGCCAAGAACGTCTTGCCCGTTCCCGCCGGCCCGACGCCGAAGACGAGCTCATGCCCCTGAAGGGCTTCCAGATAGCGGCGCTGATTGGGCGTTCGCGCCGACACCATTTTCCGCCCGGTTGGATTGAAGCGGTAGGCTTTGGAGAAAAACGTCTTTAGCGAGGCGGTTCGGTCATCGGCGATTTGCTTGAACGCCTGGCGCAACTCTTCGCTCGACGGCGCGGCGCCCTCGCTGACAAGCTCGGCGAAATCGGTCAGTATTCCCTCAACCGCGGCCATGTCGCCGGCGTCTCCCTCGATGGTGACTTCGCTGCCCCGCGCGCCGATGCGCACGTTCAACAGGGTTTCCAGGTAGCGAATGTTTTCGTCGTAGGAGCCAAAGAGGGCGTTGAGACCATTCTCCGGAAGCGTAAGCTTTTTCAATCCGTCACCATATCTTCCAAGGCGCATCAAGGGTTGCGGCGGATTATACGACTGGGCGCGCGCGGGCGTAAACGCGCGGGCGAGCGTCGCCGGCAGTCAGCTTGACTTGCGTCCGCGCCCGGAGTGTGCTTTTTCCACGCTCGCGGAGTCGTGCCCGTCGCGGGCAGCTCCCAGCGAACGTTTCAAGGAGTGAGATTCGTGGCTCGCCCATTTTTCAAGCTCGCCGCAGCGCTGCTTGTCGCTTCCCTTTCCGCCATGGCCCAGACAACGCTACCAACCCCGCCCGTCGCTAAAAAAGAGCCGCTCGTTTTCGAGCTACACGGCGACAAGCGCGTGGACGACTACTTCTGGCTGCGCGACGACAAGCGCCAGAACCCGGAAGTCATCGCCTATCTCGAAGCCGAAAACGCTTACGCCGCAGCTGTCATGGCGCCTTACAAAGCGTTGGAGGACAAGCTTTACAAAGAAATGCTCGGACGCATCAAGGAAACCGATTTGAGCGTCCCCTACCGGTACCGCGGCTTCCTCTACTACTCCCGCACTGAGCAAGGCAAGCAATATCCCATATACTGCCGGAAAAAAGGCGCGCTCGACGCCCCGGAGGAAACGCTGCTCGATCTCAATCAACTAGCTGAAGGCAAGCCGTTTATGGCGCTCGGCGCCTTTGCCGTCAGCGACGACGGCCGCCTGCTGGCCTACACGACCGATGAAACCGGCTATCGGCAATACCGGCTGCGCGTCAAGGACTTGACGACCGGACAGCTCTTGCCCGACGCCGCCGAGCGCGTCACGAGCGTCGAGTGGGCCGCCGATAACCAAACCCTATTTCTGGTCACCGAAGACCCGGTGACCAAACGCTCCAACAAGCTCGTCCGCCATGTCTTGGGCGGCGCCACAACGGAAATCTATGAAGAGCGGGACGAGCTGTACAACCTCGGTCTTGACCGGACCAACGACCGGAAATACCTCATCGCCCTTTCCATCAGCTCGACCACGAGCGAGGTCCGCTATCTGCCCAGCGACCGTCCTGATGGCGAGTTTCGCGCGCTGTTTCCCCGCGTGGACGGCATCCGCTACTTTGTCGAGCACCGCAACGGCGAGTGGTTTATCAGGACGCAGGATGGCGGCAAAAACTTCCGCGTCGCGCGAGCGCCGGTCGCCGATCCATCCAAGGCAAACTGGCGCGAGTTTGTCCCGCACAATCCGAAGGTGAAGATTGAGGCGCTGAGCCTGTTCAGCCGGCATGCGGTTTTAGAAACGCGCGAGGACGGCCTCGAAAAGCTCACGGTCTTTGATTTGGAAAGCGGCAAGTCGCGCGTCATCGCGTTTCCCGAGCCGGCCTACACGGTCGGCGGCGCGACCAATGCGGAGTTTGACACGACGAAGTTCCGTTACGCCTACGAGTCGCCCATTACGCCGCGCTCGGTCTATGAATACGACCTGGACACGGGCCAACAAGCGCTGCTCAAGCAAAACGAAGTCGTTGGCGGCTATGACAAGACGCGGTACGTCACCAAGCGGCTGTTCGCGACGGCGGACGATGGCGTCAAAATTCCCCTCGTCGTGACCTACAAGAAGGGCCTCAAGCGGACGGGCAAAAACCCGACGCTGCTGTATGGCTACGGCAGCTATGGCATTTCAATCCCCGACAACTTTTCATCCAACCGGCTGTCGCTGCTTGATCGCGGGATGATCTTTGCCGTTGCGCATATTCGCGGCGGCGGCGAGATGGGGGAAGAGTGGCACGAGCAGGGCAAGATGATGCGCAAGAAAACCACGTTCACCGACTTCATCGCCTGCGCCGAGTTTCTCATCGCGGAGAAATACGCTTCGCCGGATCGCTTGGCGATTCAGGGCGGCAGCGCGGGCGGATTGCTCATGGGCGCCGTGGTCAACCTGCGCCCCGACCTCTTCCGCGTCGTGATCTCGCAGGTGCCGTTCGTAGATGTGATGAACACCATGCTGGATGCCACGCTGCCGCTCACCACCGGCGAATACATCGAGTGGGGCAATCCGAATGAAAAGCCCGCCTATGACTACATGCGGTCGTACTCGCCCTATGACAACCTGAAGCCCGGGGCGTATCCAGCCATGCTCGTCATCACGGCGCTCAACGACAGCCAAGTGGCTTACTGGGAGCCAGCGAAATATGTGGCGCGGCTACGCGCGCTCAAAACTGATCGGAACGCTCTGCTGCTCAAAACGAATATGGGCGCCGGTCACGGCGGAGCGTCGGGACGGTATGACGCGCTGCGCGAGACGGCCTTTTACTATGCGTTCTTACTGACCCAGCTTGGTATTGAAAAGTAGGACGCCCCATGCTCATCAAGCGGCCCGCCGACATCAAAGGCTCGGAAATCACGCCTGAACGGGCGTACCTCAATCGGCGGGCCTTTATGCAGAGCGCGGCGGCGGTCGGGTCGCTGGCGGCGACGACGGGCCTGTATTACCTGTTTGCCGGCGCGAATCGCCGGCCGCCGCCCAGTCCAGACCCGCAATCCCTAGCGACGGTCGCCCCGCCCGACCGCGCGCTGACGACGGATGAACCGCCGACGGATTATGACGACATTACGCACTACAACAATTTCTATGAGTTCTCGACCGCGAAACACGATGTCGCCTATGAGTCACGGGCGCTGATGACGCGCCCGTGGACGGTGGTCGTGGGCGGGCTGGTCAACCGGCCGCGGACATTCGATGTGGACGAACTCATCCGCCTCTTCCCGCTGGAAGAGCGCATATATCGGCTGCGGTGCGTTGAAGGTTGGTCAATGGTCATTCCGTGGGTTGGCTTTCCGCTGTCCGGCCTGCTCAGGCTGGTCGAGCCGTTAGGCGCGGCGCAGTTTGTCGCCTTTGAGACGCTGCACGACTCAAAGCAGTTTCCACTGCAACGTAGTCGGCTGCTGGACTGGCCGTATCGGGAAGGCTTGCGTTTGGATGAGGCGTTGCACCCCCTAACGCTGCTGGCCGTCGGGCTATATGGCAAGACGCTTCCAAATCAGAATGGCGCCCCGTTACGGTTGGTTGTGCCGTGGAAATACGGCTTCAAGAGCATCAAATCGATTGTTCGCATCACCGTCACCGACCGTATGCCGCGCGCGACCTGGCGGGAAACCGCGCCGCGCGAATATGGCTTTTACGCCAATGTCAACCCGCAGGTCAGTCATCCTCGGTGGAGTCAGGCGACCGAGCGGCGCATCGGCGAGTTCACTCGACGCCCAACGCTGATGTTCAATGGCTACGCCGACCAGGTGGCGTCGCTTTACGCCGGCATGGACTTGCGAAAGTTTTACTGAATCAGGCCTGGCGAATGGCTCGCGCTTGAGCCCGGCCGAGCGCGCGACTCGCCCAAGCTGGCTTGCCTTCGCGCCGCGCTACGAGCGCGGATTTCAAGCTCGATGAGAAACATCTGGATTCTAGCTCCGCTTTGGCTTTTTCTTTCAATGCCCCTGCTCGCCAAGCTTGACCATCAAGCCATGGATAAACAAGCTATAGACAAAAAATACCTGCTCGGGAAATTTGATCCGGCGCGAGATAGTCGCTTTGTCAAGCTCGATGACCTTTATACATCCGGCGCCGCCCGCCAGCAGTACCTACGAAAAGAAACTTACATGGCATTTATCAGCATGGCTAACGATGCTAAAAAGGACAACATAAACTTGGTGATCCTTTCTGCAACGCGCAACTTCGACATGCAAAAAGCAATTTGGGAAAGGAAATGGAAAGACAACTCGACTATAGCCGATCCAAAGGCAAGGGCAGAGGAGATTCTCAGGTACTCCTCCCTGCCGGGTACATCACGCCACCACTGGGGGACGGATATTGATCTCAACAGCCTTGAGGAGAGTTACTTCCAATCAGGTGAAGGATTGAAAATCTATTCGTGGCTGGCAACCCATGCCGACCGATACGGGTTCTGCCAGCCCTACACTTCCAAAGAAAGTGGTCGCACCGGTTATGAGGAAGAAAAATGGCACTGGTCATACCTGCCTTTGTCGCAGCCATTGCTACAGCGATACCTTGAAACTGTCACGCTTGCTGACATCACCGGCTTTCAGGGGTGCGAAACCGCCGCTGCGCTGAACGTCATAGAGAATTACGTGGCGGGCGTAGAGTGCCGCTAAGCGCGCAGAGCGTCTTGCGATGACAGCGCCTGCGAGGAATGATGCGAGGAATGAGACGGATTACTGCGTGGAGGAGACGGCGAGACGCTAGGAAAAAGCGGCGCCGATTTGCTGACTTTGCAAGTCTAAGTGCAATAGCCGCTGAAACGAATAATTGACGACGACTACTTCTGTGACCTCGCCGCGTTTGTATAGGTCTGAATTGATTGCGCGATTGGCAAAGACTTCATAAGCCGTGAAAATCGGCGACTGATAGAGCGAGCGTACAATCGGCGCGTCAGAGTTAGACAACCTGATCTACATGCCTTGCATCGCTAATTGACGACAGATGTCACGCAGGCGCTCCTGATCCTGTAAGCTAAAGTCGGCGGCGACGTAGGATATAAAATTTGCCATTGGGGACAAAGGTATATACGGCGGATCGAAATACGCTCAGTCGGGGGGCGCGACTCGATCAATCACAGCGTCGAATGACGAAGATATGATCTCAAAATTCTGCAATGCCTGATGAATAGCGAGCAAGTTGCTTCCATCAAAATGCCGAGGCAATTTATATTTTCCAAAAGGAATATTGAACTGCCTTCCTTGATTGACGCGGCACAAGCCATTGTAACAAGTTTTGTTCAGATAAATCACTTGCGCCGCCCGTTCTGGAAGGTCAAGCGATCAGGGATTGGGAGCGTGAAATAGAATTTTTCTTGGCGGGGAAAGTCCGAAAGAATGCGAATGACTTCCCGCGCGCAATCCCGGATGGCGCGATGCGCATCCATCAACTGGGTGTTGATATCAGAAATCACCGCTCGCTGGATTGTCTTCTCGCGGCCGAGCCGAAAAAGATCGCGCCGCTGCCGACGAAAGGCTCAGGGCAGGACTTGAAGCTTTGGGAGTTATTGGGGCTATACGTCAACAGAGCATCCGCCAGTTGAGTTTCGCCCCCAGCCCGCTTTAGGAACGGGCGCGGAACAGGCGGATGGCGCAGGTTGAACTCCGCTTGGGCTTCAAAGCCTAGATGCAGCCAATCTTTAGCCAACCGCACGCGAGGCGAAAAACTTGGGATAGCCGCGCCATCGTTTCCCGCTCCGAGCTGGCGAAAGCCAACGCGCGCCGGGTCAGCTCAAACCCGATTGGCCTTGAGTTCGGCTAGCGGGTAATGCGTGCCGCGCCAGGTGATTCCGCGCCCGATGAGCGTCCGCAGCGTAGCGTTCCAGATGATGAATATAAGCAGCGCCACTGTCACTGGAAACAGCGGGACATGTCGCCACTTGACGCCGTGGCGCAATGAGTTGTCGGCATACAGTGCAAGCCCCAGCGTCGCGTTGAGCAAGTTGAGCTGCCAGAGCCAGCCGGTTGTGAACGCCAGCGCGACGTATGGCCATACGAACAAGAGAAACAGCCCAAGCGGCCCAGCCAGCGCCAGCGTCAAGCGGTAGTCCATTCCGGCGAAGGCGTTTTTTTCAAGACCGCGGATAAGCTCGCCAAGCGAGCGATACCAGACAACCGATAGCAAATGCTTGCCCGCAGCCAGTTCCTGCCGCCCGCCGGCGCGCTTGATGATCTTGCCGAGCTTCATGTCGTCGTCCGGGCGCATGCGGATGGCGGCGTGCGCGCCGGCGCGCTCGTAGGCGTCCCGCCGGACGAGGTTGAAAGCGCCAATGCCGACAAAGGCTTCGCTGCGCGGGTCGCGTGCGCGCCACGGGCGGGCGAACATTGAAAAACACATGGTGAATGTGCCAAGAAACGCTGTCAGCAGCGCGCCTGGCATATGCACTTCCGGCCCCACCGCCAGATGGTCAAGCCGCTCTGCCGCGGCAACCGCGACTGCGCGCCGAATGGCGCTGGGATGCATCACGATGTCGGCATCGGTGAACAGCAAAAAGTCGCCTCGCGCGGCTTGCGCGCCAACCCAGTGCGCGTGGTTCTTCCCTAGCCAGCCGGGCGGCAGCTCAGCGATGGCGATCACTTTGAGCGCTGGGTAATCGCGCTGAAGCCGCGCCAAAACAGCGCCGGTGGCATCTTCCGAGCGGTCGTTGACGACGATGACCTCAAGCGCCGGATGATCTTGCGCGAGCAGCGAGCGCAGCGCCGGCTCAATTGTATCGGCTTCGTTGCGAGCGGCGACGATGACGCTTACGGAAGCGTCCGCGCGAACATCCGGTCTGGCCACGTCCGCCAGAAAGCGAATCGCTCGGTTGCCCCGCCCCAGCGCAACGAGCGAGGCAGCGAGCGTCATCCCGGTCACAACCGCCAGAGCCTGAAATAGAGCTTCGATCATTTGCCGTCGCCTCGGCCGGGAAGCCTAATGGCGCGGCGGCGGCTGGAAAAGCCGACTTGGCGGGACGCTGCCGACGCTTTCTCGCCGGGGCTGACCGCGCTGGGCGGCGGGTCAGGGCGCCAGTCGCGGCGTCGCGCACTGTGCGCTGTTAGACTTGCAACTGCCGCCGTCTGACATAAGCTCGATGCAGCTTCGCATCAGCCAGAAAGAAAGCGAGTTACCGAGCTGTGACGCCATCCTCTTCTTCCGTGGTGTCGAGTCCGCGCAGCATTGCCGAGCAGTTACACGCGCTTGAAGCAGCCATTGAAACCGTTGTCCGGGGCAAGCGGGATGCGGTTCGACTCGCTCTTGTCGCGCTGGTGGCTGACGGCCATCTTCTCATCGAAGACGTGCCTGGCGTCGGCAAGACGACGCTGGCGCGCGCGCTTTCGCGTGCGCTCGATTGCTCTTTCCAACGCATCCAGTTCACGAGCGACTTGCTGCCCAGCGATGTATTGGGATTGAGCGTTTACGATCAGCCAACCGGGCGCTTCGAGTTTCGCCAGGGCCCGATTTTCGCCAATGTCGTGCTCGCCGATGAAATCAACCGGACGACGCCCAAAACCCAAAGCTGCTTGCTGGAGGCGATGGCGGAAGGGCGAGTGACGATTGAAAACCAGACCTTCGACCTGCCCCGACCGTTCATCGTCCTCGCGACGCAGAATCCAGTCGAGCACCATGGAACGTACCCGCTGCCCGAATCGCAGCTCGACCGCTTCACCATGCGCTTGAGCATGGGCTACCCCGCGGTTGAGGACGAGCGCCAAATCCTGCTCGGCAAAGCCCGCCGCGATCCGCTGCTGGATTTGCGGCCAGTCTTGAGCGGCAGCGACGTGCTGGCGCTGCAAGAGCAGGCGCGCGCCACGCGCATGGACGACGCGCTGGTGGACTACCTGCTGCGCATCGTCAACGCCACCCGATCGTCGGAGCTGCTTGAAATGGGCGTCAGCCCGCGGGGCAGCTTGGCGCTGTTTCGCGCCGCGCAGGCGCAGGCGCTGTTTGAAGGGCGCGATTACTGCCTGCCGGACGACATCAAGCGCTTGGCTGTGCCGGTCCTCTCCCACCGCATCATCGTCAATCCCCGTTACGCGAGCGGCGGACGGGAAACTGACGACGCCCAGGCCGCGCTCGAGGACATCCTCAAGACGGTGGCGGTTCCAGTGTGAGCTGCGCCTGTCGGCTGGGGCCTGTCCGCTCGCGACGAGCAATTGACGGGAGAGCCTAGCGATTGGTCAGCAAAATGACGCCATCCCGCATGACCACCCGCAGCGGCTCCGGCGTCGGCTCGACCGGCGTTGGCGCGGCCGGCGGCATCGGCTTCGGCGACGGCTTGGGCGACTGGCGGGCGGTCTTCCCGTAGCGCGCCAGGATGACCTTCACGTAATGCCGCGTCTCGGCGATGTTTGGCACCTGGTAGCCATCGCGAATCACGCGGCCCTCGCCGGCATTGTATCCGGCCAACGCGAGCGAGAGATCGCCGTTGAACATATCGAGGAGCAGCCGGAGATACTTGACGCCGCCCTCGATGTTTTGGCGAGCGTCGAAGACGTTGCGCGTCCCCATGCGCGCCGCCGTGCCATCAATGAGCTGCATCAGCCCTTTGGCTCCAGCCGGCGAGACGGCATAGGGGTTGAAGCCTGACTCCTGGCGCATCACCTCGACGATGAGCTTCGGGTCCACGCCATACTTGACCGCCATTTCCATGATGATGGCGTCAAGCTCCGGCTTGCCGGTCGCGATGGGCGCAAGGGGCGCGGCCGGCAGGGGCTGGGCCTTGGGCGGCGGCGCAGCCCGGCTGACGAGCACCCAGTTGCCGTTGGCATCTTGCCGCGCGACCAGCTCGTTGAGCGGCGCTTCATCCAGCGCGCTGGACTCCGCCGGCGAAGTGGCCGGCGCGGCGCCCTCTGGCGGCGCCTCCGGCCGCGCTGGCGGCGCCGGCGCATCGGGCGCGGGCAACGCGCGCGGCGCGCGGAAGTCATCATTGGTGCGCGTCCGCGGGTATGGCGGCGGGTCTGGCGCGGCATCCTGCGCCAAGCCAGGGGCGCTCGATAAGCAGAAGGCTAACGGCAAGCAGAAGGCTAACGGCGCGAGGGCCAAGCCGCGCCAAAGCGCGGATTGGACACGCGCGGTTGTCGCTCGCGTCGCCGCCTGCGGCAAAGTCTGTTTCATCATAAGCCAAGCCTGTATAGCGCGGCTTAGTCTAGGCGCGGGCGGGCGGGCTGTCAACGAAGGGCGCGCCGGAGCCTCGATCCGCTATGAGGCGTCCGCGTCATCGTGAATGGTGCGCAGACTCAGTATCTCGAAGCGGCGAACGCCCTGCGGCGTCTGCACTTCAATCTCGTCTCCAGCGCGCTTCCCCATGAAGCCGCGCCCCAGAGGCGAGGAAGTGGAAATCATCCCCTTTGAGACATCCGCCTCTTCCGGCATGACGAGACGGTAGGTCGCCTCGACGTCCTTGTCGAGGTCGAGCACGCGCAGCGTTGAGCCATAGGCGGCTCGGTCGCGCGGCAAGGAATCCAGGTTGATGGCGGCTAGCGCCGCCAAGCGCTGGTGCAGTTCAGAGACGCGCGCGCCGACGAGCCTAACCCGCTCGCGCGCGGCTTGATATTCGCCATTTTCGCGCAAATCGCCATGGGCCGCGGCGCGCTGCAGCTCGCGCGGCAGATCGACTTTCAGCTCCTGCTCAAGTTGCCGCAGCTCGGCTTCCAGCTTCTCTCGCACATTCATGACCGTCGCTCCAAAGCATCCCTTGGTTCAAAACTTTGCCTTTGCAAGCTTCGCTTCGAGCGCGCCCGCCCCGCCGCGGGCGGAATCCCACAACAAGGCTTGTAGGGCGCAGACCACTCATTTATACTTGCGGCCTGTATCAGCTTCGGCAATGCCTTACAGCTATCAACCGACCCTTTGTCCGTTTCGCCGCTCAGCGGGGCCGGCGCGTCATCGGAGAGTAGATAAAATAGCGGGCTTTGATCATAGCACAGTCTGTATTGTCACCGAGCCAGCCTTCACGGTTAGTCTTTACGCGGACGAGACCCATCGCGAGGTAGCGACGCCCCCGAGGCATTACCGATCCTGCCAGCGCGCCGGCGGATGAAACCCCAATGGACTTCAGCAAGCTTCTCAATGCGATTCGCGGCAACAAGGCTGCTGACGCATCGGCAGCGCCGAAGGACCGCCCGGATCCAGAGGAAGTCATTCCGGTGGAAGTCGCGCCGACCGTCGCCGCCGCTGACCATCCGCCGCCAACTCGCCCAACCGGCGGCATTGTGCAGTCACTGTTGGGTCAGTTCTCCAGCCACCGCGAGGCGACCCCGCCGGCGCCCAGCCCTCCCGCGCCGGTCAATGGCCCGGCCAATGGCTATGACGACGTTCTGGCCTCGGTCATCCCGTCTCCCGCGCCGCCGCCCGCGGCCGCGCCTCCTCCGCCTAACCTGAGCGCATCGCCGCCGCTCGACGCTGACTGGTTCGATGTCCCGCTGGGCGATGAGCCGCCGCTGGCGACCGCTGGCCCCGACGCCTCAGTCCTGGAGCTTCCGCCGGATGCGCCGCCGCTGACCGGCGTTCAGCCCGCCTTTCTCGACGACTTGCCGACGGAGCCGCCGGCGCCCCTGCCCGTCGCCCCCTTTGAAGTTTCCGGGAAAGTCGATCTGAGCTGGACGCCAGTCGAAATCGAGACGCCGGGCGCGACTTCGCTCAGCCCGGAAGCGGCGGCGCTTGGCAGCGCGCCGACGACGCCCGATGCGGCGCTCGATTCAGGGCCGGCGGGCGCGGCGTTGCCGCCGCCAATGACGCCGCCGCCCGTCCTAGACCCGCCGGCCGCCTTCGACCAGGCGGACCGCGGCGGGGAGGCGCTGGCGACCTCCCCGCCCTTGCCATCCCCGCTCGATCCGCCTTACGCTGCCCCTTCCGTCTCGCCTTACGACGCGCCCTACTACGGCGGCGACTACCGCAGGGACGCCTACGCCAGCGATGCCTACGCCGGCGAGACCTATCCTCCGGCGATGGCTGACGCCCCGCTCAGCGCCAGCGAGTCAACCGAAGTCGCCGCCGCGGAAGCGACCGCCACGGCGCGCTATGCGGATTGGCTGGTGGAAAGCCTCGACGAGGCGCTGATTCTTGTGGACGCGCAGGGCGCGGTCTGTCACTTGAACCCGATGGCGGAATACCTGCTGGGCTGCCCGCGGAGCGATGCGCTGGGGCGCGCGCTCCTCGACCTGGCGCAGCGACTGGGTGGCGACAATGCGCCGTTATGGGAGCACCTGGCCGTGACCTCCGAGGCGCAGCAGTTCTCCGCCGCCGTCACGCTGCCGGACGGACAGTCGCTGATGGCCTCGCTCGCGGTTCTAGAGGTGCCGCCCCGCGACGACTGGATGGGCGGGCGGGTGATCGCCATTCGGGATGAAACCCGGCTCCGGGCTGAGCTGGCGCAGGTTACCGAGGAGGCGGCGCCCGCGCCGCAGTCGTCCTCGGCGCTCGATGTCACCCCTGAACAGCTCAGGGCTATGCACACCTCGCTTCAGATGGTCTTGGGCTTTGCCGAGCTGCTGCACCGCGGCGAGTATGGCCCGATGAACCCGCAACAGTTCGAGATGTTTCGCAACATCGAGCACCACGCCAAACAGCTCGCCGGGTGGATTGGGCTGCCGAGCGAATGAGCCAGTCGCCAGCGGCGCGGAACCGGTCGCGCCCGGGAGGAGCATTTTTCGCTATGAATGGAGCTTGGAGTTCATGCCCGCTTTGCACGTCGTTGCATCTGCGGTTGCGGGTCATCTAACTGGCGACGCCTGCGAAGCGCGCCACATCGCCCAGGTCGCCAGCGACTGCGGCCCGGACAGCATCTTCGCGGCGCTTGTCGGGGCGCGGGCCGACGGACACGACTTCATCCCCGAAGCGCTGGCGCGCGGCGCGCGCGCCGTCCTTTCCGAGCGTCCAGCGCCGGCCGGCTTTCCCGCCGCCTGGATTCAGGTTGCCGACGCTCGGCGGGCGCTAGGGCAAATCGCGGCGCTGTTGAACGACCATCCAAGCCGCCGCCTGCAACTCGTCGGCGTAACCGGCACCAACGGCAAAACCACGACCACCTATCTGCTTTACGAGATTTTTCGGGCCGCCTACGGACACGCGGCGCTGCTGGGCACCATTGAGCAACGCATTGACGATGACGCCCGCGCAGCGCGGCTCACGACTCCGGAAGCGCCGGAAACGCAGGCCTTTTTGCGCCGCGCCTATGAATCCGGCTGCCGCCACGCGGCAATGGAAGTGTCCTCGATTGGGCTGGATCGGTGGCGCGTGGCGGATGTTCGGTTCGCGGCGGCCATCTTCACCAACCTGACGCAGGATCACCTCGACTACCACGGCACGATGGAGCGGTATTTCGACGCCAAGCTGCGGCTCTTCGACGGGCGCAACGGCGAAGTTCCCGCCATCGCCGTCCTCAATGCCGACGACGAGCGAGCGGCGGCCATCAGGGCCGCCATTGGCGGGCGGGCGCGCCTTATCCTCTACGCCGCGCGCGCGCCGGAGGCCTTTGCGCGTCTCGAGCGGCTTGAAATCCAGACGCGCGGCATGGCGCTGCGCGTCCAGACGCCGCAGGGAGCGCTGGAGTTCACGACCAAGCTGGTTGGAACGCCCCATGCCTACAACATTCTGGCCGCGACGGCGACGGCGCTGGCGCTGGAGGTTCCGCCGGAAGCCATTGTCGCGGGCGTGGCCAAGGCTGCTGTGCCGGGGCGCTTTGAGGTCGTCGAGGGCAGCGACGACAAGGTGCTGGTCGCCGTGGATTACGCCCATACGCCGGACGCGCTCGCCAATGTGACGGCCACGGCGCGCGAGCTGGCGCGGATTCGCCAGGGGCGGGTCATCACGCTGTTCGGCTGTGGCGGCGACCGCGACCAAACCAAGCGCCCGCTGATGGCCGAAGCGGCGGCGCGCGGCAGCGATGTGACCGTCCTCACGTCCGACAACCCCCGGCGCGAGTCGCCGGAACGCATTCTAGACGACGCGGAAGCCGGGCTGCGCCGCGTCGGCAAGCCGTTTCATCGGATTCTCGACCGCCGCGCGGCGATCGCCTTTGCCATTCGGACGGCGCAGCCGGGCGATGTCGTCGTCCTAGCGGGCAAGGGCCACGAGACCTACCAGATTCTCAGCAACCTTACCATTCACTTTGACGACCGCGAGGAAGCGCGGCAAGCCCTGCGCGCCATGGGCGGCGACAACGGGCCGGGATTCGCCTAGAGTGGCGGCTGCGAGAACCAAGCCGGAATCTGTTGTGGGAGTGGACGCTCTGTGACCATTGCCGAGATTGCCGCGCTGCTGGGACTACCCTGCCCAGCGGCGCTCCAAGCCATCGCGCCCACCGGGTTTTCAATTGACTCGCGGGCCATCCGGGCCGGCGAAATTTTCTTCGCCATTCATGGAAAGCGGCTTGACGCCCACGCCTTCGTGCCGGAAGCCCTGGCGCGCGGCGCCTGCGCCGCCGTCGTCCACCGCGACTTGCCGGCGCTGAGCGCCGACGCCGCGGCCCGCTGCCTGCGGGTGCCCGACACCCTGCGCGCCATGCAGGACCTCGCCCGGGCGATTCTCAAGCGCTGGGGACGCCCCATCGTGGGCATCACCGGCAGCATGGGCAAAACCACGGCCAAGGACCTAACCGAGCTGACCCTGGCGCCATACGGACGGGTTTACGCCTCGGTCGGCAATCTCAACAACGAGTACGGCCTGCCGCTGGCGGTCTTCAAGATGCTCTCCGACGGGCGGCGCCCGGATGACTACGACATCGCCGTTCTCGAAATGGGCATGAACGAGAAAGGCGAAATCGCTCGTCTGTGCGAGATTGCGCCGCCGGATGTTAGCGTCGTCCTCAACGTCGCGCCGGTTCATATCGAAAATTTTCCCGACGGGCTGGAAGGCATTGCCGAAGCCAAGGCGGAAATCGTTCACGGCCTGAAGCCCGACGGCGTCGCCATTCTCAATGCCGATGATCCGCGCGTGGCGCGCATGGCGGCGCTCGTCCTGGCTCGGCGACAAGACCACCGCGGCGCGCAAGCGATGTATTTCGGCCGCCATGAAGCCGCGCACGTGACGGCGCTGGAAGTCGAGCCGCGCGGGCTGCTGGGATCGAGCTTCACGCTCTCGACGCTGAAAGGCGCGGCGGCGGTCGAGTTGCCGCTCATTGGCGAGCACCATATCGGCAACGCGCTAGCCGCCGCCGCCGTGGCCACGCGCTTCGGCGTTTCGCCGGAAGCCATTGCCGCCCAGCTCAAGCTGGCGCGACCCGGCGCGCACCGCGGCGTCGCCCGCCGCTACGCTGGCGGGTTCACGGTGGTGGATGACGCCTACAACTCCAATCCGGCCGCGCTGCTCGAAGCCCTGCGCCTGCTGGAGCAAGTGCCGGACGCGGCGCGGCGCATTCTCATCGCCGGCGAAATGCGCGAGCTTGGCGAGCAGGCGGCCGCGATGCACGCCGCCTGCGGGACCGCTATCGCGCAATCCGCGGTTGACATCCTGCTGGGGGTTGGCGGGCAGGCGCGCCATTTGGTTGAAGCCGCCCAAGCGGAAAGCGCCCGGCGCGGCGGACGGCTCGCGACAGCGTTTGTCGAGACGGCGGAAGCGGCCGGGGCCTGGCTGGCCGCGCAGGCGCGGGCCGGCGACGTCATCCTTATCAAGGGCTCGCGGGGCGTACGCTTGGAGACCTGTCTGGAGGCGCTGCCGGCCTAGCGGCGGCCGGTTGGGCGACGGCCATGCTCTACTACCTGCTGTATGAAGTCCTGCACCTGCAATACCAGGCCCTCGGACCGCTGCGCGTCTTTGGCTATCCGTCGTTTCGCGCCCTGCTCGCCGCCATGACGGCGACGCTCATTTGCCTGCTGCTGGGCCGGCCGATGATTGCCTGGCTGCGCCGTCTCAAGTACGGGCAGGAAATCCGCGAAGAGGGCGTCAAAGCCCACCAGGCGAAAAAGGGCACGCCGACCATGGGCGGCGTCCTCATCATCACGGGCATCATCAGCGGCACGCTCCTGTGGGCCGACCTGAGCAATCCTTTCGTCTGGGTCGCGCTGCTGGCGCTGCTCGCGCACGGCGCGATTGGCTTTCTGGACGATTACTTGAAAATCGCTAAGCGGCAGAATCTCGGTCTGCAAGGCCGGTGGAAGCTGCTGGGACAGGGCGCGACGGCCCTTGTCATCGGCGGCATTCTCATCGGCGGCGACTATGCCACGCGCCTGAGCGTCCCGTTTTTCAAGGATTTTCAGCCCGATCTGACGCCCTGGCTCTACATTCCGTTCATGATGCTGGTGATGACCGGCAGCTCGAACGCGGTCAACCTGACGGATGGTCTCGACGGCTTGGCTATTAGCACGACCTTCGTCGTCGCCTTCGCCCTGACGCTGCTGTGCTATGTGACCGGGCTGCCGGAGCTGGCGCAGTATCTCAACCTTCCGCCGCAGCCGAAGGCGCTCGAGGTCACGGTGTTTTGCGCGGCGCTGGCCGGCGCGAGCCTGGGCTTTCTGTGGTTCAACGCGCCGCCGGCGGAAGTTTTCATGGGCGACGTGGGCAGTCTCGCCATCGGCGGCTGCATTGGCTGCGTGGCGATTATCATCAAGCAGGAGTTTCTGCTGATCATCCTGGGCGGCGTCTTCGTGATTGAAACCCTCTCGGTGATGTTGCAAGTCAGCTACTACAAGCTGACCAAAGATCCGCAGACCGGCATCGGGAAGCGCATCTTCAAGATGTCGCCGCTGCACCACCATTTCGAGCTGACCGGCTGGAAGGAATCCAAGATTGTCTTTCGCTTTCTCATCGCGCAAATTTTCTTCGCCTTGCTCGCTCTGGCGACGCTCAAGCTACGGTGATGATGCCCGCCCCCGATGACGATTACACGGGCCGCCGCTTGGTGGTCGTTGGCGCCGGCGTCAGCGGCGTCGAGGCGGCGCGCTTCCTGCTGGCGCGCGGCGCGCAGGTGACGCTCTCCGACCGCCGCCCGCTCGACAAGCTCCCGGCGGCCGTCACGGGCTTGCGCTCGCAAGGGGTGACGCTGGAAACCGGCGGGCACACCCTCCAGACGTTTCTCGACGCGGACGAAATCATCGTGAGTCCGGGCGTTCCGACCGGGCTTGAGCCGCTTCAGCGAGCGCGGCAAGCGGGCGTCTCCGTGATTGGCGAAATCGAGCTGGCGTTTCGCCACTTGCGCGGGCGGATTGCCGCCGTGACGGGCAGCAACGGCAAGAGCACGACCACGGCGCTCATCGGACACCTGCTGGCCGCGGCGGGCCTGCCAACCCAGGTCGGCGGCAACATTGGCGTCGCGGCCGCCTCGCTCGTCGAGACCTCGCGCGCCGATGGCTGGACGGTTTTGGAATGCAGCAGCTTCCAGCTCGAAACCGTCGTCGCGTTTCGCCCGCGCATCGGGGCGCTGCTCAACATCGCGCCTGACCACCTCGACCGCCACGGAACGCTCGAAAACTACATCGCGGCCAAGCTGAACCTCTTTCGTCGCTTCGACGGCGAGACCCTGGCCGTCCTCAATGCCGATGACGCGACGACGCCGCGCGCGCAGAGCCTGCTGGCGACGCGCGGCGCGCCGGTCGTCTTGTTTTCATCTCGGCGCGAGCTGGACGAAGGGCTATTTGCGCGCGGGGAGGAAATCATCTGCCGGGCGAGCGGCGCCGAGCGCGTCCTAGGTCGCCGAGCGGACTTGCCGCTGCCCGGCCGGCACAACCTTGAAAACGCCCTGGCCAGCCTCGCCGTGGCCCTGGCGGCCGGCGCGGCGCCAGAGGACGCCCCGGCCGCCCTGCGCGCCTTCCGCGGGCTCGAACACCGGATGGAGTTTGTCGCCGAGGCTGGCGGCATCCGCTATTTCAACGACTCCAAGGCCACGAATGTCGCGGCGGCGCAGGTCGCCATCGAGTCCTTCCCTAGGGGACTGCACGTGATTCTCGGCGGACTGGACAAAGGGAGCGACTTTGCGCCGCTCGCGGAGTCGCTGGCGACGCGGGCGGCCTCGGTGGCGCTCATCGGCCAAGCCGCCGAAAAGCTCGCCGCAGCGCTCGCCGGGCGGCTCGCTCAGCCGGTCACGCGCCATGCTAGCCTTGAAGCGGCGGTTCGCGCCCTGGCGGCGCGCGCCGCGCCGGGCGACACGATTTTACTTGCGCCGGCCTGCGCAAGTTTCGATATGTTTGATGACTTCGAGCACCGGGGACGGGTTTTCAAGGCAACGGTCAAGGGGGTGACTTCCAATGCGCGGAGCGAAGCGTTATGAGGCCGACACTCGCCATTCCAAAAGCCGTTCCCGTCTCGCGCAACTTTGCGACCTTCGTTGACCCCTGGCTGCTCATGACGACTGTGGCGCTCACGCTGTTCGGTCTCGTCATGGTGTATAGCGCCTCGGCAACCCTGGCGAGCGAAGCCTACCAGACGCAGTTTCACTTTTTGCTACGCCAGGCGCTGGCGGCCGTCATCGGCGGCGGCTTGCTGGTCGGCAGCCTGTGGCTTGGCTATCCGCGCCTGGAGCGGTCGTGGGTCGTCTATGGCCTGCTCGCCGCGACCGTCGGATTGCTTCTGCTGGCGTTGATCCTGCCTCCGGTGCGCGGAACGCATCGTTTCATTCGCCTGCCGGGGGTGATGTTTCAGCCATCGGAGCTGGCCAAGCTGGCTCTGGTGCTGTTTCTCGCGTACGTTCTAAGCCGGAAGGGCGCTCTCTGCCAGCTGCCGCGCGCCCTGCTGCCAGCCGGGGCGGTCATCGGGCTGCTTGCCGCGCTGGTGTTCCTGGGGCGCGACTTGGGGACGGTTTTGATGATGGGCGGCACGGCCCTGGCCATGCTGGCGGTCGCCGGCGTGCCGCTGCGCTATCCGGCCCTGGCCGGGCTGCTGTCCTTTCCGCTCCTGCTTTACGGCCTGCTCAATGAGCCTTATCGCCGCGCGCGCCTTCTGGCGTTTCTCGATCCGTGGAAAGCGCCGCGCGAGGAGGGCTTTCAAATCGTGCAATCGCTGATGGCCGTGGGGAGCGGCGGCGTTTCCGGGGTCGGGTTCGCCCAAAGCCGGCAAAAGCTGTTTTACCTGCCGGAAGCGCACACTGACTTTATTTTCTCAGTCATTGCCGAGGAAGTCGGTCTGATTGGCAGCCTCCTGGTGGTTGGGCTGTTTGCCGTTCTCGCGGCGCGCGGCCTGCGGGCCGCCTATCTGGCGACGGATGACTTCGGGAAGTTATTGGCCACCGGCGTTACGACGCTGCTGGTCGGGCAGGCGCTGTTCAATCTCAGCGTGACGCTGAGCCTCGTGCCGGCAAAGGGCATTCCGCTGCCCTTTATCAGCTACGGCGGCAGCTCGCTGATTATGAGCCTGCTGGCCGCCGGGTGGCTGCTCAGCGTGTCACAACAGCGCGCCTGAAAGCGGAACGCCCCGGGGTCGCAACGGGCCGGCGGGAGCGGAAGCCTTTTCCAGGCGAATTCCAGGCGAAGCCTTTTCAAAAAGCGAGCGTACCGTGCGCGTCCTCATGGCAGCCGGCGGCACCGGCGGACACATTTTTCCCGGCATCGCCATCGCGCGCGCCTTTCTGCGCCGCGCGCCGGGCGCCGAGGTGCGTTTCGTGGGCACGGAGCGCGGGCTGGAAAAAACCCTCGTGCCGGAAGCCGGCTTCGAGCTGACTTGCATCCCGTCGGGCGCGCTCAACAATGTCTCCTGGCGGCGACGGCTTCAAACGCTGGCCGCGCTGCCGGTCGGGTTCTGGCGGGCCTGGCAGCTCATTGGGCGCTTCCAGCCGGACATTGCCATCGGCGTCGGCGGCTATGCGTCCGGGCTGGCGATGGCGGCGGCGCTAGCGCGAGGCGTGCCGACGCTGGCGGTCGAGGTCAACGTCCTGCCCGGCCTCACTAACCGCCTGCTGGCCCGCTTCGTGACCGGCGCGGCGGTGGCCTACCGCGAGACCGCGGGCTATTTTGGGTCGAAAGCGGTTCTGACCGGCACGCCGGTGCGCCCCGAATTCGAGCGCATTCCGCCGAAGCCGCCAGATGCGCCGCGGCGGCAGGCGCTCGTGTTCGGCGGCAGCCAGGGCGCGCAGGCCATCAATCGGGCGATGGCGGAGGCCGCGCCGCGCCTGGCAGCGCGGCCCGGGCTGCGGGTCGTTCACCAAACCGGCGAGCGCGATGTCGAAATGGCTCGCGCGGCCTACGCGGCCGCCGGACTGGAAGCCGAGGTCCGCCCGTTCATCCGTGGGATGGCCGACGCCGTCGCCGCCGCCGATGTCGTGGTCTGTCGGGCCGGCGCGGCGACCGTGGCGGAGCTGGCCGCCGCCGGGCGGGCGGCGATTTTCATTCCCTTCCCGCAGGCGGCCGACGACCACCAGCGCAAAAACGCCGAGGCGTTTGCGCGCGCCGGCG
>CALCKX010000027.1 GCA_937966115.1 uncultured Chloracidobacterium sp. | reverse complement strand
GGATAAATGGCTGCGAAAATGTCCCTGATCACGCCGGCGACCTGGACAGGGGCGCGCGGCTGGTCGCGGTCGTTGACTTCAAGCGGGTTGAAGTCAAGCCGTCCGACTTCGACGAAATCCGCGCTGGACGGTCCAGCCGCGAGTTTTTCATCGAAGTCCGGGGCATAGGAAAACACGATGGGACATATCCCCCGCGCGTCCATCTGGCGGGCGATGTTGACCAGACAGGTGGTCTTGCCCGTGCCGGGCAAGCCGACGACCAGCAGGTGCGGGTTGCCCCGAACGGTCAGCCGCCAGGCGATGGGCTTGCCGTCATCCGCATAGCCCAGCCGAATATCCACGTCGTCTGCGCGTGGCAGCAGTGACCGCGCGCCATCAGCCTTGTCGCGCGCCTGACTCGGCGCCTGAATGTCCGCCCGTAGCTCGCCTGCGGCCGGAGCGTCAGGCGGGCGATGCTCAGGTTCAGGCGGCCCGCCGCCCTCGGCGCTGCGCGGCGGCGACTGCGCAGCGCGCCCGGTCGAACCTTGGCCGGCAGCCAGGGAGGTGAAAGGCAGCGGTCCAAACTGAAAGGTCGGCGTCGGCCAGCTCGCGCGCGACAGCTCCAGCGGGCGCGCGCCCTTGAACGTCGGGCAAAAGACCCATCCCCGGTCGCCGCCTTCGGGCAGGTCAAAAACATAGTCGCCGGGAGCGAGCAATGCTCGGTCTAGCTCGGCGCAGAGCGCGTCATGCACGGCCGCGTCAAGCTGATGTCGCGCCGCCTTGTCGGCGTAGAATTTGATGACGCGCCATAGGCGAGCTTGACGCAGCGCCCGAAACGACTTCGACAGCGCGTCATCGAGATAGTAAGCGCGCAGGCGCTTTCGGGCGCTTTCAAGCTGTTCGCGAACTTCATCGAGCAGCGCCGAAAGGGCCTCGGCGGAAAAGCTCGCCAGTTTTTCGCGGTATTTGACCTCGATGATGCGGAACTGCAAACGCCCGTTGGGAGCGAATGCAACATACAGGAAATCCGCCCGCCGTCCCGGCTGCTCGGCGGCTGACTTTCCTGACGCGGGCAGCAGGTCGCGGATGTCATCGAGCGGCACAAGGACGCCGCTGCGCAGGTCTACCCAGCATGGGTCCTCAGGAGCGGCCCCGGCGCAGTAGGCGGCCGCATAGGCCAGGGCCAGCAGCTCCCTGGTCGGCGGATTCGCGCCGGCCAGCCGGATCGGAAGCCGGCGGCTGAGCGCCTTTAGGTGACCGAGTAGAAACCGCGCGACATCGGCGCTTTCGGGCAGATGGGATTGCTTGAGCAAGCTCGACAGCAGCTCGACGACTTCCGCCACCAGCGCGGTCGAGACCACAATCCGCGCATCGCCCAGATCGTCGCGCTCCGGGCAATGGTCAATCACATAGGTTTCATAAACGTCCGGGCGCGCCTGCGGATGGTCGAAGTACTCGACGCCGGCAAAGCGGTCGAACGTCACGACCCAATCGCACAGCTCATGCAGGCGCTCCAGCTCGGCCTTCCGCTCCGGCGTGAGCGCGGCGCGCAGCGCCGACGCCAGACCGGTCGTCTTTCCGCTTGCCGGCCAGCGGTCGAGGCTCTGCTGAAGGCGGCGCAGGCGCTGCGTATGCCGCGCTCCAGCCGGATGCGCGGCGACTTTCTCCGTATCCGGCAAAAAAGCTTCCCACGTCGGCATTGGCGACGGGCGGTACGTCCGAGTCAAGCCTGACAGCAAGCCGTAGAGCGGCCAGGCGTCGCCCTTCAGCGGCGGGCGGACGGTCGCCGTCACTTCCGCGGGGAAAGCGTCAAACGCGACGCCAAGGTGGGCCGGCGTTTCCGGCAGCGCCGTCGCCCGCTCCACCCATTGAAGATTCGGCTGTAGGTAGGTTTCGGCAATCAGTTGCCCTTCCATCATCCAGCGATCTTCCGCCCGGACGGTCGCCTGACCGCGCGCGCGGCGGCGCGCCGCCATCTGGGCGAGGCTTCCCCCCCGGTCGAGCCGGCGGCCATCGGCCGGCGCGTAAAGCTCGAGCGTGAAGGAAAGCGGCGTTTTGTCAGCTTGGGCTTCATCCGTTTCAGCCGCTAAATCGCCCGCGCTCCGCGCCCGGCCCAAGGCCCGCGCCAGCGCCAGTCCATCCCCGGCGCGAATCGCATGCGCGTGCAGGCGCCGCTGATACGGATGCCCATCGGCGTAAGCCTTGATTTCCGCGCCCAGTCGTTCGGCAAGGTGGCGCGCGCCGGCAGGCGTTTCGTTCTTCAACTGTTCCTCGTTTTCCAACGCCCGCGCCAGGTGGGCAACATCGGCTTTCGGTTCAACCGCGTTAGCGCGCGTCATGGCAACCGTGTGGAAGCTAAGGCTCTCGGCAAACGCAAAGGCCGGCGCGTCACCAGTTCCCGGCAGCCAGGCCGGAAACCACGCTCCATCGAGAACGCCTAGCTCGTCGCGGACGGCCTTTGCCGAAGCGCCTTCGCTCCAGCGCGCATGAAAGAGCAACGCGTCATAGGCGGCCAGCCAGGCGAGCCGCAGCGGATGGATCGGGAGAACGAGCAACCCAACCACTTCTCCGTTCTGCGCGCAGACTTCAACCGTCCCGGCCAACAGCAGCCGCTCGTCCGCGCGCGCTTGTTGCCCGGCGGCCTCCGTCAAGTCGCTCCAGGCATCGAGGTAGTCGCCGATGACCTGCCCGGACATCCCGCCCTCGACAGCGCACAGACCCGAAAGGCCGACTCGACCGGCGTAGGTCGCCAGGGCGCGGCTTGCGGCGCAGACGCGATGCCAGAGATACATCGGCGCGCCGCTCTTCGGCGCACAGGGGATGAACTCAACGTCTTCATTCCCCCAGCGCCCGGAAGCGCGCGTCTTCAACCGCCACCGGCCCAGCTCGCCGGCGTGATGCTCGCGCCACAGCCGCCCAACTTCGCACAGCAGTTTCGGGACGCGAACCCGCAAGTGACGGTGGCGGATGGTCAGCGTCGTTTCGCCTTTCGCCGCGTCCAGCGTTGCGTTTTCGATTATCTCGGCGCCAGCCGACGGGTCATCCAGCTCAATCAACCCCTCGCTCAACGCGCGCCGGCCGAGAGCGGACGCTTTGCGTTTCCCCGCCAGTTCCTCGCCGGCTTCGACGTGGCCAACGCGAATGAAAAACAGCTCGCTTTCCGCCCGCCGGCCTTCGGCTTCCACAATGACCTGCGCCTGAAGCAAGGCAGACGCGCCCAGCGCCAGATCGTCGGGCGCGAAGGCGACTTTCTCCTCGGCCTTGCCCGTATGGATGACCTTGCGCTCGGCCAAGGTTTCGCCCAGCTCAGTGACGATGGCGACGCGATACTGAAAGCTTTCCGGCGCGAGCGTCGCGGGCGTCGATCGCCACTTGACCGCCAGCGGCGGCGCATCATCGGCTTCCGGGTCCGCCAGCCAGGTCAGCGTTTGGTCTTCCCCGAGTTGCAGCCCCGACCACTTGAGCGGCGGCGCGGCGGGGCCGCCGCGGGCGCCGCGCCAGCCGACCAGCTCAATCGCTTCGAGCTGATCGCCCAGCGGCTCGATATAAAGCGGCCCAAGCCACAAGTCCGGGCGCTCGCCGAGGCGCCGCAGCGCCTTGTCAGTCGGCTCCCGATCCTGCTCAGCCAGGAAGGCGGCGAGCGCCGCGAGCGTTTCCGGCGCGGCGGCGCGCGCGCCCGCTTGCGCGATCCGCATCTCGGGCGTCAGGCGCGCCCCGTCGCCGCTGAGCAAGGCGTCCGCGAGCGCGGCCGCATCGCTGAGCAGCTTTTGCCGGTCGGCTTCGCGCTTGACTTCCGCCGCGCGCGCCGCCGCGCAGGGCCATAGCTCCAGCAGCCACAGGTATTCCGACCACCGCTCGGGATGAGCGACGATGCGCGCCAAAAAGTCGAAGCGAAACCAGCCGGAACGAGGCTGCGCAGGCCGCTTGGCAAATGCCAGGGCGCGCTTGAGGGATGAATGGAAGCGGCTGTCAATGTCTTCCAGGGCGCGCCGGCAGGCTTTTTCAAACAGCTTCTCTTCGCTTAGCGCCGCCCCGGCGCTGTAGATGCCGTCCATGCCGGGGCCGGCCTTTTTGGTGTCCACCAAAAAGACCACGGCCTCCTGCTTGGCTTCGCGCAGGAGCACCGCCCGGTCGGACGTGATGGTGCGCAGGCGCTCGTCGTTTCGGTCGGCGACGCGAAAGACTTGCCAGTCCTGGGCTTCCAGCAGCTCGCAAAACAGCTCGTCACTCGGCAGCCGCGAGAGCACATCCGGCGGCGGGTCGCAAATAAAGCAGATTTTGCCCGGCTTCGCCTTCCCCAGGAGCTTTTGAAATGCCTCTGCAAGGTATTGCGCGTGGCAGGCGTTCCAGTCTTGGATATCGGTCAGCGGTCGCGGCATGACTCACGTTCTCCTGACGCGCCTTCCAGGGCCGTCATCTGGAAGCGCCCCCGAAGGCGCTTCATCGCTTCGGCGTCGCTGACGCTCTCCAACAGCCCTAGATCGCGCAGGCGCATCTCCAGGCATTGCCTGTTCTGACCGAGCGGCTTGGACGAAAGCGGAATGCTGTCGGGCGACGTCGTTATGTGAAATCCATAGCGGTCGCGCAGGGACTCCAAAAAGTCGTTCAGTGTCGCCGGAACGCCTTCGCGGACGGCCTGGGCGCGCCGGAGATGGACCAAATAATCCAGCGCCTCGTCGTTCAGGGGCGTCAGGCGGTAGTTGCGGGCTGGCTTGCGCCCGCTGTCCCGCTTGACGGCCAGGCCGCGCGGATGATCGCAGAGCAGGCAGGAGTCGAAGAGTTCAAGCCACTTATTGGCCTGCTTCGGGCCGCGCAACTCGACCAGCGCGCGCGCCAGCGCCAGGACGCGCGCCCGCGGCGGCAGGGGCGCGCTCAACTTGCGCGCCAGCGTCGGGCTGTCGTCGCTCCAGGCTTCGGCGACCCGCAGCGCTTTCCGCTCCAACTCGGCGAGCAGGCGCGGCGCGCCCGGCAGGCGCTCAAACCGTAGCGCGCCTAGAAAGTTGATGCGCGCCTCGGCGTCGGGCGCATCCGGCGGCAGTTGGTCGCGCAGCGCCGCGTCCTGGCGCGCTTCATAATCCAGCAGGCGCAGCATCATCAGGATGGCCGGCACATCGGTCATCCGCTTGACGGTTTCATCCATGACTTTCCGCGCGGCGTTGCGCAAGCCTTGGTCACGCCCTTTCGAGGCGTCAAAAAATAAGGGCAGCGCGCGCTGCTCTGACGCCGCAGGGAGCTTTCCCTGCTCGGCCCACTCCAACAAAGCCGCGGCGGTGTGCGTGAGCACCGTCGTCATGCCGACCGCCAGGGCGACTTCCAGGAAATTGAGCAGGACGCCGCGCGGCATCGTCTCGCCGTAAGCCGCCATGAAGGCTTCCAGATCGGCGCGAAAGACGCGCGCCGCCCGCGCCGCCAATGGGCGCTGGTTGACAATTGGGGCGGACTTGCCGGCCATCGGCTTGGGCGCTTGCTCCAACAACCCGGCCAGCCGAATTATCAGCCATTCCGGGAGCGTGACCGCGGCGGTTTCGTCAAACTGGTCGGCCGTCAAGCTGGCCGCTGGGCCGTTAATGGTCACGCCAGTCAGAAATGGCTTCAGCAAAAGATTTTCGCGAAACCGCGCGCCGACCGGAAAAGGCGTCGGCAGGTCGGCGGGCGTCGGCTCGATGACCGGCCCCGACTGGTCGGCGAGGAGCGCGACCAGCATTTCCGGCACGTACCGCAGGTCGCCGCTATCAGGCGGCAGATCAAGCCAGCTCGCGAAGTAGTGGATTGGCAGCGCCCGCTGAACGGGATCGTCCTTGCGCTCTGAGCGGTCGCGGTTTTCCAGACCAAAGCCGAGCAGCAAGTCGCCCAGCGCGGCGCGCGTCGGATCGTCGTCAAACCCCTGGCAGTGCGTGCTGGCGGCCAGCCGCTCGGCCAATCGCTCCACCGTCGCGCCCGCGCCGAAGATTTCGGCGAAGCGCCCGCGCCCGCGCCGCCGCCCGAAGCGAAAGAGGTAAAACGTCGTCGGCAGCACGGCCGCGAGGTCAACGTCCTGAATCGAGCAGGGCAGGGCGGCGGCGTAATCGCCCGTGAGAATGGCGTCGCTCCAATCTTTGCCAAACATATCGCTCAGGCGCGCCTTGTAGGCGGTTTTGGCCATGACGAGCGGAGCTTTCAGAAACGTGATTCGCGCCAAGCGCGTCGAGAAATGTCGAAATAATACGGAGAAGCAAGAGATGATTACAACCAAGCTTGGTCAGCGGCGCGCCGGGCGCGGCCCAGAACCCGCCGCTCGCTTTCCCAGGCGTCACGCCGCCCGCGCGCGCGCCAGAAAAGCCTCCGCCTGGCGCTGGACGCGCCCGCTGGCGAGCAACTCAGCGGCCAGCGCCGCGCCTTCCGCCAAGGTTGCCGCCCGCCCGGCCGCGACAAAGCCCAGACCGGCGTTCAGACGGACGCCCTGGTAGGCCAGCGAAGCCGCGTCCGCGCCCGCAACGATCCGCCAAAAGAGCCTGACGTTGACTTCCGGCGCATAGGCGAGCGCCGCCGGGTCGCGGGCATCCGGCGCCAACGCGCCCGCAGCCGAAACCCAGGGGTACTTGCCAATGCGCCCGGGCGCCACGTCGTAAATGACGGACGCGCCCTGCGGCGCGAGTTCGTCGCCGCCGTTTTCGCCGCGAACGACGATGGCCCGCCGGGCGCGCGAATCATCCGCCAGCCACTGCGCGACAAAAGCCTGCATGCGCGGGTGCGACACGCCGACCAGTCGCCGCGCCGGGCGCAGCGGGTGCAACAGCGGCCCGATGTAGTTGAACAGCGTCGGACGCCCGAATCGCCGCCGCGCCGCCGCGACCGACTTAAGCGCCGGGTAGCACTGCGGCGCGTAGAGAAACGCCAGATTGGTCGCTTCGAGCAGCTCGGGCAGGCGCTCCGGCGGGCATTCGACCGGCGCGCCAAGCCGTTCGAGCAGGTCAAAGCTCCCGCTTGCGCTGGTGGCCGCCCGATTGCCAAACTTCACAACCCGGACGCCGCCCGCCGCGAGGACGAAGGCGACCGTCGTGGAAACGTTGAAATGCGGACGCCCGCTGCCGCCGGTCCCGCAACAGTCGAAAATATCGCCGGCGACTTCGGGCAACGGCTGGGCGGTCGCGGCGACGGCGGCGACGAGCGCGGCGAACTGCTCGAACGTCGCGGTTTCGGGCGCGAGTCGGGCGAGCAGAGCGTTGGCGTCGGCGTCAGACAGGCGACCGGCGAGCCAGTCGGCAATGAGGTCTCGGGCGTCGGAATGGTTCATGGCAGGGGCGACTTTGGCGGGGCGACTGGAAGATACCTAAAGCCGGGCGGCTTAGCGAAACTCATCGCCGGCGGGCGCGCGGCGTCGCGTCGCGCCGCCTGCCCATCGCGGCCGGAGGGGCGGCATCCCCTACAAAAGGCTTGCCATCCTGCGCCGATGCGCGCTCATGTAGGCGCATCGCCCAATCTGGGCAAGGCGTCCTCGCCGCCCGCGCCAAACATCGCCTCGAGTCACCCCTTCATGCGCTCATTCATGCGCTCATCCCTGCGCGCGCTCCGCCGGTCGCCCTGGCTCCTGCTGGTCATTCTGGGCAGCGCCATGGGCGCTCAGGCGCTTAATCCGAGCAAGGCTTTGACGCAATACGTCCGTCAAGCGTGGACAACGTCCAACGGGCTGCCGCTGGCGGCCATTCTGACGATGGCTCAAACCCGCGATGGCTACCTCTGGGTGGGGACGCACGAGGGGCTGGCGCGCTTCGACGGCGTCAGCTTCACCGTCTTCAACCGCCGCAACACGCCCATTCTCACCAACAATCGCGTCACGGCCCTGTGCGAAGACCCTTCCGGCGCGCTCTGGATCGGCACCGGCGGCGACCGCTTCTTCAGCGGCGGCGCTGTCCGGGGCGGCGGACTCTTGCGCTACGATCAGGGCCAGTGGCGGCGTTTCTCGACCGACAACGGCCTTGCCGACGACATCATCAATGCCCTGGCGGTTGAAGCGTCCGGGAAGCTGTGGATCGGCACGACGGGCGGGCTGGTCGCTTTCGACGGGCAACGATTTACCCGCTACACGGTCGCCGACGGGCTGGCGGATGAGCGGATTGTCGCGCTGACGCTTGACCGCCAGGGGACGCTCTGGATCGGCACGCGCAACGGGCTGTCCCGCCTCGACCAGGGGCGGATCGAAACCGTTGGCTTGCGCGGACAAGTCGTTCAGGCGCTTTACGAGGATCAGTCCGGGCGGCTTTGGGCCGGGGCGCAGACGCGACTGTTCTGCCGCCGCGACCCAGCCGAGGATTTCCTGCCGAGCGATGTCCACGGCTCGATTGGCGACATCCGCGAGGACCTGGACAGCAATCTGTGGGTGACTTCCTACTCAAACGGGCTGGCGCGCATCCGCGGCGACGCCATCGAGCGATTCGCCCCGCCGCCGCATCCCGGCGTGGATGTCGTGCCGTTTGGCGTCCATGAGCAGGCGCTGTGCCTGCTCATCGGGCGCGAGCGCGAGCTGTGGGTTGGCACGGGGCGCGGGCTGTATTGCTTTCACGACGGCGCCGTGACGCCGATTGGCGAGGCGGAAGGGCTGGCCGGACGCTACGCCTACCCCATCCTGCGCGGCCGCGACGGCGCAATCTGGGTCGGCACGGGCGATGGCGGACTCTCGCGGATCGAGAAGGGCAAAGTCGTCGCCACCTGGGATCGGCGCCGCGGGCTGCCGGCGGAGGATGTCTTGGCGTTGCGCGAAGACCGCGCCGGCGCGCTCTGGATCGGCTCATCCGCCGGCCTCACCCGCAAGACAGGCGACCGCTTCAGAACCTACGGCGTCGCGCAGGGCCTTGCCGGCGCGCCGGTGCGCGTTATCCACGAGGAACCGGATGGAAGCCTGCTGGTGGGCGCGGGGACGACGCTGTGCCGCTTCGCCGATGGGAAGTTCGCGCGGCTCGGGCCGGCGGATGGCTATCCGGTTTCTGACGCCCAGGTGTTGGCCATCGCCCGCGACCGCGACGGCGATCTGTGGATCGGCACGAATCGCGGGCTGACGCGCCGCCGCGGCTCGGCTTTCACGCTCTTCACCCTCGCCGACGGGCTGCCCAACCTCAACGTCAAGTGCTTCTATCAAGCTCCTGACGGGACTTTGTGGATTGGCACGGCGGGCGGGCTGGCGCGCTTCGCCAATGACCGGTTCGCGACGCTGACTGCCAGCCACGGGCTTTTCGATGACAACCTCCACGCCATCTTCGCCGATGCTCAGCACCGCTTCTGGATGTCGTCCAACCTCGGGATATTTTGCGTCCCGGTCGAGGAGCTCGTCGCCTGCGCCGACGGCCGGCGCGCCACCGTGAGCTGCCAGGCGTTCAGCGTCCGGGACGGCATGCGCGACAACGAGTGCAACGGGAGTCGCCAGCCGGCCGGCTGCCAGGCCGACGACGCCAGCCTGTGGTTTCCGACCGCCAACGGCGTCGCCGTCATCCGCCCCGACCAACTGCCGCGCAACGCCGTGCCCCCGCTGACGCGGATCGAGCGCTTGGCGGCTGACGGACAGCCCAGCGCGACATTGAGCGCCACTTTCCCGGCGCATACCCAGACGGTCGAAATTCGTTACACGGGCCTGAGCTTCCTCGCGCCGGATCAAGTCGTCTTCGCGTATCAGCTCGTCGGGCTGAGCGAAGCGTGGCAAGACGCTGGCCCGCGCCGGACAGCGCATTTCACGGGCCTGCCGCCTGGGACATATGTTTTCCGCGTCCGCGCTTTCAACAACCAGGGCGTTCCAAGCGCCGCCTTCGCCGAAGCGAGATTCGTCATCCCCGCGCCGTGGCACAGGACGCGCCTAGCCTATGCCGCCTATGCGCTCATCGCGCTGGGGCTCGTCGCCGGGGGCGTTCGCTGGCGGCTGGCGGCGCTGCGGCGGGTGGCGCTGCGCCTCGAGCAAACCGTCGCGGCGCGCACCTCCGAGATTCGCCGCCAGCAGGATGAGCTGCGGCGTCAGCGCGATGAAATCGAAACCAAGAATGAAGAAATCCTGGATGGACTGCGCTACGCCAAGCGAATCCAGGAGGCGCTCCTGCCCGGCGAGCGCGAGCTGGCGGCGGCGCTGGGCAAAGCCTTTGTCATCTACGCGCCGCGCGACATCGTTTCCGGGGATTTTTACTGGGCTCGCGAACTCGATCCCGCGACGACGCTGCTGGCCGTCGGCGACTGTACCGGACATGGCGTGCCCGGCGCGCTGATGTCCGTGATCGGCATCACGCTGCTCGAGCAAATCGTCCAGGAAGGCGCCATCGAGCCGGCCGCCATCCTAGAGCGCCTGCATCTGGGCATCCGGCAGGCCCTGCACCAGGCGGATGACGCCCAAACGGCGCAGGATGGCCTGGACATCGGCATATGCCGCATCGAGCGCGCCGGCGCGCGGATTAAGTTTTCCGGGGCCGGCTTCCGGCTCTATCTCGTCGCTCCAACGGGCGAGGTGACCGCCATCAAGGGCGATGCGAAAGCCGTGGGCGGCCGCCAGCGCGAAGCCTGCCGAAGCTTCACGCAGCATGAGATTGGCTACGCCGCCGGCGCGATGCTTTACTTGGCGACCGATGGGCTGACCGACCAGAAAGGCGCCGCCGGGAAGCGCTTTGGCTCGCGGCGCGTGGCGGCGCTTTTTCAGCGGGTGGCCAGGGCGCCGGCGACAGAGCAGGCCCAACTGATTTTGCAGGAGATGACCGCTTTCCGCGCCGGCGAAGCCCAACTGGACGACATCACCGTGGTCGGCGCGCGGCTCGCGCGCCGGGGCTAGAGCCTTGGTCAAGGGGCGCCGCGGCC
>CALCKX010000026.1 GCA_937966115.1 uncultured Chloracidobacterium sp. | reverse complement strand
GCCGGTTGAAAACACGAGGTACATCGCGGCCGAAACGTCCTTGACGGACTTGGTGCGCCAGCTCTGCCACACCTGAAACCCAAACGAAAAGCTGGTGAGCGCCCCGGCGACCAATCCCAACAGCGTCAACATGAACGTGGCTGAAGTCAGCATATCCAAGCGAGGCAGCCAAGCATGGGCTGCCAAGACCCTACGGCGTCAGCCAGTGACTGCGCCACTGCGCGGCGCCGGCGTCCCAGGCGAAAGCGGCCCGCCGATGACCGTGCGCCGACAGATACAGCCATTCCAAGCGCAGGACCGTTGTAACGCACAGGGCGAAGTTGACAAAGCCAGCTTCGCTTTCCTGCGCCGTCGGCGACCGTGCGCGGAAAGCAGCCGGAAGCCCGCTCGCGGGTTCATCCGCGGGCGTGCTCGGCGCGGTCTCGGCCAGGTAACACCGCCGCGACATCAGCTTTGTCCGCGCCCAGGCCTGCGCCGCCGCCGCATCGCCGATATGAACGGTCGTTGTCCCTTTAGCGCGCACCTGCACCTTGGCTGCCGGGTCGTAAAATACCCAGGCCGTTGTGTGGCAAGCCTGTAACAGACGCACTTTGGGCGCGCGCGCATCGGTGTGAAAAGCCAACTCACGCGCTTCAGACGAGGCGCGCCGCAGGACGACCACCCGCGCGTCGCAGTCCCCGGCGCCGCCCGTGGCCACGACCGGCGTGTGAAACGGGTGCTTCGCCTGCTGCGCGCCGGCTTCCAGCGCCGCCCAGGCAGCGTCACGAATCGCGGTTAGATCGGTCAGAAGCTCGCTGGTCATCGAAAGCGACTCACGCTTGGCTCGCCGGGAATGTAGAACCGCCAGAGTAAATCGCGCCCCTTGGTAATGCCAATGCGCGGCGAGCTGGCGATGGCCGGGCGGCCCTGGCGGGGCAAGACGCCGACCCGGTCGCCAATGCGGTCGCCGTTATGCTCGCGGCCGATGCCGAAGGCGCGGCATAGTCGGCCTGGGCCGCGCGCCAGCTCGCGCGGCGGCAGCGGATGCGGCGCGCGCGCTTGCATTTGATCGAGACCGCGCGTCGGCGCGACGGCGCGAATGAGCGCCGCGCCGGGGCCGCCGGCATCCGTCGTGAAGTTCAGGCAGTAGTGCATGCCATAGATCAAATAGACGTACAGCCGGCCGTAGGTCTCCCGCATCAGTCGCCCGCGCGGACCCCGGAGGCCGGCGTGCGAGGCCGGGTCGTCCATATAGGCCTCGGTCTCGACGATGACGCCGCCGACCTCGCCATGAATCAGCGTGCAGCCCAGCAAGTCCTGGGCGACCGTGACGGCGTCGCGGCGGAAAAAAGCTTCGTCAAGCATGGGTTTGAGCCATGGGTTTGAGCCCGGTCGCGTCGCCAGGCGTCAGCGACGCGCGGCGATGGTCTGAAAGTAGTCTGACAACGGCTCGCCGGCGAGTTCCGCGGCCCGCAAGTCCACGGCCAGCAGGTCATCGCCGGCGACGATTTTACCGACCGGCACGGCGGCGCCGACATCCGGCTGCCAGTCCCGGCTGACGAACTTGCGCGTCACATCAACCACCGCGCCCTCAAACAACAGGCCCAATGTGAAATACGCATCCACAAGGATGCGCTGCACATCGGGAACGTGCAGTTGCCCACGCGCGTGGGGGCTGCGGGCGCGATACACGGCGCGGGGGAAAAGGCCGTAGAGGTTTTTGATCGAGGCGCTCAGCAGCGGGCGCTCCTTGAGGGTCGTCCGCTTGAAGGCCGCGACCGACAGCCGACAGTCAGCTTCCTCCAGCAAAGCCGGCGCGCGCATTTCGGCAAAGCGCTCCGGCGCTGGCGACCGGTTGGGGTAGGGCTTGCTGGGCAGCGTGTCGGCGTCGAGCAGGCGAATGGCAGGGTCATCCAGTTCCGCCAGGAGCTGAGTGACGCCCAGCCGCGCCATCACTTCGGCAAAGCTGACCTTGACGCACACGCCTTCCAGCAAAATGATTTCCGCGCGCGGCGCGACGCGCCGCAGGCCGACGAGAACTTCGCGCAACGCGGCCAGCCCAACGGTCGCCGGCGCCGGCGTCGGATAGCCCAAGTTGGGCTTGACGATGATGCGCCGCGCGCCGCGCGCGGCTTTGGGCGGCGCGTACTGAAACCCGGCGCTGTCGGCGACGACCGTCATGAGTGGCCGTTGCCCAGGTCGCGCTCGATGGCCGCCGCGACCTGGGCCGCCAGCGCGCCAATGTCGATCCCGTTGGCGGCTTCGAGCATGATGCGCGCCAGGTTTTCCGTCCCGGAGTAACGCAGGAGCAGCCGCCCCCGCCCGGCCAACTGGGCTTCGACTTCCTTGACGGTCGCCGCGACGCCCGGCAGCGTCTCAAACGGAGGCTTGTCTCGCACGGGAATGTTGACCAGCGTTTGCGGGAAGCGAGCGAGGCCCTGGACGGTTTCGCGCAGCGACCGGTCGCGCTCGGTCAGCATCCGCAGCACGTTGAGGGCAGTCAGGAGTCCATCGCCAGCCAGGCTCTGCCGGGCGAAGATGATGTGCCCGGACTGCTCGCCGCCCAGCTGCGCGCCGCGCGCCAGCATCGCCGCCAGCACGGCGCGGTCGCCGACCGGCGCGCGAACAAGCTCGATGCCGCGCTCCTGCAGCGCCAGCTCCAGCCCCATGTTGCTCATGACAGTCGCCACGATGCAGCGGGGCGTCAGCTCGCCGCGCGCGTCGGCATCCAGCGCCAGGGCATAAAGGATGGCGTCGCCGTCCACGACTTCGCCGTCTTCGTCCACAAAGAGGCAGCGGTCGGCGTCGCCGTCAAAGGCCACGCCGAGTTGCGCGCCGACCGAGCGCGCGAAGGCAGCCAGATGGCGAATATGTATGGTTCCACAGCCGGCGTTGATGTTGCGCCCGTTCGGCGTCGCGCCGGTGACGAAGGTCTGCGCGCCAAGCGCTTGAAGCATGATGTTGGCGTAGGGCGCGGCCGCGCCGTTGGCGCAGTCGAGCGCGATGCGCCAGCCCGAGAGATTGAGGTCGGCGGCAATGCGCTGCGTGAGAAACTCCAAATAGCTGAGCGCGTGCGTCGGGTCTTCCCACAGCGGCGGCGCGCTGGGCGCGTCCGCCAGCGGCGGCGCGGGCGACAGCGCCTGAAGCGCGGTCTCGATGGCGGCTTCGAGGTCGTCGTCGCGCTTTTCGCCGGACGCGAGGAAGAGCTTGATGCCATTGTCCTGAAACGGATTGTGGGAGCCCGAAACGACGATGCCGGCGTCAAAGCCTTCCGCGCGGGTCAGATAGGCGATGCCGGGCGTCGGGATGACGCCGGCGCAGCTCGCCGTCCCGCCCGCCTGGGCGATGCCCTGGGCCAGCGCCGCGGCCATCCACGGACTCGATTCGCGGGTATCGCCGCCAATGACAAAGCGCGGGGCGCGCCCGGCGCGCGACAGGAACGCGCGCGCCAAGGTCGCGCCGATGACAGACAGGGCTTCCGGCTGAAGCGGAAACTCCCCAGCGCGCCCGCGGATCCCATCGGTGCCAAAAAAACGTCTCATGCTGTTCCCATTCGTCAATGCTGAGCTGTCTATTGCGTGCAGACGCGGCGTTGACCTTTTCCTAGGAATTTATAGTCTGGCAGCGGAAGTCGCGCTAGCCAACAATTGTGTCGAGGAGTCATCGCTTTGTCTATTCCACTTACCGTCGCCCTTTTGGCGGCCGGCGAAGGCGCGCGCATGAAATCGCGCCGCCCGAAGGTCTTGCACGAAGTCGCCGGGGACTCGTTGCTCGGTCACGTGAGCCGGACGGCCGCCGCGCTCGCCCCGCGGCAGGTGGTGGCCGTGGTGGGTCGTGGCGCCGATGCCGCGCGCGAAGCCTTTCTCGCGCGCTGGGCGGCGCTAGATCCGCAAATGCAGCCGCTGGTCGTCACGCAGGCGGAGCGGCGCGGCACAGCGCACGCGCTCCGCATGACGGAAGCCGTCCTCCAGGGCGCGCAAGGAACGCTGCTAGCGCTTTCGGGCGATGTGCCGCTGCTGCGGGCCGAAACGCTGCGCCGATTACTGGCCGTCCATATCGAAACCGGCGCGGCGGCGACCGTTCTTTCTACAACGATGACCAACCCGACCGGCTATGGGCGTATTTTACGAAACACCGACGGCAGCTTTGCCCGCATCGTGGAGGAGCGCGACGCCGCGCCGGACGAGAAAGCGATCACTGAAATCAACGCCGGCGTGTACGCGTTCCAGCTCGAAGGCTTGTTTGACGTTCTGGCCCGCATCTCGAATGACAACGCGCAGGGGGAATACTACCTGCCCGACGCGCTGGCGCTGCTGCGCGCCGACGGTCGCGCCGTCTGCGTCGTCCATCATCCCGATAGCGAAGAAGTGCGCGGCATCAATACCCGCGCCGAGCTGGCCGCCGTCGCGGAGGCCTTTCGCCGGCGCAGGGTCGCCGAGCTGATGGCGGGCGGCGTGACCTTTCTCGATCCGGCCACAGCGTATGTCGACCCTGGTGTGCAGATTGGCCTGGATACGGTGGTCTATCCCAACGTCCACCTTGAAGGTCGGACCGTCATCGGCGAAAACTGCCGGATTTACACCGGCGCGCGGCTGGTCAACGCGCAGTTAGGTGACGACGTAACGGTGCGTGATTACTCGCTGGTGATTGACAGTCGCCTTGATGACCGAACGTCCGTCGGGCCGTTCGCCCATGTGCGCCTCAACGCCCGCCTGCACGAAGCCGCCGTTGTCGGCAACTTCGTAGAGGTCAAGCAATCATCGCTTGGCGCCGAAACAAAGGCCATGCACCTGAGCTACTTGGGCGACGCGACGCTGGGCGAGCGCGTCAACATCGGGGCGGGCACGATTACCTGCAACTATGACGGCAAGCAAAAGCACCGCACCGTC
>CALCKX010000025.1 GCA_937966115.1 uncultured Chloracidobacterium sp. | reverse complement strand
GCGAGCGAGCTGCGCGCCGATGGCCGTGGCCAGCGTCCGCTCCGGGAGCGTCGGCAGCGCCACCGCCTCGGCGACCGTGAGCGGCGCATGAAGGGTCATTTGCATGGAAGAGCGAACAGCCAGCGCGCTGGTCACGACGATGACGACCGCCAGCCCGGCGAGCGCCGGCGTCGGTATCCAAGCCAGAAACGGCTCTCGAAAGCGCTGCGCGTCGCGCCCCAAGCGAAGGCGCACCTCGGCGTCAAAGCTCGCGGGAGGCGCGACGCGCGGCTGCTCGGCCAGCATGGCGCGCAGCGCCTGCATCTGCGCCAGGCGAGCGCGACAATCCGCGCATTGAGCCAGGTGCGACCTTGCGCCTGGCGACGACAGCGCGTCGGGATCATAGTCGACAGCTTCGAGCTGGTGACGGATCACTTGGCATTTCGCCATAACGATCGCTCCTGAAATGCAGCCCGGCGTAATCATAAATACGCGCGCAGCTTGTCGCGCAACAACCCGCGGGCGCGATTGATGCGCGACTTCACAGTGCCTCCGGAAATGTTGAGGATGCGGGCGATGTCGTCGTAGCTCAACCCTTCGACATCGCGCAGCACCAAGGCGGCGCGGTACTTTTCCGGCAGGGTTTGGATGGCGCGCGCCACTGCCGCCCGGCGCTCGCGCTCAATCAGGTCGGCATCCTGTAGCGGGCGCTCGTCAGGGATGTCCAGCGGCGTCTCCTCATCCTCATCAGGACGCGCCCAAGGCGTGAAAAGTGAAACCAGCCGGCGGCGGCGGCGCTGCCGCAGCTCGCTAATCGCGAGGTTGGTCGCAATGCGGTAAATGTAGGTGGAGAAATGAAAGGTCGCCCGATAGCGGGCGGCGTTCGCATACACGCGCAGAAACGTTTCCTGCGCCAGCTCCACGGCGCGGTCATAGTCGTCGAGCATGCGGAAAATGAAGTTCGTGATGGGATTTCGATAGCGCCGAACAATTTCCTGAAAAGCTTGCTCATCCCCAGCCTGGACTGCCGCGATCAGCTCGTGGTCGCTGGCGGCATCCACTGTCACGACACGCTGGACCTCAATCGGCAAGGGATAGTTCAGCGCGCTACTCATCAGACGAGACATTGACACTCTTTCCTCGCTCGAAAGCTCGCCGCTCAAATGCGAAGCGATGCGCGATGGCGCAGTCTAGCTTCCTTCAACGCCCAACCCCAAGCGAAGTTCCGCATTTTGAAAAGCTTCTTCCGGCGCTCCCATGACCGTGAAGCCGGGGCGCGCCGCGTTGCGCTCCAGCGTGTTCAAGCGACAAGCGCAAGTGCTACAGTGCAGCGGCTCGAAATCGCCTCCGACACTTCTGACACAAAGGCTAGCTCCCGCGCCATGCCCAATCTCCCCGACCGCCCGCGCCTGCGCCCGCTCCAGCTTTTTGCCGACGAAACGGCCGGCATCATCATCATTCACGATCCGCAAGACTTCATCGCGGATTTCGGGCTTGATCTCCGGCTCGCCCCGCTGTTGCTGGCGTGCGACGGGCGCGCCACGCTGGACGAGCTGCCGCGGAGGCTAACCCAACAGTCTCAGCGCCCCTGGTCGCCAGAAGAGGTGACCGCGATCGTGGAGCGAATGGACGAGTGGCTGCTCCTCGACAGCCCGCGCTTCGCGGCGCTGGCGGCGCAACGCAACGCCGAGTTTCAAGCCGCGCCAATCCGCCCGGCGGCTCACGCCGGATCGAGCTACCCGGCCGAGCCGGACGCGCTGCGGCGACGCCTGGATGAAATCCTCGGTCAGGCTGAGCGACTGGACCTGGCGGCGGAACAGATTGCGGGGCTGGTTGGCGTCGTTGCGCCGCACATTGACCTGCGCGTGGGCGAGCGCGCCTACGCCCCGGCCTATCGCCTCATTGAAAGCTTCGCCGCTGCGCTGCCCAGCCAAGCGCCAGTCACCTTTGTCATCCTGGGCACGTCGCACTACGGGGGCGACGGCTGGTTCATCGCCTCGCGCAAGGCCTACGCCACGCCGCTTGGAGAGCTGGACTGCGACCTCGACTTCCTCGACCGGCTTGAAGCGCGTCTCGGCTACTCGATCAGCGCCGACGACACGGCGCACCGACGGGAACATTCCATCGAGTTTCAGGCTGTCTTCCTGCGCCATATTTTCAACGATCCGGCGCGCCCTGCGCGGATTGCGCCCATTTTGTGCACTTCTCTTAGCGCGCTCTACGCCGCGGATGACTGCGCGCGCCAGCGCGCGCGCGCTGACTATGAGGCTTTTATCCAGGCGCTGCGCGAAACGCTGGCGGAAAGCGCCCAGCGCGTCGCGCTGCTCGTCGGCGGCGACCTGGCGCATGTCGGACCCAAGTTCGGGGACGCCTTTGACGCTCAGGCCAAGGCGGGCGAGCTGAAGCGCGCCGACGCCGAGTTACTCGAACACGTCGCCGCCGGCGACAGCCAGGCGCTGCTCGCTCACATTGCGCGCGATGAGGACGCGCGGCGCGTCTGCGGCTTTCCGCCCCTGATGGCGTATCTTGACGCGCTGCCGGCGTTCGGGCCAACTGAAGGGCGGGCGTTGCACTACGAGCAATGGCAGGAGCGCCCGACCCGCTCGGCGGTCACCTACGGCGTGGCCGCGACCTGGCGGAAGCTTGGGAAAGGCTCGACGGGAGGAAGCGTGGTGGGCGGTACAGGACTCGAACCTGTGACCCCTCGCGTGTGAAGCGAGTGCTCTACCAACTGAGACTAACCGCCCTGAAATTGACCGCCCGCTCTAAAGCCGCGCTTAGGCGAGCGCCGCGACATACCCTAGCAAGCTCCCTGACTCGCGTCAATTCGCTCGCCCCGAGCGCCGCGACGCGCGACGGACAAGCGGACCTGAGCCGCCAAAGCAATCTGACTCAAACGCCATGACAACACGCACCCTGCGCTGCATCCTGACCGGTCTCGGCAACATCGGCCGCTCTTTCCTAGAGATTCTCCCGGCGCGCGCCGCGCATTTGCGCGAGCGCTACCGCATCGCCCTCCAATTCGTCGCCGTCGCCGACTCTTCCGGCTGCATTGTCCGCGAGCGGGGCCTCGACCCTGCCGCCATCGTCGCCTGCAAGCGCGACAAGCGGGGCGTCATCGAGCTGGCCGGGGACGACATTCGCGTCGTCGAGATGATGACGGCGGTCCAGCGACTCCCAGCCGACGCGCTGCTTGAAGCGACGCCAACCGACATCCGCTCGGGGCAGCCGGGCCTGGACCTGGCTCGCGCCGCCCTCCAGCGGGGCGTGCACGTCGTGATGGCGAGCAAGGGCGCGTTAGTCGTGGCATTTGATGAGCTGACCCGGATGAGCGACTGGTCGGGCGACCGCCAAGCGCCTCGGTTGCGCTTCAGCGGCGCGGTCGCCGGCGCGCTGCCAAGCGTCAACATTGGCTGGCGCGATCTGGCCGGAGGCGAGATTCGCTCGATCGAAGCCGTTCTCAACGGAACGACGCAAGTCATGCTGACCTTGATGGGCGAGGGCAAAGAATATGCCGCGGCGCTCGCCGAAGCGCAGCGCATTGGCATCGCCGAGCCGGACCCGACGCTCGATGTCGAAGGCTGGGATGCCGCGAACAAGCTGCTCATTCTGGCCAACGCGGTTTTGCGTCAGCCGACGCGGCTTTCCGATATCGCCGTCGAAGGCATCACGCGGGTAACGCCGGACGATATTCAGCGCGCCCGCCGCGACGGCGGCAATCTCATTCTGCTGGCCAAAGCCGAGCGCGGCCCGGACGGGCGCTACGCCCTGAGCGTTGGCCCCGCCGCCGTGCCGGCCAAGCATCCGCTGGCGCGGCTGGGAATGCAGGAAGCCGGCATCGTCTATCAGAGCGATATTTTCGGGCGCACCGCCGCGTTCAGCCTGGAGGATGGACCCATCGGCACCGCCGCCGCCATGCTGCGCGACCTTCTGTCGATCGCGCCTGAGATCGCAGCGTGAGCGGTTGCCCCGCCAGCCGCGCCCCTGCGCGGCCGCCTAAGCGACCACTTGAAAAGCAACGTCAGCCGATTCTAGCGCTTCGTAAGCTTACGTCCATGGCTTGGCGACCGGCCTTTACTACGCTTGCCAAGCGTAGCCTTTTGGCCTCAACCGAGAAGCTTTTTGGCTTCAGCCGAGAACGCCCGAAATCCGAACGAAAGGAGAATCTTTTCACAACGATGGCTCGTAGAGCGGCTGCTTGGCTTCTCCTCCTAGCGCTTTTCGCCTTCGCGGCGACTCCCGCGCTTACTCCCGTCGGCGGCGCTGCCGAGAACCTCGTCGGCGGACAGTCGCAATCCTTTACGCTTGCGGATCAGTACAACCGTCCGCGCACAATCGCTTTCCCAACCGGCAAGCCGCTGGTCCTCATGCTGGGCGACCGCGGCGGCTCCGAGCAAATCGAGCCTTGGGTTCGAGAGCTGTACCAGCGCTATGGCGACAGCGTCGAGATTCAGGGCATCGCCATCCTGCGCGGCGTGCCAAGCCCCATCCGGCCCATTATCCGCAGTCAGCTGCGCAGCCGCGCGCCCAAAAGCGTGCTTCTCGACTGGGGCGGCGCCGTGGCTGATATGTATCGCTGCCAAAGCGATGTCTGTAATGTCATCGTGCTTGACCGGCAGGGGCGCATCTCGACCATTGTGCGCGGCGGCTTATCCGCCGAGCGCAGCCTCGCCGTATGCCAAGTTCTCGATCGGATTCGGTAGCCTGCTTACGCTGCGAGCGAGCGCAAGCGCCAACCCGGCGCGAAAAGCCGGCTAGACGGCGATGACCGTCAACTCCGGGTTGAACTCGTCGCGCAGGATGCTCTGAATCCCGTAGAGCGTTCCCGAAATCGAGCTTGGGCAACTCCCGCAAGCGCCTTGATAGCGCACGGCCAGGGTATTGTCGCTGTAGCTGACGACTTCCAGCCCGCCGCCGTCTCCGGCCAGCCCCGGCCGAATCCGGGCATCAAGAATATCATTGATGCGGTCGAGGTCGGGGTTCTCGCCGCGCTTCGCGGTCGCTGGCGCGGTCGGCGCGCTGGCGCTCGCCGGCTCGGCGGCGCGGATGGGAATCGCCACCTGACGCAGCAGCTCATCCCATTCCGTTTCGTTGTCCTTGGTGATGGTAATGAAGCGATCCATCATAAAGACGCTTTTCACATGCGGAATGGCGAAGAGGGCTTCCGCGAGCGGGTGCGCCGCCGCGTCCTGCGCGCTAGAAAAGCTCAACGATACGCCGGGCGCGGTAATTGGCTCTTTGAGGACAATCTTGCGAGCCGCTGGGTTGGGGGTGTACTCGATGTCAAAAATCTTCGGCATGGCAAACCAACAGCATTCCAAAATGTAGCCGCGCCGGGCGCTTGCCGGGCAAGGCCGAGCGCGCGACCGCTGTCAATCATAGAAAACATACGGCGGTTGGGTAGCCTAACTTCCGCTGCGCCGGCGTATCCATATCCAGGACCGGCTCAGGCTGACCTCCGCTCGAGCTGATATCTTGCGGCGCTTGGGCGCGCGACGCCTCGCCCAGGCCCGGTCAAGCGGTCGCGTCCAGATTGGGAGCGCGCCCTCGCGGCGACTTGAAAAACGCCGCGCCGGGCGGACCGGACTGGCCGCCGAAGATGGCGGAGGGGGGGGAGAGCGCCAGCGCGCGCCGCTGACCTAGGCGGGCGCGGCAGCGCTCGGCTTGGCGACTACTCGCTGATGTTATCCGGGGGCGCAATGAGCACCGGACACGTCATCTCGCGGATGACCCGCTCGACGTGGTGCCCGAGCGGCTGCCCGGAGCGACGGTCGCCACAGCCCATCACAATCAAGTCGGCTTCGATTTCCTGAGCCGTTGTCAGCGTCGCCTCATAGGCGCGGCCGTCGCACAGGCGAGGCTCAAACTTGACGCCCGCGGCGGCAGCTTCAGCCGCCAGCTCTTCAAAGCGAGCCTCCGCATGACGCCGAACCAGCGCCAAGGCGTCATCTTCGCCAGGCTTGGCGCGCATCGGGAAATAGCCCAGCACGACGTGGACGGCATGCAAGCCGATCACCTTGGCGTCGTGCGCCTTGGCCAAGTCAAAGGCGACCCGCTTGGCGGCATCCGTCACCGGGTGGAAGTCGGTCGCGAAAAGAATTCGGTTGAGCGCAATGGTCGTCTCGGCGCCCTTGTAGTACACGAAATCCCGCGATGGCGGGCGGGCGACCAGCGTCGGACAGGTGACATCTTCCAAGACCGCCAGCGCCGTCGAGCCAATCAGAGGCCGCGCGAGAAAGCCCCGGCGCTGAGTGGCCATGACAAGCAGCGAGATGTCTTTTTCCTTGATGACGCGCAGAATTTCAGCCGCCGGCTCGCCTTCCGCCAGCATGGCGTGGGCGTCAAGTCCCTGCAAGACCTCGTGTTGAAGCATTTCTTCCAGCTCGCGACGAATGCCCACAAGCCACTCGAAGCCGTTTTCGGCAAGCGCGCGCTCGGAAAGCCGCAGCGCCTGCGCCGGCAGCGAGGCGCTCTGCACATTGAGCAGCGTCACGCGCCCGCCGGACTGCCGCGCAAAGGCGGCGGCGTATTTTAACAGTCCGCGCGAAAGCGGCGAGAAGTCGGTTGCGAAAAGAACGTGTTTGAACATAGCGTCAAGGCTAGTCAAGCTGAACGGCTTTGCCGCGCAAGCCGCTTTCTGGCAACAGCGAGAGCGAGAGCATGACGGCTCATCCAGCGTAGCGCGCGGCAGGCGTCGCGCCTATCAAAAAATTTGCCGTTCCGCGGAGCGACGGAGGGGACGACGCGGCGTCCGTCCCCAGTCCGCGCCAGCGCCGCGCGCGGGCGTGGCCCCCTATGCCGCCTGCGCCTGCGGACGCCAGAGGCTCTCGACCGCTCGCCGCGCATCAGCCGCCAGCCGCCCCAGGAGCGAATCGCTGGAAAGCGACTGCCCGGCAATGATGCGCTTGACATCCTCGCCGACCTGCTCGCGCAACTGCGCCGAGGACAAAATGGTTTCGACCAACTGCCACCGCGCGCCCAATACCGGGCGCGGATCGGCGGCCCGCAGAAACTGCCCGACCACGTAGGGCACCTGGCGCTCGACGGGCAATTCGCGAGCGACGTCCACAATCCGCCGCAAGTGGCGAAGCGGCGCGCCCGGCATGATGTCCAGCGACGTTTCGTAGGCGGCTTTTTCAATGACTTCAAACTTCGCCTGCGCCCGCCGCACTTCCGCCTCGCGCCCGCTGGCCTTGAGCTGAGCTAACTGCTGATTGCCCCATCGGACGTGTCCGGCTTCCTCATTCTTGACCTGGTTGAGCAGCTTGAAAGCCTTGCTTTCCTTGGGCAGCGTCGAGACATGCAGCGCGAAGCTAAACAGGCCGCGCTTTTCCGTCACATTGAGCGCGGCCAACAACTCAACTTCGTCTAGTCGGTCAGGATCGCTGCTGGCGGTGGCCAACGCGGCGAATTCATCCACGTACTTGATGCCAAGCGGCGGGCGCGGCGCGGCGCCCAAGTCCGTCATGATGTCGGCGATCATTTCCGCATGGCGGAACTCGTCGCCCGCGTGATGGACGAGCGCCTCCGCAAGCTGCGGATTGGTCGCCTCCGCGCGAGCGGCCAGCGCGGCAATGCCTTCCGCCCCATGATATTCCGAATAGTAATAGAGATTCATCGTCGCCCAGTGCAGATCAGGATCGGCGACGACGCGCTCGAAGACCTGACGCATGGCGGCTTCCTGACGAGTAGCTGACATGCAACTTCTCCCAAAACCGGCAGGGATGTGTGTGCTCTGGGGGATGCCACCCGTACTCTAAATCACTCGCGGCGACTTTGGAAACCCAACTTCGACAGCCGGGGGCGGACGCGGCGCTCTCAGCCTGAAGGCAGGCGCGGCGTCGCCTGAAGCAGCGCTTCGGTCGCCTCCCGCCCGGAAGCGACCAGGGCCGCGAGATCCGCTTGCCGATAGAGCAGCATGCCGCGGCCAAGGGCGTCCGGCGTCACCACTTGGATGGGGATCTCCGGGTGAAGAGCTTGCCAAGCCCGCACCTTGGCGGCGTTTTCCTGCCGATGCGCGACCCGATTCGCGATGTCGCTGACGAGAATCTGACGGGGCGCGAAGGGCGCGGCGAACAGGTACTCGATGGGCAGCCGGTTTCGCCCGCCGGCGTCGCGGAGACGCAGCGCGCGCGCGCCGCGGCGCACCTGGCGCGCCGGGTAGATGAAGGGGATCGCCACCGCGCCGCGCATGGCGTCCGCCAGGGAAAAATCCGGCATCTCGTTGTGAAACAGGATTTCGCGACCCGAAACGGCATCGAAGGCCAACAGCCCGATCCGCTCGACGCCGTGGCGGAGCTGCCGTCCCGAAACGCGCTCCAGACGCTCCAGATACTCCGGCACGATGCCGGCCCGGCGGCGAAAGTAGCCCTGCGCGAAGCGCGGCGCGCGGCGCGCGGCCGCCCACGCCAGCAAATGGCGCGAGGCAAGCCCCAGCCCCAGCGTCCGCATTTCCTCGAGCGACAGGCCGACGCCAGCGTAGTAAGCCGCAATCAGCGCGCCGACGCTTGATCCCACGATTTCCTGAACGCGGAAGCCGCCAGCGACCAACGCTTCCAGCACGCCAACGTGGGCGACGCCGCGCGCGCCGCCGGCGGCGAGCGCCAGGCTGACCGGCTCCGTCGGGCGCAAGGCAGCCATGGGCATACCTCCCAAAATGAAAGGCTGCGCCAACGCTAGGCGGCCAACGCGACGACCTTTTCCGCCGCATCCTTCATGCCGGCGGCGGTCGTGAAGTTCAGCCCGGAGCTTTCAAGCAGCGAGCGCCCCTGCGCGACATTCGTCCCTTCCAGACGGACAACAATCGGAAGCTGTACATTCAGGTTGCGCGCGGCGGCAATGACCCCCGCCGCCACCATGTCGCACCGAACGATGCCGCCAAAAATGTTGATCAGCACCGCCCGCACATTCGAGTCGGCAAGCAGGATGCGAAAAGCCTGCTCGACGCGCTCCTGCGACGCGCCGCCGCCCACGTCCAGGAAGTTGGCCGGATTGCCGCCGGCCAGCTTGATGATATCCATGGTCGCCATGGCCAGCCCCGCCCCATTGACCATGCAGCCAATCGTGCCGTCGAGCTTGACGTAGTTGAGGTCATACTTCGCGGCCTCGGTTTCGAGCGGGTCTTCCTCGCGGGTGTCGCGCAGCTCGACATAGTCAGGGTGCCGGTAGAGGGCGTTGTCGTCCAGCGTCACCTTAGCGTCGAGCGCGTAAAAGCTCCCTTCCTTGGTCAGCAAAAACGGATTGATTTCAATGAGCGAAGCGTCGCTTTCGACGAAGGCCCGGTAAAGCGCCAGCAGGATTTTCACCACCGTTGACGCCTGCCCGCCAGTGAAGCCCAGCCCAAACGCGAGCTTGCGCGCCTGATAGGGCTGCAATCCCAAGGCCGGATCGACGACCTCGCGCAGAATCTTTTCGGGCGTCTCCGCCGCGACTTCCTCAATCTCCATGCCGCCCGCCTGGCTGGCCATGACAATGGGCGATGAAGTCGCGCGGTCAATGAGCAAGCTAATATACAGCTCGCGGTCAATGTCGAGCCCTTCCTCAACAATCAGGCGGTGAACCGTCCGGCCTTCGGGCCCGGTCTGCGGCGTGACCAGCTTGTGACCCAACATGCGCAGGGCGATGGACTCGACCTCCTCGAGAGAGCGCGCCAGCTTGACGCCTCCGCCCTTGCCGCGCCCGCCGGCATGAATCTGCGCTTTCAGGACGACCGGGAACGTTCCCAGGGCCTCCGCCGCCATGCAGGCGTCCATGGGGTTGAGCGCTACGTGGTGGCGCGGCACGGGAACGCCAAATTTCGCCAGCAGGCGCTTGGCCTGATATTCGTGAATTTTCATAGCTTCACTAAAGGCTCCTCGAAACTAAAGGCTCCTCGAAGGCTCTTAGCGGCGGCTGCGCAAACGCTCGATGGCCTGCTTCAAGCTGATGCGCATGCGCTCGAGCGATTCGCCAAGCTCGCCGATTTCGTCGCCAGCGGCAATGGCAATCGGCTCATCCAGCTCGCCAAGGCTGATGCGGTTGGCGGCTTCCGTGAGTTGTAAAATAGGCTTCGTGAGAAGCTGCGAGAGGAAAAAAGCCGCGCCGATGCCCAGCACCAGCGACACGCCGGTGACAATCGCGATGATCAGCAGCGTCGTATTGAAAACCCGGCTGAAGTAGCTCTCGCGGACGCCAACCCCAATGTAGCCAATGATCGTCACGTCATCCGGCGCTTTGATGGGCGCGAACGCGGTTTTGTAGCTGCCGCCCAGCAGGTTGTTGTTGACAGCCGTCGGCTTGTCGGCGGCCAGCTCGCTTTGCATCGCCAAGCCAAGCGCTTTCGGGTCGCTGGCGGAGATCACCTTCTTGTCCTTAGCCAGCACGAGCGACACCGCGACCTCCTGCAAGTCGCGGTAGAGCGCCTGCTTGACCTCTCGCGTCAGGGCCGTCAGCGGGCGGTTTTCATCCTGCGGCGCATTGTTGACGAGTTGTCCGGCCACGACGTAGCCCAGCGCCCGGTTGCCAGACGCCACCGGCGCAATGGCCTCGATAGTCAGCCCGACCTGCGACGCCACATTCTTGTTGAACTGCTCGGCCAGGCCAACGTTCTTGAGCAAGTCGGGGGTTTCGTTCACAGCCCCCGTCACCTGAGCGCGCAGCAGAGCGTCGGGCTGGTTGCTCTCGGCGGCGTTTTTGGCCTTGATAAACAACGGGTTGTCGCTAAAGGAATCGTCGCCGCCGCCAGCGTTGCGCGCTAGGACCTGCCCCTTGGTATTGAGGATGGCGATGAAATCCACGCCGGAAGACTCGACCCGCTGCTTGATGAGCTGAATGAGCTTCTGCTGTCCGCTCGCCTGACTCTGCTGGGCCACCTGGGCCGGGTTCCCGGAGGCGCTCGAGGCGCCGGTCGGCGCGGCCGCCGAGTCAATGAGATTTTCCGCCGCGACCGACTGGGCGGTCGCCTGCGCCACTTCGCGCAGCGTCTGTTGCCGCGAGCGAAGAATGCGGTCGGCCAGCCGCGCGTCCTTCTCGACATCGCGGCGAGCGTTGCCGTCAATGGTGCCACTGACGACGATGACAAAGGCCAGCGCCGAAAAAGCTAGCGGCGCGAAAATGAGCAGGGCGGCAAAGCTGACAAGCTTGTTACGAATATTGAGTTTCATGGGCGGGGAGGCTGGGGGGCGGGTCCATCACAAAGCGCTGCCGGCATCCAGCGCGCCGCAGACCCCAGCGCGGATGACGGGCAAAGCGCCTGCGCCACGGCTTGAGAAGCCGCAGATTGAGAAATGATCGGTTTGAGAAATCATCGGTCGCCATCCTGGTCACGCGTAAAGATGCTGCATGATTTCGAGCATGGCTTCCTGAAATTTGACCCGCCGCTCATTGTCCGGGATCTCCTCGGCCAGGCGCTCAGCCAGCGCCGGCATCATATCCTTGGGCAGTTGCCGCAACTTGAAGCCAATTGATTCGGCGCAGTCTTCGAGGACAATCGGCGCCATCGGGCCAATGGCGCGCGTCAGCTCGCGCTCCGTCTGGTGAATGATGTCATCCGACACGGCGTCCACTTCCAAGTCGTCTTCTTGACGCTCTCCGACATATTCAACCAGCCCAAGGTCATACAACCGCACGATGACTTTCGAGGCCATCAGCTCGTTGAGCTGCGTCAGGTCGCCAATCTCGGCGATGGTTTGCGCGCCGTCCAGATTTTGAATCACCGACCAGTCTTCGGCGCGGAGCGAAAACTCTTTCATCGAGCGGGAGGAAAGCCGGAAGATCGCTCGCGCGGACGGGACAACCCGCCGCACGCTCTCCCACTCGGTGGCGTAGGTCACGCACTCCAGAAGGATTTCCTCGGTTTGAAGGTAGGTGGTGCGCTCATCGGTCGGCGCATCGGTCGCGGTAAAGCTAAACTTTCCCGATCCCCAGGAAAACAGCCCATAAACGGCGTCTTCCCCCACGGCGTCCTCGTAGGCGGCATGGACGATTTGACCATTGTCGAAGTGAATCTCGCCCTGCCGCCCGTCGTCATGGGTCAGCTCCAGCAGGCCGGTGCGATTGCTCGCATGGAGCAAGCGGAGAACGTCCATCAGCTTGAGCTGCGCGAGATTGCCGCTGAATGCGTTTGACATGGTGCGCGTCCCTAAAGGCTAAGAAGATACCCGCCGGCCGCGCCGGCAGTCTCGGATGAGCTGCGGGCGGGCGCGGCACATCCGAGCGCCCCGCGCCCGCTCGGCGCGCCGCTAGGCGCGGTTCATGGCTTCGAGCAGTTCCCAGCTCGTGGCGTCGAGTCGGTCGCGCGTCAAAAGGTTACGACGCAACACGCTGACGCTCACCCGCAGGCCCGCTACGGCGCGGTCTTTTTTCAGCTTATCGGCTGCCACCTTGACGGTCATGCGCATGGTAGGCAGGTTTGCGGCAGGCGCGCTAACGAGTATCAGGAAGACTTCCTGCGTACCATAGGTGGTCTCTATCATCAAGTCAAGATTCGTGAAAGTCGTGACGCGCCCTTCCGCGAACACGATCGAGATTTCCTCGACCTTGTCGTACTGAATCTCCGCGACCGACGAGAGCTGCGCCAGCAAAACGCCCATTTGCACGGTCGCTTGCGAGTTGAGCGCGAACTGCCCGGCGCTCAGAAGTACTTCCCCGCGGTTATTGACAAGCAGGGCGCTCTTGATGCCGGGCATCCGCATGAGGTCCTGGAGAAACACTTCGTGAGCCTTTGACATAGAGGCCCTCCTTGCGCGCCGCGGCAAGCGACGACTTGGCATTCAAAGCTTGGCATTCACAGCCGCCCTGCGACCGCCCGCGCC